>CAVHUZ010000035.1:0-25157 GCA_963639545.1 Bacteroidaceae bacterium
CTAACATGGTGGACGTAGTTCAGTTGGTTAGAGCGTCAGATTGTGGTTCTGAATGTCGTGGGTTCGAGTCCCACCTTCCACCCAGAATGATCCCTGTAAATCGCAAGATTTACGGGGATTTTTCTTACTATCAGTTTTCCTCTCACGCCATTCGCTGCTTCAGTCTATTCTTATTGACGGCGCATTCTAAAATCAGAAAGACGCAAAGAGCTATCCGCCTAAAGACGAAAGCAAGGGCGCGTGAAATTTGCCGAACACGCCAAAAGGCCCAATCTAAGATTTCTAGTGATTCAGTTTCGGTTCGTTTGAAAATCTCGCATCCGTAGTCTATGGGAGCTGTGGATAGTTTTCTGATTTTCTCTTTGGCTTGTTTCATGATGCTTCGAAACATGTTCCATGATGCTTCGAAACTTCTTTCATATTCTCTTGAAGCCTTTCTTATATCCTCAAACGAAAGCTTTCTGCTCCAAGAACAATTTATTTTTTAGCAAGAAATAAATTAATTCCTTCAGAAAAACAATTTATTTTTCCATCCCATAGCGCCTCCGTTACCTTTCCGTACCCTATCTATCGCCTACTAAGATGAGCCCAACGAGTTAGAGGGTGGGCGCATGCTGAGGGGCGGTGGTGGCTTTATTGTCCTATAAAAAGTAAGCTTCAGTCACTGAAATATCCCCGAAAAAGCGTATCTTTACATTCCCAAACAAGTAAGAACAAGAACGCCCTCAGACACCATCACACATATATGGAACAATCAACACGCTCCTCAGAGCATTTTCATTACCTCACACCAGCTACCGAATACTTTGATACCTTAGCTCAGATTGATGCTTCATGGCCCGTTAAGCGCCGTTATGGAGTGCTGAACAATGTGTTCACGCAAGCCGTCAATCAGAAGTTGAGCGGGATGAAAGAGCTGTTTGCTGGATTGTTCCCTAAGATACAGTATCTCTTGCGTGCCTACCTGCGATCGAAGAGTGACGATAGAAGCCTTGTATATGATATCAACCAAGTGCGCGTGCATCTCCGTCATCTAGAGACGCAAGCCGAAGCCGATCTGCAACAGACCTATCCGGCAGACTTAGGAGCCGTGTGCCGCTTCATCAGCTTGATCTATGACGGATGCCCTGTGCCCCAATCGCTCCTGCAGCAGATGCCCGATGGCGATGCTAAGGGTCGCCAATCGGCTTCCCATGACAATAAGGCCAGTGTGATAGATGCCTTACGCTGCACCGTAGATCGATGGGATGACCAGTATATCTACGTCACACGTGCGGATGATGGCAGCCAGGTGAAGGTGGATTATGTCACCATCAATCCTTATCAGAGGAACAATTGGGCTTACCTCATCCCCCTTTTGGCTCAGGGCGATGTGCTCAGTCTGGTGCGATCGCGCCTAGAGGACGATGTCCTCCTTCCCGAACTGATTATCTACAACCCCGATGTGCTTCTCAATGTGACCTCCGTTGCGGGATGCTTTGAGGAGTATGGCACCTCTGCCCGACTGGGAGTGATCAGTAAACTGAAATCGGTTCCCACCACCAAACCCATCTTGCTGGGTAACTTCGCGAGCCAGTTGCTTGATGAGGCGTGCTTCCAACAAGACCTCCCGTACCGCGACAGTGCCTTGACCTTCTTCCGTCGCAATGCCCTCTCCATAGCTTGTTGTCCCGAGGTGGGTGCCGACTTTCATGTCGAAGCCAAGCAGCAGAAACGCAACATCCAGGATATCATCAGTGAGAACCGCGTACATCTGACTAACAATAAGACCTTCTCAAGCGATCATCTCATCGTTGAGCCCTCCTTCGTCTGTCCCACGCTCGGTCTGCAAGGACGTATGGACTTTATCCACCTCGACTATTCCACCATCATCGAGCAGAAGAGTGGTAAGGGACGATGGCCCGAGACCGATGGCAGACCACGTTATCAGACCAAGCACTATGTGCAGTTGTTGCTCTATCGGGCGCTCTTCCATTATGCTTATCTCAAGAAAGCCAATGTAGATATCAGCACCAATCTGCTCTATACCAAGTACGCCCGCGGTCTGGTATACCTAGAGACAGCACCCGAACTGCTGTTTGAGGCATTCAAGGTCAGAAACTTCCTGGCTTGGAGCGAGATGCATTTTGCTCGCGACGGAATGGAGGTGCTCAAGCAGATGAGTGCTGAGAGCATCTTCCCCGGTGTGCATAACACCCTATGGGAACGCTATCACAAACCGCAGATAGACCAGTTGCTTTCCCAAATCAAGACGGCTGATCCCTTGGAGCAAGCTTATTACTTCCGCTTCATGCACTTCCTATCCACCGAGCACATGCTCTCAAGGATAGGCAACCATACCAAGGAAGACTCAGGATTTGCAAGCGTGTGGAACGCCTCGATAGCCGAAAAACGACAAGCGGGTAACATCTATGAACGGCTCTCGATACACTATCAAGAGGAAGAGGCTGTGCAGGAAGATATCCACTTCAGCTTTAGCGAAGGGATGGATGCCGATCTGTCCAACTTCCGTGTGGGTGACATCGTCATGTTCTATCCCTATCAGGTAGGCAATGAACCCGATGCCACAGCCGTCTTGCTATTCAGAGCCACCCTTACCGCTATCCACGTCGATGGGGTAGAGGTGCATCTGCGCAACCCACAACATACGCAGGTCTTCAGGCATTACCACCATAAGGATACGGTTTGGGCGATAGAGCACGACTTTATGGAGTCGTCCTATTCCTCACTATATAAGGGTATGCAGTCGTTCCTCGGTGCCAACAAGGATCGTAGAGACCTGATACTAGGTCGGCGGAAGCCCAATGTGGATACCACGCAGCAGCTGACGGGTGATTACAGCACGCCTATCTCAAGCGAGTTTAATGACCTTGTGCTCCACACCAAGCAGGCGCAGGACATCTATCTCATCATCGGTCCACCCGGAACAGGTAAGACCTCGTATGGCATGCTTAATGTCTTGCAGGAACACCTCGCCACTCCCGGTACCTCCGTGTTGCTGATGGCATATACCAATAGGGCTGTGGACGAGATCTGTAGCAAACTGAAGGAGCATCAACTCGACTTCGTTAGGCTTGGGTCAGCTCATGGCTGCAACCCCGACTATCGTCCTTATCTCTTGGAACAAAAGGTCGACGCCTTGCCACAGGTGACCACCGCCAGCGTGAGACGTCTGATAGCTGAAACCCGAATCTTCTGCGGCACCACCACGGCGCTCAATGCCCATATCGCCCTCTTCGGTCTGAAGCGGTTTGATCTGGCTATCGTGGATGAGGCTTCGCAGATTTTGGAGCCTTACATTCTGCCGCTGATGAGCGTCAAACATGATGGGGAGAACGCCATCGGGAAGTTTGTCCTCATTGGTGACGAGAAGCAGTTACCCGCCGTGGTGCAACAAGATGCCGCCGAATCGGTCATCATGGATGCGCAGCTCAATGCCGCCGGACTGGTCGACTGCCGTCAATCGATCTTTGAACGACTCATGAACACCTATGGTAAGGACAATAAGCAGTGCTGTTACATGCTGACACGGCAAGGACGTATGCACCCCGATATAGCCGCTTTCCCCAACTATGCCTTCTATAACAATGCGCTCAAACCCGTGCCCTTGCCTCACCAGCAAGCCGGCACACCGCTCACCGCCAGCCATAGCAATGGTATCGCCAATATGCTGCAGACCCGTCGGGTGGCGTTTGTGTCCTGTGAGGCGGCAAGCGAGGCAGAGGAGTCGGACAAGGTCAATCAGGTGGAAGCCGAGATGATAGCAGCCACGGTCATACAAGGATACCTGATGATGCGTGACAGCTTTGATATCCAGCGTTCTATCGGTGTTATCGTGCCCTATCGCAACCAGATCTCCACCATACGCAACGCCATAGACCGACAAGCCAAAGCCCTTGACATCACCTGTCTGCACGATATCTCGATTGACACCGTGGAGAGATACCAGGGCAGTCAGCGCGATCTCATCATCTATGGCTTCACGGTGAAGAGGTATTATCAGCTTTCTTTCCTTACCAGCAACGAGTATGTAGACCCCAATGATGGCGCGGTGATCGACCGGAAACTCAATGTGGCGATGACGCGGGCTGAGAACAATCTGGTCATGGTGGGCAATGCGCGTCTGCTGGCGGAGGATCTGACCTTCTATAAGCTGATAGCCTACCTTAAGAGCAAGGACGCCTTCTTCCAAATAGAGCCACAATCGTATATCCGTGGTGACTTTGAGGTGCAGCCTGTTGTCAGCATAGACAATGCGTCTTATGCGCACCGTACCTATCAGATGGATGCGGCGTTTGCCGAAATATTTGACCGTCTAGTAATCAAACCCATACAGAGCGATGCCGATACCGTGTGGCCCGACCTTATCTTGGGTAACAAGCGGGATGTGAATATGAACATCATAGGCTATGGCAGAAGCTCTTTTGATGAGGCGCAGAGCGTTCATACCTCAGCTTCGGAGGATGGGACTCGGCGCGTGTTCAGTCCTTATGAACAAGCGTTGCTATACGGCTATTACCTCATGCGTGAGCGTTATCTGTGTATGCAAGTGGTGCTGGACAGTGCGGCGTCCTACCTAGAGCCGAAGATACAAGCTATGCCTACGCGCGTTCATCTCATCGACGTAGGGTGTGGCGGTGCTCCTAGCGGTTCGGCATTCCTCCATAGGTTTGCTTCCGCTGCTTCGATCCACTATGTGGGCATCGATTCTTCAGCTATGCTGAGGAATATGGGATGGACGTTCCTTATGGGACAAGGATATAAAGAGGAGCTGGTGCGATTCTTGTCGTCCTTTGATGACCTGTCAGAGGCATTCTGGGAAGCCGAATCGGAGCTTCCCTCATTGTTCGTTTTTGATCTGACGGGCTTCTTTGCCACCACATCTCCCACCCAGGCAGAGCATCTTGCGTTTGCCATGATGCGCCTCATGAAACGTTATCCCATGAACCAGTATGTGTGGATCATGGATAGGCTAGCGTCTGAAGGTGACCTCTCAGAGGCTTATCGGGTCTTTAGGAAGGTGGTGCTCGGTCCTAGTGGCAAGGTGAAGGTTGCCCTACATGCTGCTGTGCCGTATCGCTATGAGATGGGCGAGCGCACCCTGACCGATGAGATCGGTTATGAGGTGTGGGAGAATTGAGCCACAAGGGACTAGCAATGCAAAGGGTGCATCATCCACGTAGTGCCCAGCGCAGGAAGCGAACGAGCAACGCCCCTTCTGGTAAGGCAAACAATACAGTGCCTATCGCTACCAATGCCATCTGATGACAGAAGTCGGCCATTGGGGTGAGTGACCCGTAATGAGGGTAGAGCACGATGAAAAGGAGAATGCCAAAGAGCTGGAAGACGCCTAACTCTGTCCAACTGCTCTCGCTCTGTAGGTCGTTCCAGTGCAGGAGCGTGTGGCGCAGATGGCGGCAGATAAGCGTCCAAAGCGAGTCGCGATCAGAGCATTGATTGGCTAGCGGAGCCGAATGAAAGATTGTATCCATAGCGTTGGGGGATGGTTTTGATTCACTGCAAATATACATAAGCCATACTACAAACCCGTGAAAGCGCTATGACGATTATAAAAAAAAACGATGGCATCAAGCGAGATGAAAGCCTTGCTTGATGCCATCGTGTGTGATTTGGTGCAATGTGGATGGTGATTTTACTTCACCTTAATCTCATCCGTGAACACCCATTTGCCTGCAGTGAGGAAGCGAGCCTGTATGCGTAGGTAGCGTGCAGAGGCTTTGCCGTTCCATTGCCATGTGCGTACAGCGACGCAGGATAGCCGTTCGTTGTCCTCGTTGCGCTGATAGAGCGTGGTGAAATGCTCGCCATCGTCCGACGTGAGGATGGTGAATCGCTCGGGGAAGTAGATCCACGGGTTGTCATTTTGCATGAAGTCGAGTGCTACGGAGCGGAAGGTCTTCACCTCGCCGAGGTCTACCGTCACATCAAATGGCGCTTTGGTGGTGTCAGATGTCTGGCAGAAGCCTTGCCAGCGGCCATCGTTGTTGGACCATCCACCACGTAGTCCGTCGGTCAGCGTGCCATCGCCGGAGCCAGTGTAACGTGGTGACACCTTCTGATTGTAGGTCACCTTAGCGCCGAAGGCAAGGTGCTTGACGGGTGGTTGCAGTGACTCTTTGCGGTTGCCACGTTCCTTGGTGAGGTCAAAAGCGTGCACATCGTTCTGGCTAAGCCATTTGCTCTGAGCCCCAACGGTGGCGCGTAGCGTGCCATAATCGGCTGCTTTGCCATTCCATCCGGTCTCGGCAATGACCAGTTCGCGTGGGTATAGCATGTACTCGGCATAGTCGGTGGTGGCTATATTCTCCGTCCAGAGGTTGCCTTGGACGCCTAGCACACGTCCTTTCAGCGTGGGATCATTAAACTTAGCTGGGTCAAACAGCCACACATCGTGCAGTGGCAGGTACGAGTCGCCCTTGGATAGACCCGTGGTGGGGTCGTCCTGAGCGCGATTGAGGTAGTAGTCGCCAGGTGTGAGAATCACGTTGTGACCGCGTTTCATAGCCAATGTAGCCTGCGTGAGGTCGCGCCACACCATGACATTCATGTTCTCGCCCAGTGTGGGCATAGCGGGTGTGAGCTTGTCGTCAATCACTTCATCCCAACCAATGGCTTGCTTGCCGTACAGACGGAGGTAGGCTGCCATGCGCTGGATGAGGAATCCCTGAAGATCGTTGGTGCTGTCAAAGCCTAATAGCTTGGCGCGGCGCTGACAACGGGGACACTTTCTCCAAGCATCTTTGCCGGCTTCGTCGCCTCCGATGTGTACATACTGGGATGGGAATACCTCCATGACCTCGTCTAGGATGTTACAGAAGAAGGCATACGACTGCTCGTTGGAAGGGCAAACGTCACCTTGCGCATCGTTGTTGCCCTCACATTTCAGTTCCGGATAGGCCGTGGTGACCTCCTCGCTATGTCCTGGCATCTCTATCTCGGGTATCACCTCGATGCCTCTAAGGGTGGCATAACACACCAGCTCACGCAGTTGGTCCTTGGTGTAATAGCCTCCGTAGGCGCCAGGAGTGCCTTCGGTGAGGTAGCGGCGGTCATTATCGATCCACCATTTGGTCCAGTCTGACTCGGTACGCCAGCCTGCCAGCTGGGTGAGTAGGGGGTAACGATCTATCTGCATGCGCCATCCACCCGCATCGGTAAGGTGCAGATGCAGTCGGTTAATCTTATAATGAGCCAGCACATCGACCTGTTTCTTCAAGAAAGAAAGGGGAAAGAAGTGGCGTGAGATGTCGATATGGCAGCCGCGCCAAGGGTAGGTGGGATAGTCGGAGATGTCGCAAGCGGGGATGGAAGAGCCTTGTCGCAGTTGGTCAAGGGTGGCTAGGGCATGGTTGGCACCTACAAGCGTCTTGGCATATACAAGGATGGTGTCCGCCGAAACGTGCAGACGATAGTACTCTTCGGCTTGTTCTGCCGTGAGACGGGTATCCGTTGGTGCTCCATTGCGTATGCTTACCACGCGCGTACAGGTGGCTTCGGCCTGACTACCATCCCATGCTGTGGTGGCAAGCGCAGGCGCATCTTTCAGCGAGGGGGCCACTTCTAGACGATAAGGACGATCAAGACGGAAACAGCCTTTGCCCGTAGTGAGCTGCTTTGGGGTAGGGAGCAGAGAGGCAAAAGGTTGCTTAGAGGTGGTTTGGGCACATGTAGTGAGTGCCACAAACGAGAGAAGGATTAGGCTTTTTTTCATAGAATAGGTTGATAGTGGGTTGGGAAATGAGGGTGAAAAGGTGTTATAGACGGTCATCTGCAAGGCAATCAGGCAGATGACCGCTTAGAAATAGGTTCAAGGAAGAATCTCCTTTAGGGTATAAATCGTTTCAAGATGTCATCGTAGGCGTCAATGCGACGATCGCGGAAGAAGGGCCACCAGCGTCTCACCTGTTCGCTATGAGCAATGTCAACGTCAAAGACAAGGCTCTCCTCTTCATTGTCTGAGGCTTGATAGAACAGTTCGCCTTGTGGTCCGGCTACGAAGCTAGAACCCCAAAACTGTATACCTTGGCTGCAGCTACCACCCGTCTGCGTATCTGATAGCGGGTGCGGCTCAAAGCCTACGCGGTTGACTGCCACTACGGGCAAGCCGTTAGCTACGGCATGGCCACGCATCACGGTGGTCCAAGCGGTGCGCTGACGCTGTTGCTCCTCGGGTGTATCGGTGGGCTCATAGCCTATAGCGGTGGGGTAGATCAGCATATCGGCACCCTGTAACGCCATCAATCGTGCTGCTTCGGGATACCACTGATCCCAACATACCAGCACTCCCAAACGGCCCACGCTGGTCTGAATGGGGTGGAAACCAAGATCGCCGGGCGTGAAATAGAACTTTTCATAATATGCGGGGTCGTCGGGGATGTGCATCTTGCGATACTTTCCGGCGATGCTACCGTCACGCTCAATCACCACAGCGGTGTTATGGTAGACGCCGGGAGCTCTGCGCTCAAAGAGAGAGGTGACGATGACGATGCCCAACTGCTTTGCTAGGTCACCATAGAAGGCGGTGGAAGGACCTGGGATGGGCTCGGCTAGATCAAAGAGATCCACGTCCTCCACCTGACAGAAGTAGAGCGAGTTGTGCAGTTCTTGTAAGATGACAAGTTCAGCGCCACGCTTTGCTAGGTCTTCTATGCCTTCGGCAAGACGCAGCATGTTGTCTTTGATATCAGCAGTGTTGTGCTGTTGTAGGATTCCTATTTTCATATTGATGTGTGATAACGAGGTTTCAGATAGATGTCGAGAGTGTGCCTTGGGGCAGTTGCATAGACAAGCAGTGGAGCGAACCGTGTTGGCGAATCACCACGCGTGAGTCGATGCCGATGACCTCTCGCCCCGGAAAGGCTTCGGCGATGGTGTGTAGCGCCGCTTGATCCTTAGCTTCTTGCTGATAGATGGGCACTATCACGGCATCGTTAAGGACGAGGAAGTTGGCATAGGTGGCTGGTAATCGCTCCCCATCTTCGTCATAGATGGCATCGGGTAAGGGGAGAGGCAACAGGCGATAAGGCTCGCCGGAAAGGGTGCGGAGCTCACGGAGCTGTTGCTCAAGGGCTGCGAAGCCATCATGATGTGGGTCGGCAGTATCGTCTACCTTTATATATAATAAGGTGGAACAAGGTGCGCAACGCACGATGGTGTCGATATGGCCATCCGTGTCGTCCCCTTGCAGCTCGCCATAGCTCAGAAACACCACACGTTGCATACCTAGATCGTTCTTCAGTCGCTGGCCAATCTGCTCCTCACTGAGGGGTTGATTGCGGTTGGGTGCCATCAAGCAACATGACGTAGTGAACACGGTGCCATTGCCATCGGTCTCGATTGAGCCTCCTTCTAGCACGAGATCGTTGTGGTCAAGCATCGGTACGGCAAAGACGCCTTGGCTTGCCAAGGTAGCGTTGAGGGCGGTGTCAAGGTGTGCGGCAAACTTCTTTCCCCATCCGTTAAACTGGTAGTCGCATAGCGAGAGCTTGGTCTTGTCGTCTTGACTGGCCAGTGTGAGCGGTCCGGTGTCGCGTGCCCACGTGTCGTTATAGGGCGCTTCGACCCACATGATGTGTGCCTTCTGCTCGTCAGAGAGCTGAGGTGAGATGATGTTCTGCGCCTCTTGGATGTGTCTACACACCAATAACACACGCTCAAAGTGCGTGATGGCACGCAGCATCTCTATGTATGTGCGTCTGATATCGTCTAGACAAGAAGCCCAATCGGTCATTTCGTCGGGCCAAACGAGCATAATGGCATCCTGAGGACACCATTCGGGTAGCAACTCTCTATTGTATGTGGAGGTCTGAAGCATTCTAAGGCTGTGCTGAAAATAATGGGTGATTACTTGGTAATATGTAAATGAACTTATGCAAAGTTAACTAATAAATTCTGAAAAACTGGATTTCATAAGGCTTAATTCTGATATTTGACTTGTGTCAAGGCTCTTGACGGATATCAAAATATCATGTTTTAAAGCAGAATGCGCCCTCTTTCGTTTGCTGAAAAAACCGAAACTATCTAATTTTGCACCTGTAAACGATGAGCGCCTGATGCAAGGAGGATAACCCAAAGGCAAGCGAGCAGACAGCATGGCGTATTCGTTTCCCCATGAAGGGCTTCAATCTCAATAGGAAAACAATAGGTGGAAAGATTGTAGGATAGGCTCCTTCGTTTCCCAATAAGGCTGTTGTCGTAGGGACAAAGATGGCAAAATGGGAGGCAAGCTCGCTTCCAATGTAGGATGTTTGGAATGATACATACTTCATAAGATACGTGTCACGCCAAACATTCTTTGCGCCATAAACAAACATTCCTTTCGCTATTAACTAATAGCAGGTAAACAATAAGAATTTCTTACGATTGCAATTAATTCGTATTTGTTTGTTGATTGTTATAAGAAATCATTACCTTTGCCTTTTGAATAGATTACTGATTGTATTAGACGATGTTGTTATGATGAAACTATTGGGATGTTCACGACATTCTCAATTGCCTTTTCGGCTTGGGAATAAGATGAAAAACTCACGATTATTAGCAATGATTTCTTTGGTCGTAATGCTTGGGGCAACCCCGCAAACGACTATGGCACAGACCGCAAATCCATCTTTTAAGCAGTCGCGCTCGTCGCTAGTGGAGGGCCTTGCCGACTTGAAAGGCTCTGTTCCGGATACCAGTCTCTGTACCTCAGGACGCCCGAAGCAAGGCAGCAAAGATGGTATTGAGAAGAAGATCTTCATGCTTTACAATGTAGGAACAGGTCAGTTTTTCTCCCAAGGTGGCACTTATGGCACACATGCCACGCTTAGCAGTGTGCCTTATCTGCTGTGGCTAGAGTGTGACAGCACTAGTTCAGGTGTGAAATATTACCTAGCCACTAATGCCGAATCGAACGGATCGAATTATTACTTAGGCACTTCTGGTGACCCTCACTCCCCTTATGCCGATGTGTTCTTGGTCAATGCACGAACCATTATCTACTTTAAGAAAGTGGATAATAGCGATGGAAAGAATATCTACAATATCCAAGTGGGTTGGAACGGATGGCAGCACATCGTGGCATTGCCCAACGGCAACACGGTAAGCGGTGAACATCGTGCTTACGATAAGGTAGGCTTCAGATGGTTAACGGACGATGATGCCGCTTCATATCCGGAGAATGCGCAGTGGAAACTGATCTCTCTGAACGAGTATTATGAGCTCTTCGAGCAAGAGCCAGCGTCCATGACGGCTCCAGTAGACGCTACGTTCCGTCTGACGGATACCGATTTCAGAATCTTTTCTAGCGAAACTGACCTATGGCAGACTACCGGCGACGTGGCCAACGTGATACGTTTTGGTGACGAAACCATGTATCGTGTGCATTCATCTCAAGGCGGATCGGCTTCAAACTGGACTGGAGTGACGGACGCACATCAACGTGCTTATGGCCGATTGACCTACGCTTATGCCAAAGGTATGCGTAGCTACATGGTCTATCAAGATATTCATGTGAGCCATCCGGGCTGGTATCTGGTGCGTTGTAAGGGTATGTCGTCACAGAATGCCATTACTGAAGAGAGCTCGCCGCTGGCTTATCTCTTTGTTAGTCAGCTCGATGAGAGTGGCACGGAAAGCGCTATCCATACGGCATCGGTATCTCTTCGCAGTGTGACACAGGACGATGTGGAAGCGCTAGAGGCTTCAGAGGATGGTTGCGGCATCGGTGTGGCTTTAGAAGACGAAGTGTGGCAGAAGCAAACGCAGCTTTGTGTGGACTCAATCAATGGCGAACCGATCTCTGAAACCAACCCCGCCACCTTGCGTATAGGCTGGAAGGTGCTGGCAGGAAGTAGCACGGTGAGTGACGATGAGATTACGGCTGTGGATCAGTTTGACTTCCTCTATGCTGGTGAACGACGCAAACCGGAGCTTATTCTCAACGAGGACGAGACCGATCTGAAGTATATCACCCTAGCCGTGGATGCTTATCAGAACAACGTGCTCCACCTTAAGCGCACGCTGAACCCCAATGTTTGGAACACCATAATCCTTCCCGTGACCCTCAACCAACAACAGGTGCTCAACGCGTTTGGTGCCGATGTGAAGCTAGCTAAGCTTGTTGGAATCACCGAGAAATCTATTCACTTTGCCACGGTGGAGACCTCTGACGATAATGCCGAGATGCTTCAGGCATTCACTCCGTATATTATCAAACCCTCAAACACCAATGTGGTCTCTGAAGCATACACCGTTGACCGCTTCTATACCAACGAATATCAGAACCAATGGCTCTCTACTAGCTACGAACAGATATCCGATGAGACTGACGTGTTGCGTAAATCAGTGGGCACCAACCACTTTGTGATACCACTGGTGACGCTAGACAGAGACTCCTTATACAAGCATCTTAACGATTATGATAGCACGACGGGCGAATCAACATGGGAACTCAATGCCTCAGATGCAGTGGTTCAGAGTGGTACGCCAGGCACTATCACTTGTACGGGAACGTTTGCCAAGACCTACGACGCTACCGGAACGGATGGCGCCAACGAGATTATCAGTGGTCGTGACGACCTCAATGGCGCATTCTTTATGTACAAAGGCTCGCTCATCCAGGTGCCTACGGGCAACAAGGACAGCGGAGAGAGGTATCAGTATGGTATCAAAGGCTTCCGTTGCTGGTTCCGATTGGCAGAGAGCGCAAGCAAGAATGCAATGGCAGTGATTGTCGATGGTATCGAGGATCAGACCACACGCATCAGCGATGTGGGCACCGACAGCCGCATGGTCAATGCTTCTGCAGTGTCAGGGGTGTACAATCTCAACGGACAACAGCTTCGCCGAACCTCCGATACGACTGGTCTGCCTAAAGGAATCTACGTTGTGGAGGGCAGAAAGACGGTTGTGAGATAGTCAAAGTGTAAGGTATCAGAAAGTAAGAAAGTATGAAAACGAAGAAGAAATATATCGAGCCACATACATACCTAGTAGTTGTTGAGGAGCTTTGTGGTAACACCACGCTGGTCAACGGTTCGATTCATAAAGGTACGTCAAATGGTACGAAGGTGGACGAGTTCCCCATCAAGACCGAGGTGACAAGTAAAAAGGAATATGAACAGTTGTGGAATGACAAATCATCTTGGGGTGATGACTAGTCACTACCGCCTATAACGGATATAGAACAAAACCAAAATCCCGCCACGTGAAGGCTTTAGCTTTCCGTGGCGGGATTTCGATTTTATGTCGATTCGAAGGCGATAAGCCTTCGAATCTTAAGAGATTATTTCACGATATGTGCTTTACCATTGATGATGTATGCACCCTTAGGTAGACCATTGAGTGACGTAACGCCCCTAGCTACACATCTGCCGTCCACGGCATAGACGTCGAAGGTGCGCTTAGCTTGCTGTGTGGTCTCGCTGATACCGGTAGGATCATAGGCTGCAACGGCTGCCGACTCACCTCCAACATAAACTGCTGATACCGCGTAACGATGCAAATCATCGCCTAGCTGGTCGTCTTCCCAGCTGGTGGTACCCGCATTTACGGTCTTCACCAGTACGCCATCACGATAGATATTGTACCCCTTGAGCTGACCGAAACCGGCTTTGTAGGAGATGTCATCTACCAAGAAGATGTACGAATTGTCTGCATCGGTGATGTTGCGGATGGCAAAGTAGTTGGCGCCATCAGGGATATCCACTTGGAATCGGCCCCATTTGCCATTGCTCTGGGTGTACTCCTCAGCGGTGACAAAGTCGTCTGGCGCATTGGTATCGGTAGAATAGAGCACCTCAAAGCTTGATGTGTACTTGATACCGCTACCCGATGGCTGACCATTGTTGACATAGAGCTCGATGGTCTGTGCCTTGCCAGACAGCAACGGACTGATCAACCAGTCGTCATTGGGCAAGAACGTGTTACCCTCACGACTCCACATAGACATCAGACACTTGTCGCCGCCATGTGGTGCGATGGTTGCGTTGGCACTGGTGATGCCTTCCTGAACAGCTTCGGGGTTGAAAACGATGTAGACATACTTCTCACCTTCATGCTCAAACGGCATGCCATAGGTTCCAAACAGTCCACCCGTGGTAGAGCCTTTGTTAGAAGAGAATGTGGTCCAGTCACCAAATGAGTCGATAATCCAGTTGGTATAGCCCTCAAAGTCTTCCGTCTTAGCAATCTCAGCGGTCTGCGGTTCGCTCCAGTTGATGGTGTTGCTCTGTGGATTGTTGGTCACAGCAGCATCGCGTGGGGTAGGGATCTCAGAGTCGAGTAGACGAATAGAAGCGTTGGCGGTGTTGTCATCAGTCTTCTGATCAGCGTCATAGGTGAGCTCAGCCACAAGCTTCAGTTCGCTGGTCTGACTATTCACGTCGCTTGTAACCTCAATGTTGACGGTCTTGCTAGCCAGTGGTGCGAGAGTCTCGTCATAGCTTTGGGTGAACAGCACCTTGTCGTTGCCTTTCACGGTGAGCGAGTATCCCGTAGCTTCCTGGTCGCCATTGTTGCTGATGGTGACAGTCACGGGCACCTTAGCACCTCTCTGCGCACTCTCGGGAGAGGAGATGCTGACAGCCAAATCGTGATCGTACACGTCACGAACGTACACGTTGTCAATCTTGACGATGTCATAACGTGTGGCAGTGGCTTTGAAGGTGAAGATCACGAAAGGCTCTTGGGTGAGCTCAGCAGGAATCTTGAAGGCGACGTTGCGCCACTCAGCCTTACCCGAAATGGTCTTATAGTCGACGCTGCCCACAGCTACTTGCTTGCCAGATGGCGTCGTTGCAAACACCTCGATGACGTCATCGTTGCCCGGTGTGGCGTTATGGCTGAACACAATCTCCGGGTTGGCAGCTCGGCCAAGGGCAATCTTGCCTGAGCTAAACTGCGCTTGGTCACCAAAACTATACGATGTGAACAGCATACAATGGTTGTCGCCATCGGCAGACTGATGCTCGTTGAGGCTGAAACCATCCTCGTCGGTCTCGTCAGCCCACCAAAGGGGAGCTCCTTCCTCTGTGGTGAAGCTTGAATGGAACGGCAATGAGTAAGGCGCACCACTGATAACGATGGGTGCTGCAGCATGTTCGCTCTCACCTTTCTCGTTCTTTGCACCGATGAAATAGTGCTCCACGGCTTGCTCGCCAGTGCTATTGCTAAAGTTGAGAACGTGTTTAGGCTCGTCGGTGGTAGCGATGAGCTGCTCCACCTGCTCGTCCTTTACCTGTACGGCATGATAGACGTTGTAGGTCACACCATCCGTGAGCACCAGTCCGCCGTTAGCTCCCGGTGTGGTGGCTTTGTCCCAAGATAGCGTGAGATCGTCCGAACCATAAGTGCCCTGTACGTTGCTAGGCTTAGAAGGCTTGTCTAGACCGATGAAGGTACGCACGGTAGCAGGACGACCATTGCCCGCCGAGTTGTATGCGGTGACGGTATAGGTGTTGAACTCCTCGTCGGCTTCCTCGTCTACACAGCTCAGTGTGGCTCCTACCTTGGGTGAGGCAAACTCCTTGAGCACCTCGCCGTTGCGGGTCACTACCACCTTGGTGATCTCAGTAAGAGCACCGCCGTTGACCTTCTTGGTAGGTAAGGTAAACTGAATGGTGGCCAAGATGTCGGCTTTAGGATCGGGAGTGACGGTGAGATGGGTCACGCTGTCAGGACCTTCTAGGCATCCCTGATCTGTAACCTGGATGCTATCAACGAAGATCTTGGCTGCTCCGTGCTCGCTCACGGCGTGGATGCCAAGGTAGAACACCTGGTCACGACTGGTAGAAAACTCTTTCTCAAACTTGTGATACTGCTCGTCGGCAAGCTTGGTCTTCTCCACGAATTCGGTATTCAGCCCCGATACCGTGGCGCTATTGCCATAACGTGCCTCGATATACTCGGGGAAGAAACCCATAGAGTTGCGTGCCTGGAATCCAATCTTATAAGCATGGTTGGCTTGGAGGTGCACGGGAGGAGTGACAAGCCAGTCGTCAGCGTCGTTCTTCTCGTTCTCAAAGTACTGGGCGCATTGACGTTCCTCATGCCAAGTCCATGTGCTTCCGTCGTTGTTATTATCGATAGTGGTGTATAGGTCAAAGTCGCCTTGGGTGTCAAACGTCTCTAGATAAGGAGGCTCGATGTTGTTACCAAAGCGTACCATGTCCGTCTTGCTTTCCTCGCTACGTACCTTGCCACTGATAGCGGTGACGCCATAGTAGTAGTTGTGTAGCGCATTGGCATCCAGCGTCTCGGTGAATGAGGTGGCAGTCTGCCCCTTAGCCACTCTGACACCTTCCGGATAGCGCACCACATCATAGGTCAGCGGTGCGATGTAGCCGCCATGCACACTCTTCTTCGGATCGTTCCAGGTCACCTTAGCCTTACCCGTCTGCTCGTCAATGACCAGCGTGGTGTAGGTCGGGGCACATGGTTGGTCAAATCCGACGTAAGCCGATGTCTTGACTAGCGGACTCTTTCCTGCCTCGTTAGAGAGGAAAACAGAGAAATAGTTCATACCCTCGGGTGCCGTAACCTGTACGTCAGCCGATGCGCCAGCGGCGATGGTGCCAGTGGTGAGCACGGTGGTGCCAGTACGAATGGTGTAGGTGAGATTGCCCGAGAGTGTCGTTCCGCCATAGGTCTGTGTGGGTGCGGTGAGATGAATGGTACCCGTGGTGGCGCCATTGACAAATGATGCCGAGACGTTACGGGGCGCAGCGGGTGCCGCAGCGTCGGGTGCAGCGTCAGGAATGGCTAGACCATAAAACTGCTCGTTGTCGGGGAAGTCGGCTATCTTGGTTGCCCAACCCGTGTTTAGGTCCACGGTATAGAGCGCAGCGTTCTTGTCGCCATCGATACAAGCCCAATAGAAGATGTTGGTATCTTGATCGATCTCTCCGCTCTGACCATAGCTCTCCCTCGAGTTGGCAGCGACATACACACCCGTAGCGCCCACCTTGACCTCCTCGCCAGTGGTGGTGTCGATGTGGTAGAGGTTGCCATCGGTGGCAATGGCGTAGAGCTGCTCGTCCGAAGTGACACCCATCGCCACATATTTATGGTAGGATGGGGCAATGGTGGTGCGCGTCATGGTCTCGTAATCGATCTCGCCGATCTCGAAACTGAGCATCTCCTCGGTGTAAAACTGCCCATAAACCTTGCCCGAAATCTTGCTTGTGGCAGTCTCGGTGGCAATCAAACTGCGTGAAGTGACTAGCTCTGGAGCGAATACCAGGTGCCATCCGTTGGTGTCATACTGGTAGTGGGTGAGCTTGATGGTCTGTCCTTCGGTCTGATAATTGATAAAGTCGTACAAGCCATCGCGGTAAGATGAACCACCATTGGGGCGCATCTGCTTGTTAGGATCGCTTAGCAGGTCACGGAAGTTGAAGGCTGAAGAAGCGTTGAAGGCCATGAAGCCATAGCTGCAACTTTCCGTTGGCCAGTTGGTGGCCGAACTCATGTAGCCCCATAGCTCACGTCCGGCAGCCTGTCCAGCCTCTCTGAGCGGGTACACATACTTCGCACTGGTTCCTAGCGAGCCTGTCGGAGCCGTGCCGTCAGCGCCCGTGCCAGCTAAGGCGGGCTGCGACATGGTCATGGCAAGCATCACTGAGAGAGTGCCAAGTGGAATGGTGTTTTTCCTTTTTGCCATAAATAATAGTATTCTTGGTGTAAATTAATATATGCTTTCGCAATTATTGTTTTTCGTTCCTTATTATATTAGATGGCTACAAAAGTACGGAAATAACTTGGAAAGTAAAGTATTTTGCTTTGTTTATTTTGATTTTATCTGTATTTTTATTCTAAACTGGAAGCTGGACGCTTCTCTGCGAGCCAATCGGGGTAGCTCTGCAAAGCCTTAATTATTATAAAAAAGGATGTAGAATGGTCACTAGTTTGCAAATAAATGCTTACCTTTGCAATCTAAAACTTATGCGTAGCATGAAACTAAAGGAAGTTATCGTTGCCCTTGAACGTTTCGCGCCTCTGCCCCTGCAGGCAAGCTTTGATAATGCTGGATTGCAGATCGGATTAACAGAGGCGGAGGTATCAGGGGCTTTATTGTGTCTTGATGTGACCGAGGCCGTGGTAGATGAGGCGGTGGAGAAGGGCTATAACCTGATCATATCCCACCATCCGCTGATATTCCATAAGCTAGCCCACATCACGGGTGCCGACTATGTGCAGCGTGTGGTGATGAAAGCCATCAAGAACGATATCGCCATCCTTTCCATGCACACCAATATGGATAGCGCAAAGGGGGGAGTCAACTATAAGATAGCAGAGAAAATGGGGCTCGGCCAGCTACGTTTCTTCGGCGAGCAGCAGTGTGTCAACAATGTCAATGGTGGCGAAGGCGTGATAGGTGAGCTAGAAGAGCCAATGGCGGCTGACGACTTTGTGTTGCGACTCAAGCAACGCTTTGATGTGGAAAGCCTCCAAGCCAACCAGCTACTGCGACGCCCCATCCAGCGAGTGGCGCTCTGCGGCGGTGCAGGCTCGTTCCTCTTAGATGCCGCAATAGCTGCGGGCGCTGACGCCTTTGTGACGGGCGAGATGCACTATCATGAGTTTTTCGGTCATGAACAGCAGATACAGATATGCGTGATGGGTCACTATCAGAGCGAGCAATACACTGCGGAGATCTTCCGCACCATCATTGAGCGCGACTGTCCTGGGCTCTCCTGTGCCATCACACAGGTCAATACCAACCCCATCATCTATCTATAAGAACAGAATCATCCCCAATAAAAGACATTAATAACAATTATACTCATATCAAATGGCAAAGAAAGATCCCAAAGACTTCACAGTGGAAGACAAGTTGTTTAACCTTTACCAGTTGCAAACCATCCTCTCATCTATCGACGAGAAGCGCGCGCTTCGTGGCGAGTTGCCCCTTGAGGTGCAAGACTTGGAGGACGAGATAGAAGGTCTTCACACTCGTATTGAGAAAATCGCAAGCGAGATCAAGGAGTTTAAGTCGGCTGTGCAGCAGAAGCAAGGTGAGATTGTGGAAGCTCAGACACGCTTGGCACGCTACCAAGAGCAGCTCAACGATGTGAAAAACAACCGTGAGTATGATACCTTGAGTAAGGAGATACAGTTCCTCTCTTTGGAAATCGAGCTATGTAACAAGAAGATTAAGGAAGGAACAACGCAGGTTGAGGCTAAGGAAGCACAGCTCCAACTGAACCAAAACAACCTGACTGAGCGCGAGAAAGACTTGGTGGAGAAGAAGAAGGAACTCAACACCATCCTCTCAGAGACACGTGAGGAGGAAGAACAGCTCAAGGCACAGGCTGCTGACCTCGAGGAGAAGATCGAGCCACGCTTGTTGGGTTCGTTCAAGCGTATCGTTCGCAATGCACGCAACGGCCTGGGTATCGTGTATGTACAGCGCGATTCGTGCGGTGGATGCTTCAACAAGATTCCGCCACAGCGTCAGCTAGATATCAAGATGCACAAGAAGATCATCGTATGCGAATACTGCGGTCGTATCCTTATCGATCCAGAGCTCGCCGGTGTGCAGACCGAAGCTCCTGAAGCCGACAAGACCGTAAAGCGCAAGCGCGCCGTACGTAAGAAGAAAGCTGAAACAGAGGAGTAAGCCGGAGCTGATAACCAACAAGTCCCGATAGCAAGGAAGGTTGCTATCGGGACTTGTTGTATAGGGCGATGAGCTACTACTGTGAACGCTCAAGGGATCTATCTTCTTTCCTTAGAAGCATGAAGGTAAGCAGAAACGGCATGTTTCTAGAAGCCGAACAATAGGTTTTGTGTTCTGTAATGATACGTATTACAGATAAAAATAAATTGATTTTCCGTAAGAAATAATTTATTTTTCTCGGAAAATCAATTTATTCTTTCACCTCAAAGGAGGCGTCTTGGGATATGAAACGATAGCTATCGCCATGGCATAGCGACCTTGTTTCGTCCTAAAGCATATCCAATCAGCGTGACGGGGTGGGGCGCTTACGCCATGCCGCGTGCCTTATAGATGCGCTGCTTGGCGTTGTTGATCTCTTGAAACTTTTGCTCGGCGGCTTTGCGCACGTCTTCGCCAAGAGCCGCTACGCGGTCAGGGTGATGCTTGAGCGCCATCTTGCGATAAGCCGCTCTTACTTCGTCGTCAGTAGCATCGGGACTGATCTCAAGCACCTTATAAGCGTCTTCGATAGAGCCTTCGTTGCTGCCACCTTGCGAAAGGTGAAGCATCGAGTCTACTTCCTGCTCAGAGAGCCCCATATTGATGGCCACTTCCTTGAGCGCTGAAACCTCTTCGGGAGTCACTACGCCGTCGGCTTTGGCTATATTGACAAGGAAATGTAGCAGCTCTAAGCGTGCGCTGATATCAAACTGCTGTCTGATTTCAGAACAACAACCTAGAATCTCGTTATGAAAAGCATTCATACCCTCTTGCTTCTGTCGCTCAAAGAGGCGGTAAAGGATCTGCTCGCCCTGTACGACGGCAGCTTCACCAAAGTTGGTGCGCAGGAAGTTTCTTACGTATTCCATCTCCGAATGCATCACCTTGCCATCCGCCTTGATGATATATGAGGACAGTACCATCAGTGAGAAGAGGAACGGATTGCGCTGGTTGCCTTCATCATAAGTGGAGCCATAGGCTCTTTGTCCTGATGAGTAACCTCCGTAGCTCTGATTTTCCGTCTTAGACGATGCTGCTTCGTCAATCAAGCTGCCAATGCAGTAGCCTGCTAAGGCGCCTAGGAATCCCCAGTTGCTGAATCCGATGATTCCTCCAATCCATTTTCCCCAACCCATAATCGTTGTATCGTTGTAGTGTTATTATTAATCTGATAATATCATAGCAAAGGTAATGCCAATTGTTTTTTCTGCCAAAATTTTCCCCTAAAAAGATGAAGAGGCAAGGCTTATCGTGTGAAGCTTTGCCTCTTCAGTGAGTGGTGGGGAGTGGTGGCTTACTTCATCTTCATACCGAGCTGGTACATGATGAAGCCATAGATGTCAGCGGTCTCTTCCATCTGCTTGCTCAATGGTTTGCCACCGCCATGTCCGGCCTTGCTATCTATGCGGATGAGCACAGGTGCTTTGCCGCCTTGACACTCCTGTAGGGTAGCGGCAAACTTGAATGAGTGGGCAGGCACCACGCGGTCGTCATGGTCGGCAGTGGTGACCATTGTGGCAGGATAGGCTACGCCTTTCTTGATGTTGTGAAGGGGAGAGTAGCCCTTGAGATACTCGAACATCTCTTTGCTATCGGCACTTGTGCCATAGTCGGGAGCCCAGTTCCATCCGATGGTGAACTTGTGGTAGCGCAACATGTCCATCACACCCACCTCGGGGATGCAAACCTTGAACAGATCGGGGCGCTGCGTCATGCAAGCACCTACGAGCAGACCGCCATTGCTGCCACCCATGATGGCTAGATGGTCCTTGTCTGTGTACTGGTTCTGGATGAGCCATTCGGCCGCAGAGATGAAATCGTCAAAGACATTCTGCTTCTGCATCTTGGTGCCGGCTAGATGCCAGGTCTCGCCATATTCGCCACCGCCACGCAGAACGACATAGACATACACGCCGCCATTCTCCAAGAACGGAATGCGCATGGCTGAGAAGTAGGGTGGATAGGTGACATTGAAGCCGCCATAACCATACATCAGAACGGGGTTCTTGCCGTTGCGTTTCAGCCCTTTCTTATAGGTGATGAACAGCGGGATGCGCGTGCCGTCCTTGCTGGTATAGAATGCCATTTCTGAAGTGTAGTCGTTCTGTTTGAAGTTGACCTTTGGCGCACTGTAAATGCTTCTCTTCGCTGTGGCAATGTCATACTGATAGACGCATGAAGGCACCGTGTAGGAGGTGTAGCTAAAGAACAGTTCGGGATGATTGCGCTTGCCGCTGAAGCTGACACTGCCCACACCGGGAAGCTCTATCTCGCTCAGCCGGGTGCCATCTATATTATATAGGTACGCGCGTGAGATGTTGTCCTTGGTGTAGGTGAGCACCATCTTGTCGCTACCGACAAAGGTCACATCGTCAAGAACGGCGTCAGATTCGGGCACTAGCTCCTTCCAATGCTTGTAACCGGGCTGCTTGAGGTTGGCAACCATCAAGCGATACTTGGGTGCATCGGCATTGGTGAACATGTAGATGTTGTCACCGATGACCTCAATGGGGTTGTAGGTCTTGCTGCAATCGCCTGTCATCTGGATAAACTGTGAACCTGGTTGACGCAGATCGCGTGCGTAAAGGTTGAGGCCTAGATCCATGCCTGACTCGGTAAGGAACATCATCGTCTCCTCTTTATTGACCGATACGCCATAGAAACGCAACGGATAGGCAGGATTCTGATAGAATAGTACATCCTCGCTTTGGGGCGTACCTATCTTGTGATAGTAGATCTTGTGCACCTCATTCTTCTCAGATGTCTCCTTTCCCTTCTGCGGCGCATCGTAAGCGCTATAATAGAAGCCGTCTCCGCACCACTCGGCGCCTGTGAATTTGGCCCAAACGATGTGGTCGCTCAGCGTCTGGCGGGTGTTGACGTCCATCACGTAGATCTCTTCCCAGTCGCTACCGCTGCGTGAAATGGTGTAGGCAAAGTATCGGCCATCGTGCGAGAAGGAGAAGCCACGAAGGGCTACGGTACCGTCATCGCTCAGTTTGTTAGGATCTAGGAACACGCGCGCCTCGCCACCGAGCTTGTCCATCTGGTAGAGCACGGCTTGATTCTGCAGTCCGTCGTTCTTATATACATACCATTTGCCGTTCTTTTCAAAAGGCGTATATTCTTTGGCATAATTGCTTACTTGCTTTAATCGTTTCAGATACTTGGCGCGTTGAGGTATCTGCGCTAAGTAAGCGTTAGTCACATCGTTCTCCGCCTTAACCCATGCGGCTGTGATGGCACTAGTGTCGTTCTCTAATGGGCGAAAAGGATCGGCTACCTTTACGCCGAAATATTCGTCCGTGGTCCCGTCTTTGGGCGCTTGGGGGTAGTGTAGGTTTTGCCCCATCATGGTCAACGAGGTCATCGTTAATACTGATGTTAAAAGTAATCTGTTCATATATCTATAAACTTAATACATTATTTATATACTATCCTAAATCAAAACTCATCCTTGAATAATCTCTCCATATTCTGGAAGAATCAAAAAATATCCGTAAATGTGAATGAAAACAATGTGCAAATATAAATAAAACGTTACTCTTCCACAAACTTATTGGCTAATATTATCTGATAAAAGCCAAACTGTAATTATCAGAAACGTAGCTTTTCATACGGAAAATGTTGCGTTTTCTACCTTCAAAACTTTAGTGGTAGAAGGCAGAAATGGATGGTTAAAAAGTCAAAGATTTTCATAGTCGGGAATCTCCCGAATAAAGATGTATTTCTGATTGACGTAGTCCATGCGGCAAGCATAGGTTTGAAGGCCGTTCGAAACCACAAGATAGTCGACATGAAGCAACAGATTGTACGTCGAAATCTGATCAAAAACCTTCTGCGTCAGACGTACATCCGGCGCCTTATATTCGATAATCATTCTTCCGTGAAGGCTCTTGTCATATAGCACACTGTCCGCACGGATCTGCTTTTCGCCAATGCGCAACGGCACTTCATTGGCCAAAAGCGTGGTAGGGTAGTGCTTATAATTAATAAGGTAATGCACGAAATGCTGGCGAACCCATTCCTCTGGTGTCAAACTTACATAGCGGCGACGTAGTACATCGAAGATTTTGGTCTGACCATCCAGCTCCTGAAGACGAAAGTCAAAGGCGGGAAGGTTCAACTTGCACATCTGATTTCTTTGCATTTTCATCCTTTATCATTACCTTTGCAAAGGTACATAAAAAGAAGAACAACTAAAAATATTTTTATGCCAGCTAAGCAAACAGATACTTTTCAGTCTATCATGGCAAGCCTAAAGGCACGCCAATATCTGCCCGTATATATATTGATGGGAGATGAATCCTACTATATCGATAAGATTTCTGACTATATCGCCGATACGGTATTGAAACCAGAAGAGCGCGATTTCAATCAGACCATCTGCTTCGGAAGCGATATCACCGCTGCACAAGTGGCGGATATAGCACGACGCTACCCTATGATGGCCGACCATCAGGTGGTCATTGTCAAAGAAGCGCAAAACATTAGGAGTCTGGAAGCGTTGGAAACCTACCTCAAAAATCCCGTAAAATCAACCATCTTGGTATGGTGTTATAAAAATGGAAGAATTGACGCAAGAAAGAAAGTGGTCACTCTCGCTAAGGCGGTCGGCCTCGTCTTCGATAGTCAAAAGCTTAAAGAGAAAAATCTTCCCGACTTTATCGTCAACTATCTCAAGCAGCATGGAACCTCCATCGATAACAAAGCTTGTCAGATGATAGCCGACTTCGTGGGACCAGATCTTAACAGGCTCACCTCAGAACTAGACAAACTGGTTGTTACTTTGGATGGAGATAAAATGCGAGTAACGCCAGAACTCGTCGAAACCAAGATTGGAATAAGCAAAGAATTCAACACTTATGAACTGTTGAATGCCGTCGTTGGGAAGGATATATATAAGGCAAATCTTATAATCAAATACTTTTACAAACTAAAGAAGACGGACTGGTTCTATATCTCCGTGCCCCTTCTGTTCAATTACTTCCAAAATCTGATGATCGCACACTATTCCCCCAACAAATCACCAGAGGGTATAGCACAGCAGTTGGGGCTCAATCAGGCATGGAGAGCCAATGATTTTATTAAAGGAATGCGTACCTATTCGCCAAGAAAAGTGATGGAAATACTTGCCAAAATCAGAGAGGTGGATGTCAAAAGCAAAAGCGTCAGTGGCGTGAATGGTACCCCTGGTGAACTCATGAAAGAGCTAATTCACTTCATTCTACACTAAATCGGCTGCTAAAACAGCGCCTAAAACACCATAAAAATCCCAAAATTCAACCGAAATCTGGCCAAAAGCAGCCGCTTAGAAGCTAGATTTCGGTTTTTTAAAACGCCTCTTTTGAAGGCTAAATCGTGCAAAATCAGGCCTTTAAACCGTATCACCCAGCTCAAAACTCGCGTATTTTGAACGGATTTACCACCCGTATGTGATTCTGAAAGTTATCCTCTAAAACGACAATCTCGGCTTCATCGATTTCAACGTTTACAC
>CAVHUZ010000036.1:0-24825 GCA_963639545.1 Bacteroidaceae bacterium
GGCGGCGGGGAAGCTTAGGGGGATATGGGGCGGTGAGCGGACGATCATGCGGAGAAGGATAGGCATAATGGGCATATGATGCATATTGGGCGGCGGGGATGGCTAAGACTACGGATTGGCGTCTTTTTTATATAATAATGTATATAGGGGTATGAATCGTTTGTATTGATGGGGTGAGCGCTCCCCCACCCTATCGGTGACAGGGAGAGAGCTGGGGTGAGGAGCAAGGAGTGTACAGGGAGATGGTGGCGAGGGATGAAAGAGACGAGAGAGAGGAGGAATGTAAAGGTGTTTGAATAAGTTCCCTATTTGTCGTAAAAGGCAAAAAAGATGGTTTGAAAGAATGCTCCCTATCTGTCGCCAAGATGATATAAGTGGGTAAGAGTTAGGGGATTACGTTGTATAACAATTGTTCTTATTGGTAATAAGCGTTGTTAGGGCATAGGAGAGGAAACAAGGGAAAAACGGCTGATATTGTAAAGGTCCTTTACTGCGTTAACATTTGGTAACGTTCTGAAACTCGAAAAGCTCCCTATATGTCGCAGAACGCCAAAAAATGCTCCCTATATGTCGCCAAGATGCTCCCTATATGTCGCCGGAATGCTCCCTATATGTCGCCGAAATGTTCCCTATATGTCGCCAAACGATGCTTGGAGATGTTGATAGTCAGATGGTTAGGTGGCCTCTAATAATCTATAATAATGATTATATAAGGATATCTAATACGAGATTAAAGTTTAAATTTTTGTTAAGGATAAGAGATCGCGGAAGCTTTAGAGGGGGTTCTGCGTTTGGGAACATAGGGTTGTTAGAGGGAGGGCGTATAGGCGGAATGGGCTCAAAAAGCAAATTGGGCGGCGGGGATGGAGGTTTGTAGGAAGCCAAAGGGTAGCGGATATGGGGTGACGGGCGTGGGCGAGAGGAGAAGGATAGAATGTTCCCTATTTGTCGCCAAATGGTGTAAAGAGGGGGTATGATTTGAAAGAATTTCAAATCTGCGCGTGTAGGGAAGGGTCAAGAAAATGGCGCAGGAGGGGTTTTAAGGGCGTATGGTGGCTGTTTTGAGGGTCAGGACGGGTAATTGTTGGCCGCGGGGTGATAAAAGGCGTAAGCGGCTAAGTATTGGGGCTGATTGGGAGGGGAGCGGTGGAGGAAAGACCAGGTGCTGGCGAGTATATAGGCCTAAGGGGCTAAAAATGCATATTGGGCGGCGGTGAGGAGAAGGTAGATGCATCGCATCTGTTGGGCTAAGGGGCCGTGTAAGGCGGCATGGAAGGTGCTGGGAGAGGGGCTTTTGTGCTCGGGAGAAGCACAAAAAGGTACGGGGTGTTAGAAAAAATTTTTGATTATTAACAATAATTTTCACTTTTTTGTCGCTTAAAAGGGTGTATCTTCGTGAAGATTGTTTGGTTTTGCGGGATTTTTGTTTAGGGTTGTTAACATTTGCTATAAATGGGTCTAGAGGTGCTGGGGGATGACGGGGCAGACCATGCGTAATGGGAATAATGGGTGATGAGAGGGTGTTGGTGGTGCAGTGGGCATGCGAAAGGAAGGTGCACCGAGTGTGCATATTGGTGAATAGATAACGAATGAGGTGTTGGAGGTGGAGATCCGGCAGTGGGAAATGTATGAGATGTGTAAATATATAAAAAGCTAAAAACGTATAGAGGCAAATAAATGAAAACGTGAAAAGGCAGATATGTAAACGAATAAAAGCCTAAATAAAGAAACGAATAAACACATATAGAAATATAAACGTGAAAATATAAAGGTGTAAAAGAATATATATAGGAAAGCGTAAAGAGATAAAAGGCTAAAAGAATAAATACATAAAGACATGTAAATGCAGAAACATAAAGAGGTAAAAGAATAAAGATATATAAGCGTAAAAATGTAAATATGTGGACGAATAAATAACGAAAGATATGAAACAATAAATATATAAAAACATAAAACGAGGGGTTTGGGGTGGTAAAAGGTTGATGGGTAGGTGGTTAGGGAGGAGAAGGTGGGTAGGCATAATGGGCGTATCAGGCATATAAGGCGGGGAAGGTAGGGGGTGGAAAGGTGCATGGTGGGTGAGAGGAGGGGCGAAAAAGGAGCGGTAGGGGAGGGGAAGAATGTGTCAGAATGAATGGAAAAGGGATGGTGGGGATGGCTTGAAGGGGTGGAAAACGGGTTAGAAAGTGAAGGGGATAGGGTGAAAAGTGAGGGCTATGGGGGGTGAGGATGTGTGCGAGGCGGTGTGAATGTGGATCGACAAACGGGTGAAAAGGATGAAAATGGGGGTGGGGGAGAGG
Source organism: Bacteroidaceae bacterium (assembly GCA_963639545.1). Classification (GTDB taxonomy): domain Bacteria; phylum Bacteroidota; class Bacteroidia; order Bacteroidales; family Bacteroidaceae; genus Prevotella. Next base: position 2,301 of record CAVHUZ010000036.1, read on the forward strand.
TGGCGGATGGGATATAAAGATGTGAAAAGATAAAGGTGTAAATATATAAATAGATAAGAAAAGAACGTTGAAAGAGATAAATATATAAAGGTGTAAAAACGTAAATAGATAGAAAATAAGGGTATAAATATATAAATATGTGGCTGTGCAGTTGTGTGTTTATGGATTTGTTGTTATATTTGCAGTCGTCCTAGTGAATGTTCTAGTCTGTTGTTTTGGGCGGTCATGGGGTGACTCTTGGGTGCTAGAAGGGACGGGGTGAACGAACAGAAGAAGCTAGGAAGGGGGGAGGATGTAGGCCTAATGGGCATATTATGCATATTGGGCGGCTGCGCGGAGAAGGTAGATGTATCGCCTTGCGTTGGAGAAAGGAGGTGGGTATATAGGCCTAATGGGCTATAAATGCATATTGGGCGGCTGCGCAGAGATGAATGATGAGTGGTAATAAATAAGAAGATATAAAGATAAAGAATAAAAGGAAAAAGGAGAAAGGAATATGAATATGAGTAATAAGGCGATGAAGAAGAGCAGGTTAGAGATCAGGGGCGTGTATGGTCGCTGGTCTTGGGTGGCGTTGCTGGTATGGATGCTATCTGTGGTGGTGGAGCAACTGGGTAGCTATTTTGGTGCTCCCAGTGCGGCTCAGGGCTGGTTTGCTAGGTTGCTGAGTGAGGCGGTGTATGATCCGGGCTTTTTTGGTTTGATTCATGTGATGGGTGGCGTGGGCTATGTGTTCTTGCTTTACTTGTTGTGTGAGGGATTGTGTGGTGCTAGGTCGCTGCTGCGGTTTGTGGTGGCGCTGCTAGGTGTGCTGAGTGTGGTATCGACGGTGGTGATGGTTATTCCGTCGGGTCAGAGTGTGTATGAGGCAGTGCGTGAGGTGTCTTGGTGGAGTGGTTTCCGTGCTACGTTCTTGGCCAATGACAATGTGCTGGAGGGTGTGCTGAATGCTGTGACGGGTGTTTGGCTCACTGTGGCTTGGCGTGGGCGTATGCGCTGGTGTGGTGTGAGTTGGTGGTTGTGTCCTGTGCTGAGTGGTCTGAGTACGGCGTTGGCTATGCGTGCTGTTCTTGGCATGAGTGGTCATGAGGCTTTGCGTGTGGGCGAGGCTTGGCGTGTGCTGAGTGTGTTGCTTGAGCTTTTGCCTTTGTGGTGTCTTCGTATGGCGATGACGACGCATGTGAGTGCGGTGAAGGTGAGTGGTGATGATGATGTACGGATGTAGATGATAGGAGTGGATAGAGGCGATGAAGGATGATGTGAAAAGAATGTATGATGATTGTCGTCCGCTGCGTCGATGGTCAGATGCGTTGCTTGTGATGGTGATGGTGAGCATGTTGCTGGATGTGTTTGCGCTGATCTGTTCGGGTGAGGGTGTGTCGAGCTGGGCTGATGCGGTGAGCACGGTGAGTGAGACGGTGTTCTTGCTGAGTGTGAGCGGACTGGTGCTGGTGTTTAATGGTTGTCCGGGCGTGTGTCGTGGTGTGCGTGTGCAGTGTTGGGTTACGGCTGTGTTGCTGTGGTTCAGTGTGTTGCTGGTGCGTGTGCCGATGCTGATGGGTGAGGAGTTTCTGATGGGAGCGGGTATGCCTATTAGTTATGTGAGTATGTTTCTGAGCACGTTGTGGCTAGTGAGCTTGTTTGCGATGTTTGGCGTGGTGAGTGTGCGGCATGCAGTGCGAGGCTTTAGGACGTCGTTGATGGGAATGTTATCGATGTTGGCGTTTGTGTTGCTGGGCGTGGTGTTATTGTTGTTGACGGTTCTCTTTGAGGATCTGGGCAGCTGGATATATGCGGCTTGGACGGTGGTGGCGGTGCTTAGTGTGATGCCGTTTTGCTGTTTGAGGCGATTGGTATATAAGTTTACTAACGAAGAAAATGATAATGTGATATGAATAAGATTGTAGTGTTTGCCAATCAGAAGGGTGGTGTGGGCAAGAGTACGTTGTGTACCTTGTTTGCCGACTATCTGAGTTGGCGTGGTGTAGAGGTGTGTGTGATAGACACTGACCTTCAGAAGTCGTTGGTGATGCAGCGCCGTAAGGACGAGCAGGCTTATGGTGAGGAAGCTCCTTATGTGATTCAGGGTTTTGATGTGAGTGATCCTTCTACGATGTCGGCTCTGATGCAGAGTGCGCGTGAGGTAGATGGTGTGGTGCTGATAGATACTCCGGGTAATGTGTCGGAGGATGGGTTGGTGCCGTTGTTTGACCAGTGTGACATGATAGTGTGTCCTTACGAGTATGAGGACAAGTCGTTGGATTCGACGGGTGTGTTTGTTCAGGTTGTTGAGGGCATCTTGGGTGAGGTGTCCGAGGATCGTCCCGAGCTGGTGTTTGTGCCCAATAGGTATGACAGCCGGTTTGGTAATGGTCCTGAGCGTGAGATGTGGCGTCAGATAGACGAGGCGTTTGGCGCGGTGGGTGTGTTGGCTCCTCCTATTGCTTATCGTGCTTGCTTGAAGCGTACGGATACGTATGTGATTCAGCCGGTTCAGCGTGGTGTGGTGCGTGAGTGTTTTGAGTATTTGATTCGTCGCTTGGGTGTGCTGCGTAAGTAGTTCATGATGAGTGGGATAGAATAGATTTTCGGATAAGAGTCAGACTCTCTTATAAGATTATAGAAGATTCTATCATGAGACTTAGAATATTCTATAATAAGACTAAAAAATCTCTTAGCTAGGTGATTATAGAATAGATGAGAATAAATATATAAACGTAAGAACAGTAAAAGAAATATGGAGAAGAATATGAAACGTAAGCCTCAGGTGTCTCTTCCTGGTGGTATAGCTAATTTGGTGCATCGTGCGCAGGGTCTTCAGCAGGAGGTTGTGGCGGCGAGTGAGACGCGGGTGAAGGATGCCGATGTTGCTCCGGCAGAGAAGGTGGCGTCGGCCTCTGAGCGTGCTGTGGCATCGCAGGTGAAGGAGGAGCTAGCTGCAGCGCAACCTAAGCCGCTGGATCGCTGTGTGGCTTGGCGTGCTGAGGGGCTGGACTCTTGGTCGCTGATGGTGTCCACGGCTCGTGCTTATAAGGAGTATCCGGGCAAGTTGGCTACGGTGTATATCGATAGTGATCTGAAGCGTGTCTTGGATGGTCTTCGTGCCTCGGGCATGGGTGTGTCTACGAGCAGTCTGCTGTCATCGATTGTGGCATCGTTTATCAGTGAGCACGATGCTGAGATACGTCGTCAGTGTCAGTTTTAGGGGTGTTTAGGGTTGTCTGAATCCCTGGAAAAGAATTATTTACGATATAAACGAGAAGAGATATGTCAGAAGAGAAGAGATATGCGCTGGTCACGGGCGGTAGTCGTGGCATAGGTCGTGCGGTGTCTGTGGAGCTAGCGCGTCAGGGTTATCATGTGTTGATCAATTACACGCGTGGCCAGGAGGCTGCCCAGGTGACGTTGTCAGAGGTGCGTGCCGTGGGTGGCGATGGTGAGACGATAGGTTTTGATGTGAGTGATGGCGATGCTGTGAGCCGTGTGTTGGGCGGTTGGCTGGAGGCGCATCCTAGCGAGTATATCTGTTGTGTGGTCAACAATGCGGGTGTGCGTGCGGATAATATGTTGCCGCTCATGCCCGAGGATGACTGGCACCGTGTGCTGAGTGTGACGCTGGATGGGTTCTATCATGTGACGCGTGTGCTGGTGCCGCTGATGACTTACCATAAGTGGGGTAGGGTGATCAACATGGCTTCGCTGAGCGGACTGAAGGGTATGCCTGGTCAGACCAACTACTCTGCGGCTAAGGGCGGACTGATCGCTGCCACGAAGGCGCTCGCTCAGGAGGTGGCTCGTAAGCGTGTGACGGTCAACGCCGTAGCGCCTGGGTTCATCCACACGGATATGACCGAGGGTCTGGACGAGGCTGCGCTCTCACGACAGATTCCGGCACGGCGCTTCGGAAAGCCCGAAGAGGTGGCGCAGCTGGTGGGCTTCCTCGCCTCGGATGCTTCATCGTATATCACGGGTGAGGTGATATCGATCAATGGTGGCTTATACTAAACAAGGACTTTAGTCTCGGCCTCACAGGGGCTTCAGTCTTGCTGCGGCCTCACAGAGGCTTCAGTCTTGCTGCGGCCTCACAGAGGCTTTAGTCTTGCTGCGCCTATATTATAGGTCTAATATGCATAAGATGCCTATTGGGCGAAGCGAGACTAAAGCCCCTGTGGGGGCCGCTCGCGGAGAGGAGTAAATTATTCTTCGGAGAGGAATAATTTATTTTTCAGAAGAAAATAATTTATTTTTTGTTCTGAAAGCAGTGGTTTGGCACGTCAGCGGGTGCATTCCTTCGGATATAAAGGGGCGCTATGGCGTGCTTTGGTGGCTCTATGGTGGATAGAGATAAAAAGAAATGAGCTCAGGGACAGATGCGTCCTGAGCTCATTTTAGATTTGTAGAGATGTAAATGGTAAGTATCTTTGTTTATCGGGTCACAGGCCTCACAGAGGCTTTAGTCTTGCTGCGCGGCCACAGGCCGTTTAGTTTCGCTGCGGGGTCACGGACCCATTAGTATCGCTGCGCCTTAAGACTTTCTCTGTCCTTCATGCTTCTGTGGATCAGAGGGTTGAGCCCCGTGGCTAGGAAGGCTTTAGCGAGTCTGTGACTCGTTGATGCGATAAGCCTGAATGATGGTTGCAGCTACTACGGCTGCGATGATCAATGTTGTTGTAATCATAGTTGTTATCCTTTCTTTTAATTAGTGCGGCGGCAGTGTTTGTGTTGTGGTTGCCACCGCTGTTATCAATCTTTTTACCTGTTATCCGAGTGCAAAGTTAAGCGGATTTCTCCGTATGCGTATCATCCGATGGGATGTTTTGAAGGATTATATCCCGTTTTTTGACGTGCGTCAAATCCCTTGAGCCTAATCAAGGCCCCCACTGGGGCTTTAGTCTCGCGGCCACAGGCCGTTTAGTCTTGCTGCGCGGCCACAGGCCGTTTTGTCTCGTGGTCACAGACCCATTAGTCTAAAAGGGGGGCTAATATGAAAAAAAAGTAGACAATCTGTTTGGTTATAATGTAAAAAAGGCTTAATTTTGTCCGAATATAACTTTATAGATCAATCCATTAGAGGAGCAACCCAATGTACCCTTATATATAATAAGGTGTAACCACTAAGACATTGGCAATCTCCTTCACCTAATAACAACAGACGTTATGAGGCATCTAAAATCACATCTAGCTACTCCCTCCATGTCACTATACATGGTGAGCATGCTCCTAATCATGTTCCTAGGCTTCAGCATGCAGGTCCAGGCCGCGGACGATATAGATCCGTACAAAGAGTATCGCTTCCCCGAAGGAGCGCAAGGTCGCTCAGGCTATTGGTGTCATGAGGAAGTGTGTGGCAAGAACGAGCCCCCACAGATCAATGGCGTGATACATATCTCCACCCCAGAGCAGCTAGGCTATGTGGCATGGGAGATAATGAACATGAATGATGCCAAGGGTTATAAGTTTTCCCAGTTTGTCCTAGATGCCGACCTTGATATGAGCGGCCACTTCTGGGAGCGCATACCCGGTTGGGACGATACCAACTGCTTCCGCGGTTCAATCGATGGCCAGGGACACACCATCAGCAACCTCTACTGTGTGGATCCCACTAGGTATGATTCTGGTGGTAAGTATTGGCACAAGGTGGATCACGGTGGTAGCTTCATAGGATGCGCCAGTGGTGCAACGTTTAGCAATCTCACCTTCTACCACTGCTATGGTGATGGTGGACGATTTACGGGGCTTGTGGGCAACAGTCTTGGCGATATGACCTTTGACAATGTCCATATGGTGCGTTGTGGTATCAGTACCAACACCTATGGCGAAATAGGCGCATACGCTGGCGGCTTCATCGGAAGCGTGCGTGACAATAACAGTCAGAACAAGACCATCACCATCACCAACTGTAGCTCCGATCTGATGATACGTGACTGTGGTTGGCGCATCGGTGGCTTCATTGGCGACATCGAAGGTACTATTTCTACGGTAAATATCACCAACAGCGTGTCCTACACCAATGGCAACGACTACTTCAATGCACCCCTAGGTACCGGAGACGATCACAAGAAAGCCCAACATTCGCGTGGCGGATTCATCGGTGCCGTATATGGCAAGGTATTCTTCAATCTGAAGAACGTAGCTGCCTATACACAGAAAGATGAGCAAAACCTGATGAAGCAAAACTCAGGTATGTCCCAGTTTGCCATCGGAGGAGCCATCAGCTCATTTATCGCCACCGGTGCAGGTCACCTGGTATCCATCAGCGGTCAGAACATCTTCCTTGATGCCGCCGCAGCCGAATATTCGTACAGCGACCTCTGCCGATTCACCATGGGCGTGGGCGGCAATATGCAGTATTCCACCATGCGCCCCATCATACCATCCTTGAGCAAGGAGCGTGACAAATCCCTTCCCACCATCGTCACCCTGAACGATAACGGCATGCGTCTGGGCGTGGAATACTATGACGGCAGCTACTACGCCGTGCCTCTGACCGACTCCATCGGACGACTCGTGCGCTACTCGCCCGTGTCCGGCCCCGTCAAAGTGTCCGGCTACACCTCAGAGACACTAAAGGACCAAGCCTCCGTCATCGACGCCAGCACCGGCGAGACCGGCTATCTGAGCGTGGGACGATGGGCACAGTACATCGCCACACCCGATGACGATTACTGGGTGATGGCCGATACCACATCCACCATGGCCAGCAAAGAACGCCTTGACGCCACCACCTTCAAGGGCACACCTACCGCCGGCGGCAAGATAGGATTTGAAGTAGCTATGCGTCCACGCTTCCGCTGGATCTCACACCAGTATGACGTCACCAAGCAACAGACCACCCTACGCTGGCAGAAAAGCAGCAACACCGATCTGAAGCCATGGAAAGACAAGGACGCCAAGTTCTATATCTACCGCAACGGCATCAAGGTCGATTCGGTTGCACTCAGCACCGAGAGCGACAACGCCTACTCATGGTTAGACCGCACACCCAAGACCGGAAACATCAACCAGTATGAGATAAAGGTGGTATGCCCCAAAGTGTTCTACACCATGGACGACAACCCCACACAGCCGCTCCTCTGCGACGTGGACTGCTCCGGACTGGGCCGCGTCCGGACCACCGTGTCAGATAATAACGGAACCATCAAGGTCATGGTGGACGTGCCCAACTCAGTGGCATACGACAGCTGCCACGTCACCGTGCGCAAGTATATCATCAGCGATCTAGACAACGTTCATCTCAACGACTCCACCGCCGACTCGCTCTCCCAGCAGCTCTTCAGATACAATAGCCTGTCTGCCGACTCCACCCTGCGTCTAACCTTCACCGACAACGCAGCCTCTACCCCCTGCGTGAAGTGGATCTACCAAGCACAGTGCTACCACTTCACCGACAAGAGCGAAGCCGCCGGCACCTCACAGTGGGGCAACGCAGTGGAGATGCTACCCGTGACCGACTTTAAGATAGCCAGCATCAGCAGCTCCAAGGGCGAGAGCACCAATAAGATAAGCGTCAGCTGGAAGATAGACAAAGGTGGCGCCCATGGCGCCGTGCGCTACGCCCTGAGCCGTAAGCTCTACAAGCGCGGCGAAGGACAGCTCTCCTCCGTAGAGGACAGCACCGGATGGAAAGAGATCTACACCGTGACCAATACCAGCACCGAGAACACCTATAACGATGAGGTGCTGCCCGGTTACGTCTACAAGTATATGGTCAAGGCCTACCCCAGCTGTGACGGCACCTACGCCGAGAACGTCTATCAGGCAGCCACCACCATCGGCTACGCTGCTAGCCGCGGTACCATCATGGGTAGGATCACCTATGAAGGCAACACCGCCGTGCAAGGCGTTGACGTCCGCCTAATCTCAGAGCAAGGCACCTTCAGTCAGAAAGGCGGCTCCTACAGCCTCTACTTTGACGGCACCACCGCCACGCTGCCCCTCGCCCCCGGACTGGGCGAGAAGTTCTGGAACGCCGACTGGACCCTGTCCTTCCTTCTTCAGCCCGTGGCCAACGCTGACCAGCCCACACGCGTGCTAGCCCTGCCCGGCAAGTTTGCCATCCAGTATAGCAATGACAAGCTCTACCTAGGCACCCAAGGCGAAGGCATGCCGCTACCCGCACAAGGAGCGTACAGCAACATCCTCCTACGCCACAACAAGAAAGCCGGCACCCTCACCCTCGGATACACCACCGACAGCCTCCATAACGACACCATCGCCTACTGGTCCACACCCGTATCAGATGCCGACCTTCTGGCAGCCCTGCCACAGACACTCAGCACCTACACCGACACCCTCCTCTTCGGTGGCGGCTATCGCGGCTACCTAGACGAGGTGCGCCTGTGGAACAACGCCCTCACCGAGGCACAGATAGCCAACAGCTACAACCGCTACCTCTCCGGTAACGAGGACGGCCTCGAAGCCTATTACACCTTCGATGCCGGTGTAGACGAGTACGCCTTCGACACCAGCCACCCCGGCGGCAAGTGGAACAACCACCACACCACCATCCCCAACATCGGACACCCAGCGCTCAGCGACGATTGCGTGCCATCAGAGGACATCCTCACCTATCGCGGCACCACCGACAAGAACGGTGAGTATCAGATCTCCGGTGTGCCCTTCGTCGGCGAAGGAAGCAACTATCAGGTAGTGCCCATCATGGGAACACACTGCTTCTCGCCCACCAGCACCCGTCGTTACGTCAGTCAGCAAAGCCTAAACTATAGCGATGTCAACTTTACCGACAAGAGCTCATTCGTCGTACCCGTACAGGCCAACTACATCTACGGATCCATCCCCGCAGAAGGACTGTACGTATACGTCGATGGTACAATGCAGACCGATGAAGATTATCATCCCATCACAACCGACAAGAACGGCGCAGCCAGAGTAAGCGTGCCCATCGGTCGACACATCGTCACCCTTAATGCCATCGGCCACAACATGGTCAACAAAGGACAAGCATGTCAGGTGGACATAGTATCATCCAAAGGCATATGCCAAGTGGAACCCGTGTCCAAAGACAAGGGATACATGGACTTCCAGAGAGACCTCACCGCGCCACTGATGTTCTACGATTCCACCCTGGTGCGCGTCGTAGGACGTGTAGCCGGCGGTAAGGACGAAGCCGCCAAGCCAGTGGGCTTCGGCAAGGGAAATGCCAACCTCGGCGCTTACAACATCGTCCTTGAACCTAACGTGGCAGGATATCTCAACAACACCAGTTATGATCAGCTAGAGATCATCCCCGACACCATCACGACCATCAATAGCCTTACCTTATATAATAAGAACAGCGCCATCATCACCACTGACTCGGTCAATGGCGAATACGTAGCCCTATTGCCCCCAGTGAAGTGGAAAGTCAATAGCGTGAACGCTAAAGAAGATGGAGATGCCGACATCGACCTCACCACCATCAACAACCTCTTCACCATCGACGTCACCACACAGCAGAGCGACACCCTGTGGACAGATAGCCTGCACAATGCCACAGATACCACGACATACAAGCTCTTCCAGTATAACAAGCGCTTAGACTTTATCAAGTATAACAATCCTACACTCACCATCCTTAACGGCGGACTAGATGTAGAACCAGCCGACTCGCTGATGCTAGGTGAACGTAAGATGGAAGTGATATACATCGACGAGACATCTAACAAGAGTGTAATCGACTCCATTCTTATCTGGCGAGCAGACCACGCACATGACGCTACGACCGAATCCTACCTCCCAGGCTATCCCGTCTTTGTGTCGGGCAACATGTACACGCTACGCTTTAAGCTCTTTGAGGCATATCAGAACCACACCACAGGGAAGATAAGCCAAGTACCCGTGCGCGGCGCCGACATCGAAATCTGTAACAAGTGGTCCAGCGGAATGGTAGAAAAGCTATCCACCGGCGATTATCAGATTGTAGATGATGAAGAAAACACCAACTCCACACAACAAACCAATGCCGGCATAGCCGAGTATAGCTTTGAAGCAGGTCTTCCCAATACGTTGGGCAACTTCCGCTTGCCCCTAACCGTCACCTATAACGTTAACGGCACACAGATCAGCCAGACCCTTGAAGCATATGTCACCGGAGGATTCGAAACCCACGAAGGCAACAACTTTGTCACCGAAGGACCAACACAGCTGTACGGCGTAATCCTAGACCCACCTGGAAGTGGTAGCTCAGCTTATCTCGCAGCAGGAACAACGATGTCTATAACTGAATCCTACGCTTGGGGGATTACCGAAGGAACATCAATTGATCGTAAGACAGGTGTTAACATGAAGCACGCTTTGACAACGGTCGTAGACAGAATTCTTAAAAAGATTTTCAATTTTGAAAAAGGTGCAACAACAAGTCAATACTTCGAAGGAAAATATACACACGTTAGCAACCATATCCAATCATATACTGTAACACTGAACCAGAAAATATCAACAGGTACAGATGCTAATCATGTCGGAGCCAATGGTGATGTGTATATAGGCAATTCCACCAACTGCATCTTTGCTAACACCCGATTCCTCAACTTCTGCTCAGTAAGCGATGATACCAAAGATGCTGTCACGTCAGCCTCAGGACATAAGTTTAAGCTACAGACTTATGATGCAATGGGACAACAGACCAGCATCGGTACTAGCTTTGCGCTTTCACAATATGACATTGTCAATATAGAGATACCTCTCTTCAAGAAACTGCGTGCAGCCGTTGTCCCTGAGACCCATTATGTGGATCAGCTTCCTAGCTCTGATGCAAAGGAATATGCCCTTGGGAAGATATTCAATTACTACGTGCTCAAATCCAGTCGAGACAAAGAGTTATGGGAAGCAAACAAAGATTATGTGGCTATACTTCCTAATAATCTAGACAACGATGAAATGGCAGTGGACTCAGTCAATCTGTACAATCAACGAATACTGAATTGGCAGAACGCAATAGCAAGTGTAGAGCAACAGAAGTACTTAATGTTCCAAAACAAGGACAAAAAGCATTATACCGATAACAGTCAAGCTGTAAACATAGATTATGGTTATGTTACAAACCATACGTTTGATGCTGTAGGCTCCAAAGTGGATCAAGCATTAACCGTAGCCAATGGTTACTCATCGACATACCGTAATGGTGAAGACATCGTGCTAAAGTTAGCGATAGGTACAACAGATAAGTTTGAAACCGAATCGAAAACGGACCATTGTCTGGACGTAACTTTTACCAATAATTTTACACAATCATGTGTATGGGAAAACAAAGAAGCACAGACTTATACCACCGGAATGGGTTATACCCTAGCCGATGGCGACTTGGACGACCGCTTCTCGGTGGACGTATATCTTGACGGATATATCGACTCAGATAAAAGGTTCGTACCCAAAGGCTACTACTATAACCTTGTAGGCGGACAGACACGCAACCCTTGGGAAGGCCCCACACAGTCACTTTATTACAAGCTGGGAGGCCAACCAGTGACCATCAGTGGCGGTTCGCTCAGCCTTGACGTGCCCACGATGAAGTTTGGCACACGCAATCTGACCAACGTTCCAAGCGGTAGCACCGCCACCGTAGAGCTCACCATTGGTAATGCCAGCACCGGTGTGGGAACCTGCCCCTTCTACTCATACACACTGTATGATATCAACACGGACAACAAAGGTATCACCGCCCAGATTGACGGTGCGCCCCTTCATGGCTACTCCACCGTGTTGAAGCCTGGAACGTCTAAGACCATAGCCGTCACCTTCAAGCAGACCGACCCCAACGTTCTCGACTATGAGAACCTCACTTACCAAATGAAGCTGAAGAACTCAGCTTACGATACCATCAGCATCCACTTCACCCCGACGGCATCGCCCATCACGCTCACCAGCAACGACGGACTGGTGCTCAACGGCGAGAAGGACAGTCAGCGCATGCAGATGAAGCTCACAGGCTATCACCCCGAGTACAGCCGGTTCACCGGAGTGCGCCTGCAGTATCGCAAGAAAGACTATGACACCTGGACCACACAGATGTATCTGATCAACGACTCAGCCCTCTACGCCTCTAGCCGCGGCACCATGCCCGAGAAGTGGCGTAAACTAGCCGCCGATCAAGACTCGGTATACCTCGACATGACCGACCTGGCCGATGGCGAGTACCTCGTGCGTGCCCAGACCTTCTCCATCCTAGGCAACGAAGAGCTCACCGCCTGCTCAGAGGAAGTGGGCATCCTCAAGGAGACCCGTCCGCTGCAAGTCTTTGGCAGTCCACGCCCATTGAGCGGCATCTACGCACCGGGCGAGGAAATCAGCATCACATTCAATAAACCGATCAACGCCGCCAAGATCACCAGCGACAACTTCCTAGCCAAGGCCGCCGTCAACGACGCACCATACAATCACTATTGCGGCCTGCACTTTGACGGTGATAACCCCGCTTACACCACCAGCCGAATCAATCTGCTTGGCACATCCTCAGCCCTCGGTCTGTGGTACAAGCCACAGGTAGGTAAGCGCAGCTGTCTGCTCAGCCAGATGGTGACCGACGCTGAAGGCCACGAGATGCCATTCCGCATCTGGTACAATGAGGACGCCACGATGACCGTAGAGCTCTTTGGCCAAAGCTACACCTCCAAGGCACAGTCAACCATCGGCGGATCACCCTGCACCGACTGGATGTACCTCATGTTCCGTCACATCAAGGGCGACAACGGCATAGACCGCTTCACGCTCAACAACGGCTACGGCACCGCATCCGAGGCAGAGAGCAGCTTCCTAGACAAGACGCTCACACGCAGCTATATATACACCGACAACACCAACGTGCCGCTCTACGTCGGCGGATCAGCTGACAGCAAAGAATGCTACGCCGAGATGGAAGGACTCATCATCTATGACAACCAAAGCACCATAGAGAAGATGTATGCCGATAAGGACTCGCGAACATCGGACAACCTCCGCGGCATCGCAGCCTACTGGCCTATGGACGAAGGCTACGGTACCAAGGTCGCTGACAAGGTGCGCTCACGTGATCTGCATCTCAACGGCCTCTACCACTGGTATGTGCCTTACACCAACTATGCCCTCCACCTCAACGGCAAGGATCAGTATGCCATCATCAAAACCGATAAATGTGGCATCGGTTCAGAGGAAGACTATGTGCTGGAGATGCTCTTCCGTACTGCGGCAGACGCCAAAGGCAAGCACATGACCCTCTTCAGCAATGGCTGGGGTGGGGAAGAATCCACCGAGTCAAAAACCGATCTGCCCAATCGCCTCTCACTGGCGATTAATGAGGCTGGTGCCATCGAGTTCTGCTTTGCCGGTCGCACCTCAGTCCTAGGCAACGGATATGACGACAACGAGTGGCACCACCTTGCACTCAACGTACAGCGCGATGGTTACGTCACCATCTCCGTGGACACCGTCAACATCAGCAGCACCAAACCCGTCATGGGCAAAATGCTTGGCAACTTCAGCAACTCACGCATGACCATAGGCGCCCGCCGCTACAGAGCACAGGACGCTGACACCTTTGCCGTGGCCGACTTCTTCGATGGCGACATCGACGAGGTGCGCATCTGGAACGCCAACCGCACACAAGCCGCAGTCAATCACAACTTCCTCCTCCGTCTCTCAGGAGACGAGCTGGGCTTGGCTGCCTACTATCCCTTTGAGCGCACACGTCAGATAGCAACGTCCAACGTCGTCGAACCCACCATCGCTGACTGTGTCACCGACCCCTATTACCATAATGATATGCCACAGATGGTAGGATTCCAGCATGCTGACGATAGCACCGAAGTGGCCAAGGAAGCCACCATCAGCAACGGCGCCTGTCTCAAGCCTTATCTGGTAGAAAGCCAGATAGGTCTCAAGTACGCTACATCCGTGAGCGAACCCAACAGGCTCATCCTCGACTTTGCCGACTATGTCAAGATGTCCGCCCTCCAAGGATGCTCGGTCAACCTCACCGTGGACGACCTCATGGACAACTATGGCAACTATCAAGACCAGTCGCTCTCATGGAATATCTATGTAGATGCACGCGACGTGAGATGGCAGAACGCAAGCCTTGACTTTAACCAACAGGTGGGCATGGGTACACAAGAGACGACCACCATTACCAACTCGTCCAACACGCGCGTCAACTGGACCATCTCCAACATCCCTTCATGGCTCAGCGTCAGTCCTACAAGCGGCACGCTCGGACCTAAGGAACAATGTGACGTGACCATCAAGACCACCAGCTCCACTCCTATCGGACAGTACACCACACCGCTGCTACTGTCCTCTGACCTCGGCGTGGACGACAAGTGTGTGGCTTCACTCACCGTCACCGGTACACGTCCCGATTGGAAGGATGAGTTCACCGCCTCGGATGAGAACATGACCGTCAAGGCCGGACTGAAGATTAAGAACCAGTGGAGCACCGATCCTAACAGTCTGATAGCTGTGTTTGACGTCAACGGCAAGTGTCACGGCGTGGCTAGCCCAGTGCGCGATATGGATATGGATCGATACTTTGTTGATATGACCATCCACGGCGATATGCCTCAGAACAATCCTAACCTCGTCTTCCGCGTATGGGATGCCATGACGGGTCTGACCTACAGCCACGTGTTCTTCACCGATTCGGAGACGCCACGCACCGACTCGCTCGCCTTCATCCGTGGATTCATTCACGGCAACTTCCAAAACCCAGCGCTGATAGAGACCTCAGATATCCTCCAGCAGACCATCACCTTACATGAGGGATGGAACTGGGTGTCCAACTGGATACAACCCGCATCCAATGATATCAACGAGATCTTCCAGAAGGACAAAGGTGTGGTCACCGTGGTGAAGCGACGCATAGCCGATGCCGGTACAGCCCTCGATCCTAGCGAGAGCTATCACATCTACGCTGAGAAGGATGGCGAGGTCAACATCGAAGGACTAGCTATCCAACCCGAAACCGTGGAGATGTATCTACCCGCCGCTCCTGCGAAAGACAAGTACTCATACCAGTGGATAGGTTACCCCGTGGACCGCATCCTCACGCTTGACGAAGCCTTCTCCGACTTTGAGCCAGTCTGCGACGATATCGTCAAGTCACAGACGGGATATGCAATATACAACGGTGTGAGATGGACCGGTGACTTCACCTACCTTCAGCCAGGTCAGGGATACATCTACGGACGTTATAGCACGGCGGTAAGCTGGCACTATCCTTCGCTCAAGTCGGTGACAACCGTATGCCCAGAAAGACATTACACACCTCAGCTCACCCTGCTGCCACACCAGCGCTTCACCACTGACTACTATCACTTCCCATCTAACATGGTGGCTGTGGAGCATCTCCAGGTTGATGGTGACAACGCCGCCGGATGGCAAGTGGGCGCTTACATCGACGGACAGTGTCGCGGATGGACGGTAGCCGATAGCACTAGCAACGTCTTCATGACCATCGCCGGTGATGCAGACGCACAGGTGACCTACCGCGCTTGCAACACGCTCACCGGAGCCGTGATAGCCGTGCGTCAGCAGCACCCATATCATAGCAATGATGTGCTGGGTAGCTCTCAGAGCCCATACCTGCTCGAGGCTTCTACCACGTCCCACTATGTCCTCCCCGATGATCTGCCTTACTCGTTCCAAGACTACACCTATGTCACCGCTACCGTGCTTGACGCAGGCGAGGTGGCTTACGCTCACGACTATGAGCTGGGTGCCTTCTACCACGGAGAGCTACGCGGTGCAGCCACCGCACGGGCAGGCGAGCAGTGTCCGATAGCTATCTACGGCAAGAACTCAGAGGAGTATACCTTCAAGCTATGGGATAAGACTACGCTTGAGGAGATCGACCTCGTGGGCACAAAGCTCTATGACGATACCACCGCCGTACAAGCTATCATCCTCCGCACACCCGATGCCGCCGCCATCGAGCATCATAACATCGACGCCGATGCCGACGGCCAGCACAAGTGGTATGACGTGGGCGGCGCTGCCTACGGCAATCGTAAGCCGCAGAAGCAAGGCGTCTATATCCGTGACCGCAAGAAAATCTCCCAAGGCACACAGGCCCCACAGGGGCTTTAGTCTCGCTGCGCGGCCACAGACCGTTTAGTTTCGCTGCGCGGCCACGGGCCTAATATGCATAATAGGCCTATTAAGCCCATAAAAGAAAAAGAATGATAAGAACAATGAGAACCATCATCCTATACACACGCGCCATCCTCTTGATGGCAGCCATGCTCCTTCTGCCCTCACAGCTATGGGCGGAAGCCCAGCCGTGGGCCGAGTATATCAGCAGCAGCCATGAGCTCATCTTCCACTATGATGAAGACAAGGCGGCCAGCACCGCCACTGCTACGTATGACCTGCCCACCACAGCCACGTCACCCCAGTGGTACGACCAGCGCACCGATATCCGAAAGGTGACGTTCCTCAGCAGCTTTGCCCAGGCGCGCCCCGTGACGTGCTACGGATGGTTTAGCGGTATGAGCAATCTCACCGAGATCATCGGGCTGAAGAATCTCAACACCTCCGAGGTGACATCCATGTACCGGATGTTCTCTGCCTGCACTAAGCTCACCACGCTGGATCTGAGCACGCTGTATACACCGAAGGTGACCGATATGCAAGCGATGTTTGCTGGATGTACATCCCTGGCTTCGCTCACGCTGAGCGGACTGACCACCAACGAGGTCACCACGATGTGGGAGATGTTTGCCGGCTGTGTGTCGCTGACCGAGCTTGACCTCAGTAGCTTCTATATAGATAAGGTGAAGGATATGGAGATGATGTTCTCCGGCTGCAAGCTCTTGGAGCAGATCTATGTATCGGATGCCTTCGTGGTGTCGGATGCTTGCACGGGCGACAATATGTTCCAGGGCTGCGCCAAGCTTCCCGGCTTTACGGCGACAAGCGTGGGCAAGGAGAAAGCCACATCGACCACCTCGGGCGGCTACCTCACCGTGTCACCATCAGAGCCTTGGGTGGGATATGACGCTGAGAGCCAGACGCTCACCTTCCACTATGATCACCATCGTAGCTCCGCCGCCCAAGCTTACGATATGCCTTCAGCGGGTAGCAAGCCTGCATGGAGCGACGTGGCTGCTGAGGTCAGGCAGGTGGTGTTCAGTCCTACAATTGTACGTTATGCCCCCACCACGTGTAGCCAGTGGTTTAGCGGCATGGCAAGCCTTACCGATATTGTCGGTTTAGCGTATCTACGCACCTCGGGAGTGACCTCGATGCGAGAGATGTTTCAGGGTTGCGCCTCGCTTACGGCGCTTGACCTCACAGGCTTCACCACCGCTTTGGTCTATGATATGAGCAGTATGTTCCAGGGGTGTGCCTCGCTCACGGCGCTCGACATCTCCAGCTTCAGCACCGCACAGGTCATTGATATGAGCACGATGTTTGCCGGTTGCTCCGCGCTGACGGCGCTTGACCTTAAGACGTTCACCACGGATAAGGCTGACAATATGTCGGGGATGTTCCAGGGATGTTCGTCGCTTGAAGCGCTTGACCTCACAGGCTTCCACACCGAAGCCGTGACCACGATGAGCTATATGTTCAATAATTGTAAAGCCTTAAGCACGCTTGACGTGAGCGGTTTCTCCACGGAGAAGGTCACCTCTATGCAAGGGATGTTCTCGGGATGCTCCTCGCTTGAAGCGCTTGACGTGAGCGGTTTCTCCACAGAGAAGGTCACCTCTATGCAAGGGATGTTCACTGACTGTAAGCATCTTACCGAGCTCGACCTCAGCTCGTTCCTTATGAATAGCGTCACCTCGGCTGATAGTATGTTCTACAATTGCATCTTTATGGAGACTATCTATGTGGGCGAGGACTTTGCCCTTAACAGCAGTTGTACGGGTGATAGGATGTTTGGCATGTGCTATTCGTTGCCGGGCTTCCAATATGGCAACACCGGTAAGTACTATGCCCATTATAAGAAGGGAGGCTACTTCACCCTCCGCCGCCACCTTACCGTGGGCGAATCCCGATATAACGTGGACGGCTACGATAGTCCGACATGTTACACGGACGTGCCCTTCACCGATGGCGAGGCGTATAGCGCTCCGTGTGCCTTCACCTTCGACACTGCCGCCACCGCATCTTATACCCGCAGCGTCACCAACCACTGGGCCACGCTCTGTCTGCCCTTCGCCTTCGATGTGGAGAATCAAGCGGATGTTAGGTTCTATAGCATCGCAGGATATGACAACCAGAAGCTCTCTGTGACCCGTCTCGATGGCCATGTGGCTGCCGGCACGCCCGTCCTGGCATACACCACCAACGGTCATCTCTCTATCTCTGCCACTGGCGCTGCCGCTGTAGCTGCTCCCGTCTCTACCAGTGACAACGTGCTCAAGGGCGTCTTCACGCAGACCCAGGTGTCAGATGACGATTACATCATCGCCAACGACCACTTCTGGAACGCAGGCTGGCTCACGGCTAGCACGGGTTCAGGTGCCAACCGCGTCTACGTAGCGCCTTATCGCGCTTATCTCACGCTGGACCTCAAGGAAGATGCCAAGCCGTATAGCATCAATATCTCCGAAGGACTGACTGATCAGGTCACCACCCCCTCTATCTTGCAGCACCAAGAGTCAGACCTTTCGTCCTTCCTCGATGGCGAGGTCAATGACCCTTCAGCGTCACTCTATGACCTCCAAGGTCACCGCCTCACCGCTCCTCAGCGCGGTATGATGATCATCCGTAAGGATGGCGTGAGCCGCAAGGTCGTAGTAAAGTAGGGCCGCGCAGCGAGACTAGACGGCCTATAGCCGTATGAAACATCTTTACAAACACCCCATCATACGTCGCTTATTCTGCACCGAAGGCTGAGAAGGCGCTGAATTTGGCAGAAATGCAAATATCAGATAATCAGACGTTTAGAATAATACATGTAACATTAACACCCTAAAAAGCCCGATTTCGCATCCGAAATCGGGTTTTTTTCGTCCTTTTCGAGGCTTCTCGGCCGTGCGAAAGGGCACGTTTGGCATGGTGAAAGGGGCTCTTTGGCTCGGTAAAAGGGCACGTTTGGCAGCGCGAGGGGTGTTTTAGGGATTAATAACGAGATAGAGGAGGGTAGGCCCTCGCTATTTCGTCCGTTTTAGAAAGCACTTTTTATTACGAAACATCTTTACAAAGCCGTATCATCTTTGCATACCTCTGCGTATCCTATCGCAAAGCCCTTCACCACCCATAGCTAGCCAATGGATATGCCACATAATCAGTTGCAAGCTCATCATCAGTCCCACAGGTCCCACAGGGACTTTAGTCTCGCTGCGCCTAATATGCATGATATGCCTATTAGGCACCTTATTATATATATAGGCGCAGCGAGACTAGACGGTCTGTGACCGCGCAGCGAGACTAGACGGTCTGTGACCGCGCAGCGAGACTAGACGGTCTGTGACCGCGCAGCGAGACTAGACGGTCTGTGACCGCGCAGCGAGACTAGACGGTCTGTGACCGCGCAGCGAGACTAGACGGTCTGTGACCGCGCAGCGAGACTAGACGGCCTGTGACCGCGCAGCGAGACTAGACGGTCTGTGACCGCCAAAAAAAAAGGGCAAGATCCAATAGTTCGGAATAAAATCATTACCTTTGCACGGATTATCGTATTAGACATTTTATTAGGTAAAACGAAATAAAACAGATGAAACAATTCATTCACACTCACACACGCAGCATTCTCTTGATAGCTCTATGCTTCCTTATGCCCTCGATGATGAAGGCAGGGGACGCAGCTTGGGTAGGGTATGACCAGACCACCAAGACCCTCACGTTCCATTATGACCAAGACAAAGGCTACACTTCGGAGATAGCCTATGACCTCAATAGTGGTAACAGCAGGCCCAACTGGCTCGAACACAAAGCTGACATTGTCAATGTAAAGTTTAACGAAAGCTTCAAGAGCGTGCGCCCCACCACGTGTGACGCATGGTTCACTAGCTGCAAGAACCTTACCAGCATTGAAGGCCTCGAGAACCTCAACACCTCCGAGGTCACCGATATGCACGGCATGTTCTACGGTTGTAGCTCGCTGACATCCCTTGACCTTAGTGCGCTCACCACCAGCACAGCGCTGACCGATGCCGGATATATGTTCTACGGCTGTACATCGCTGGTCAAGCTAGACATATCAGGACTGAACACATCCGCTGTGACCAATATGCAATATATGTTTGCCAATTGCTCTGAGCTGAAAGCCATCCTTGTAAAAGATCTCTTCTCCGTGGAGAGCCTTGGTACAGATACGGACGACGATTACTATATGTTCTACGGCTGCACCTCGCTGCCCGGCTTCGAAGAAGGTAACGTGGGCAAGACCTATGCCAAGCTCACCTCAGAGGGAGGCTACTTTAATAACAGCGACCGCGTGGCATGGGTAGGATACAATGACACCGACAAGACGCTCACCTTCTATTATGACAACAACCTCTACATCACCGATGATAAGACCTACCTTATCACCAATGACATTCCACAGTGGAGCGAGCAGAACCAAAATGCCACCAAGGCAGTGTTTGACGAGAGCTTCAAGGATGCACGACCCACAATGTGCTTTAAGTGGTTCTGTGAGTTTAAGAACCTCAAGACCATCGAGGGCATGGAAAACTTTAACACCTCCGAGGTGAACCAGATGAACTATATGTTCTACAACTGTTCAAGCCTGACCTCGTTGGACCTCTCACATATGAACACCGCTAAGGTAACCACTGTAAGCGATATGTTCTCAGGTTGCTCATCGCTTACAGAGATCAAGCTATCCGATCAGTTTGTAGGTACTAGTCTCCAATGGACCTCAGACCTCTTCTACGGATGTTCGTCCTTGAAGGATCTAGACCTCAGCCAGTTCTCTACCTCTGAGACGCTAGATAAGGTCAATTCGATGTTTGAAGGATGTTCTAGCTTGGAATCGCTAAACCTTACCAAGATGAACACCAAGGGTGTGGCCAATATGGATAAGATGTTCAGTGGCTGCAGTAAGCTGAAAGCCATCTTCGTAAGCGATCTGTTCTCTACGGAAGGTCTTGGCTCAAGCAGCAACATGTTCGCATATTGCGACTCTCTGCCTGGCTTCAACGACTACTACACAGGTGACGAGAGAGCTAAGTATTACCCCAATGGCTACTTCTATAAAGAGTTCACACCCTGGGCAGAGTACGTACTCACTACAAACACGCTCACGTTCCATTATGATGCAAGCAAGCCCAGTAGCACCCTAGGCGTCGTGTATGACGTGCCTCTCACAGGAGAAGGTACTCCAGCATGGACCAGCAGTACATCATATGTGACGAAGGTAGTGTTCGACAAGAACTTCGCCCTAACACGTCCTACATCATGCAGCAATTGGTTCAAGGGCATGTCCAACATCACCACCATCAAAGGGGCCGAATACCTCAACACCTCTAAGGTGACAACGATGGAGGGAATGTTCAATGGATGTAGCAACATCACCTCGCTCAACCTCACCACATGGGACATCTCATCGCTCACCGAAGCATCCGAGATGTTCAAGGGTTGCAGCGCCCTGGATCATATCTATGTATCTGACGACTTTGTGCTGTCAGAGACTTGCAACGGCACCGATATGTTCAACGGCGCTAGCAAGCTACCCCACTATCAGGCCGAGAAGTATGATCAAGAGCAAGCCCATTATAAAGAAGGAGGCTACCTCACCGTGGTGCGCTCGTTCAGCGTAGGCAACAAACAACACACCACTTATGGTTGGGGCGATGAGACCACGTGTTATGACGACGTCACCTTCAACGATGATTCTCTGTTCAGTGCTACATACGATTTCACCCTAGCTGACCAGAACACCGCATCCTACACCCGCACCGTCAGCAACCACTGGGCTACGCTCTGTCTGCCATTCGCATATAGCGCCGACGGCAACAGCACCGCCAGCTTCTATAGCATCAAGGATTATACCGATGACAACATCGACGTAGAGAAGCTCACCGGCACCATCGCAGCCGGCACACCCGTCTTGGCTTACGTCGCTGAAGGCACCGAGCTCACGGTCAGCGCCACAGCTGCAGCAGCCGTATATGCTCCCGTCGAAGACAACGTGCTACATGGCGTCTTCACGCAGACCAATGTAGAGGATCCCGATTACATCATCGCCAACGACCGCTTCTGGAACGCTAAATATCTGAAGAAGGCAAACAACTGGAAAGTAAAGAACATCTACGTAGCGCCTTACCGCGCCTACCTCACGCTCTCATCCGAGGCTAAGCCCAACAGCATCAGCATCGATGCGGATGCGGCGGTCACAGACCGTTTAGTCTCGCTGCGCCCTGGTACAGACCTTGCAGCCTTCCTCGAAGGCGCAGAGCTCTATGACCTCCAAGGTCGACGCCTCACCGCACCAAAGAGTGGCGTGATGATCATCCGCAAGGGTGGCGTCAGCCGCAAGGTCATGGTAAAGGGGTCGCAGGGGTCACAGACCCTTTAGTCTTGCTGCGCGGCCTCACAGAGGCTTTAGTCTTGCTGCGCGGTCACAGACCGATTAGTCTTGCTGCGCGGTCACAGACCG
>CAVHUZ010000037.1:0-23594 GCA_963639545.1 Bacteroidaceae bacterium
TTTTCGATGATCACAGTGCCTCTTTCGCTTCATTAATAACCACCTTTCTTTAAGTCAAAGCATATCTGAGGATTCAGCATACGGCTATCTCTATAATCCCAAATAACACACAAAAGGCTGACACTTCATTGTGAAGCATCAGCCATTTGTGTGTTTGTCTTTTCTTATAAGTATAACGATAATAATCAGCTACCGAACGGATAAATTTCAGAACTTGCATGGCAGACTGCTCAACTGCCAAAGCAAAGTGGTAGCAAGGCGCTGGTGGCCTGCATCATTGGGATGAAGCAAGTCTTTCTCGTTGTGGTAGTAGCGTGTGCCATCAATAAGAGGGAAGAAGCCCGAGATAGCATTTGTATCTATGACAGGCACTGCCCAAACATTGCCGGCTTCCTTGACACACTGCACATAGGCCTCTTGGTACAAGCCGCCACGGTTCGCAATGTTTTCATCGGGTTGGAGATTCTTATCTCCACCATCAAAGAAAGCCCTATGGATGGGTGTGAGCAATATCACTTGCTTGTCAGAGTAGAGCTGCTTTAGGAGTCGCATCGCAATGTTGATTCGTCCACAGAAGGTATTAGGATCATAGCTAAGCTTCCGATAATGACGATATTCGGGGCGTTTCAGATATCCGTAAGCAGCCTCAACCGTGGTGTCACCATACTCATACCACGAACCTATACGGATACCTTGGTTGTAATCGTTAGTGCCCGCCATGATGACAATAGCATCTACATCAGCGTGGTGCTCGCTATACAGTTTGTTAATCTGTCCTGGGATCTCACTCCACTGATGTCCGCTTATGCCGTAAACATATGGCGAGATGTCTAGCCACTGGGAGAGGAATCCCCAATACTTCATCTGCGAACCATCATTGTTAGGATCGGTTTGGGAGTCGCCAAGGAAGGCAACACGTGCGCCATACCACGGATGCGTCTGTGAGAGCACCTTCTTTGCGGGGACGCCATTGGCCTGATTGTCCGTCTTTTCTTTGGCAGCGAAAGCGTTTGTTGCCATTAAAGTTACAAGGACGAACAAGAAAACTGGTATTCTTTTCATCATTATATATTTACTGTTAATTATTGATCCGTAAGCTTTACAAGCTAGAACATGATTATTACGCCAGCTTGATAAGTCGCATTGATCTCATCTTCAATCCCGTAGAAATGCTATTTCGTATGACATGCCACCTAGCCACTTGGTGGTTATGCTCGGTTTTTTGATTATTGCGTCTTTCATCCGCTGTTCTATGGTTCACTGTTTCTATTCTTTATAGTAACAAAGGTAAGGATTAAGTCTGACAATCAGACTTTTTCGGTAGAAAAGTTGTACCCTACAACGTTGATTATATGATGAGTCTGACCAACGATAGCAATCAAACAAGCACTATACCGCTATTTGCTTATAAGAAAAATAATGCTGAATGAAAAAAGAGAATATAAAAAGCAAATACAAAAAGAGGCGTATTTGCAGAGCGGAATACGGGAATCGAACCCGCCTCCCAGGCTTGGGAAGCCCGTGCACTACCGATGTGCTAATTCCGCAAACTTAATTATTGGTCTTTGATTAAAGAGATAAAAAGAACGCTTCTGTAATCAAAGAGCCGATACCCGGACTCGAACCGGGGACCTACGCATTACGAATGCGTTGCTCTACCAACTGAGCCATATCGGCTAATGCAGTGCAAAAGTACATAGATTTTTACGATTTGCCAAATTATTCGCTGTGTTTTTTCTACGTTACTTTTGCATTGCTACACTTATCTATTATATAAATGGAACATACGCTCCATCATTTGCCATTTCTCATCAGATGTGGATCCCTTCACACATTGCTGGAATTGCGCAACGTAATCTTCCCACTCCGCTTGCTTTGGCATAGTGGCAAGGCGTTTCATCACCTCATCCCAATCTAGCTCTGCAGGCATATCAACAATCATCACAAGACGCGTTCCTAGGATATACAGTTCCATTTCCAAGATACCCACCTCACGAATGCCATTCAAGATTTCGGGCCACGCTTCTGGTTCGCTATGCGCTTTGCGATACAGAGCAATCAGTTCGGGATTGTCGCGCAACGCCATCGTTTGCACATAACGCTTGATAGGTTGCTGGTACGCCTTCTGCAGATAGCCTTTCTCGTGTTTTGACTCACTATTCATCCTATTATCTTCTAAGAGCTAGATTATAATTATAGTATTTGGGATTGCCCGTGATGTCTTCCAGGACATGGATAAATGGTGGGAAGACCACACTCTCGTTCTGCTGCATACCCTTCGTTTCTAGGATAATCAGATCTTGCACGGGCTCAAGGAAGTGGTCCAGCTCGAAGTATTGACCTTTCCATATAAAGCTGCTGCGCTCCTTGTGGATGGTCTGACGATAAGGATCGGCTTGTTGCAGTAACGACTCATATAGGTTATTACTGATCTGGCGCTCGGTCTCGAGCTGTTCAGTAGCCGATAGTCTCTTCTTCGTGGTAAGCACATTGACCTCCATGCCATTCCAAAGACGTTTGCGCAAGCGCACCTCACTTTGCGGTTCGGTAACAAGATAAGTCTGCGTGATGTCGCTCTCGATGGCATCAGGAATCTTATCAATCACCTTAACGATGTATTTGCGTTCCTCGGTGATTGGTTGTGGAACACCCAAAACGGAAGAGATCTCTTTGAGGACACGATTCAGTTTGTTATCAAAATCCTCGTGGTTGTTGATTACACGCAGTTGGGGATGTTCAGCCCAAGCCTCTATCACCTTCTTATCCAACTGCCGTGCTAGCTCGATGCCTTCGGTTCGGGTGCTATTAGTAGCAGTGGTATAAAACTGTTCGGCGCCATCAGCAGCTGATACGAGGTGCAACACGGCGTCATAACGTTCTAGGAGTTGTCTATTGTTGACACCTACCAGACCTGTAATCTTCGCCCACATCTCCTTAGTCATATAGGCGGAAATATCTAGAGCGCCTCTATCACAGATAATCAAGACGGGTTGTTCTATCTGCGAAGCCATCTTGTAGAACTTATCTTCGAAGGCCAATTGCATCTCAAGCGTTGCTTTCTCTCCTTCGTAAAAGAAGTTTTGGTTCTTGGTAAGGTAGTCCATTCCGGCTTGACTGAAGATGGTTGGCACCTCAGGGATGGTAAACACTTTGTATCCCATACTAGAGAAATGCTCTATCACTTTGACCAAAGCCGATGTTTTTCCAGCGCAAGGGCCACCTGTGAGCACGATGGTTTTGATATGATCCATTTCTTGTCTATTCTGTTTCGTTAATCTTTCCATTCTTCACCTCTGATCCATGTGGTCTGACAACCGAGCGACTGAGCTGGTGCGATATCGTTCTTCATGCTATCGCCCACTACCATCACGTCAGCTGCAGCCAGTCCCATACGCTCCAGCGCTATAACAAAGATTTGGGGATCAGGTTTGCGCACACCCACTACGGCGCTTTCCACCACATGGTCGAACACATCGCGTAGGTGCATCTCCTCAAGCACGGTCTCTAGATTGCCGTAAAAGTTGCTAACCAATGCTAGGGGATAACGTTTCTTTAATAAGGTGAGCATCTCCCTACTTTCTTCCACTACGTTACGGGTTTGAGCGTAGAGCGCCTCTAAGAGTTGGCTCTTTGCCTTATCGAGGTCTACCCTATCATCGGTAAACAACTGATGGGTGGATAGATAATCCAACTGCAAATCGAGCTTAGTAGCCAATGTGGTTCTGAAGGTATCATCGGGTTGGATAATCGATTGGCTACCCAAGGTACGTTCGCCATGAACGTAAGCATCCTTGAAGTGCTCCCATCTTACGGGTACGCCAAATCGTTCATAAGCATGCCATATCACCTTACCCCAATGACAGCCTTGCGTATCAAGGGTTCCGCCATAATCAAACAAATAGCCTTTAATCATATTATCTAGAGTTTTGCCATCATACGTCTGCAGAGATTCTCATGACGCTTGTGCATATAAATATAAACAATGTTGAAGAACACAATCTCAATCAATAGGTAGAGCCAAGGACAACCTAACAGGCAAGTGATGTAAAGGGTAATGGCGCGTGCATTAAATGTTAGGAAGTTGGCCATAGGCATCAAGGGCCTACTGCCTGCCAGAAACTCATCCTTCCACGCTTGTGGCACTTGCTCCACATCGCCATATCGGTCATACATAGCTTTCAGCATCTTCTGGAACCATGGGGTACGACGCTCTTGACTCTTGCAATAGTTTTGATAGTTGCCGTGGAAAGCATGCTCCCAAAAGGCTCCTTTCTTTGGTAGGTTTTCCACTATCTCATGTTCCTTAGCATAGCTATCTAGTTCGGACCCTTCTTTGCCTTTCAAGAAGAACAGATGGATCTGGCGATAATAGTCGCTCAACGAGCTCTGAGGCGAATGACACAAGAAGCCTGCGATTGCTGCAAAGGCGAAGCCCCACACGCCCCAAGCCACTTCTGTGCCAGGAATAGGTTGGTGCCATAGCCGCACCACAATGGCAAGGTAGATGCAGAAGAACCACACGTCACCTGCAAAACCATCAAGGCAACGCCCCACAAGAGAGCGCTGGTTGGTGAGGCGGGCGAGTTGGCCATCGGTGGAATCGCAGAAGTTGGCAAACATCAAAAGGATAATTCCGAGAATGTTATACGACAATGCTTCATAATGGAACATCCAACCTGCCGCTGCTCCTAATACGATGGAAAGCAAGGTTATCGTATTGGGATGAACACCTAATCGTTTCCAGATCAAGGCAAAGAATAGCCCTATCGGTCGGGTGAAGTAGATATCTATGGTTTCTTCGGTATCATTAGATTTGAACGACTCATGAAGAAGCGTCTTAAATGATTTCTTATTGCTCATTAATGTTGATTTTGAATTCTAATAAATATGATTGAACGCTTGCTAGTGCATGGCTTATTGCACCAAGCTAGCTATGGCGCAGGCCGCTTCTTCACGACAACGTGAATAGCTGGGCCAGTCATTAAAGTCGATGATGACGATTTGACCATCTGCCTCTATGATGGCGTCCCCACCATAGATGGGAACATGGGCGGCTTCGGACACTTGATGGGCATACTGTTGCAACTGTTGTTCAGAGAACGGGTAATGATGTGCGACACCATTTCTTGCCTCATCTCCAAACTTGCTGATACCATCATCGCTGGGATAATAGTAACGAAAGAAGCTGGTGCCGCATACACCATAAAACTTTATCAAGTCGCCTTCCACATGCTTCTGCACCTGCCAGTGAGCGATACCTCTTTCCTTAAAGTCCTGTATTGCTTGATCTAGCATCTTTCTAGATTCGCAAAACACCACATCTGAGGCTCCTTGCGCTGCCATATCACTGCGTTTCAACCAAAAAGCGCCTTCGCCATCAGCCGACGGATAAGGGACATGCGCTTGTTGCATGATCTGCTGCAAACGCAATCGGTCACAAGAGCAGATGCCTTCAGAGGGATTCAGCACGCGAACGCCGCTTTGCTCCACTTGTTGCAATAGCCGTAAGGTGCTAGGGTAACGCCCCATCGTAAAGATCACATCTGCCTCATATAGGCGTGACCATGTGCTCTGGTCAGACAAAAGTTGTTCAGGAATAATCTCACCCGCAAACTTTGTCACCACGCTTGAGAGGATAGCATGATCTTTTTCTACTGAGTTGGGCGAAAAGCATGTGGCCCGTTGTATGGCACAAACTCTCATTCGGCACTAGCACTTAGAAACTGTTCGGCTTTGGCAATATCGCTAACATGGTCTATATCTAGCACTTTGCTGAATGACCAAGCCTTCAATCGCTGTCCCTCATTGATCAGCTCGCGTTGGAAATTGCGCATACGGCTCTTCCCACTTTCTACACATCGTGTAAGGGTATCCAAGGCTTTGGAGCTTAAGCCATATATTCCTCCAGAGATATATCGTGCCTCTGTTGGTGCTTGATCAAGGAAACCTGTAATCAGCATATCTGCGTCCACTTCGACATAGAGAGGTTTTTCGTCATCAATATAGTCGGTTACGCCCATCACACCATCGTATCCGCCAGCTATAGCTTGCTGGAAAGAGTTGATGTATTGAGCAAAATCCTCTGATCGGAAGATGGTATCCACCGTGGTCAAAACAAAAGGTTCGTCGCCCTTGAGCAACCGGGACAGCTCATAGAAGCTATGCATCGAGCTTGGGGTGGTTTGGCAGATATACTTTAAAGGAATGCGCTTACCATTCAAGCCTTCTTGTTGGAGCATCAGAAGGTGCTGTTCCACCTCGGGACGTATCTTGTTACAGATCACATCCACCTCTGTTGCACCATGTTGAACGAAGATGCGAATCAAGCGATCAATCAATCGTTCACCACAAACACTTATCAATGGCTTAGGGTCAGCAACCCCTTCTTGGCTCAGACGAGAACCTTCTCCCGCAGCTATAATGGCATATTTCATATTGCAAAGATATAAAATTATTAGGATATCACGCGATGAGGATTCGTAATTCTACTTGAATAAAGAACGAAACAATGGTGGTATCGGTGTTTCAAACTCCATTCGTCTATGTGTAACGGGATGATAGAAGCACAACACATAGGCATGGAGACATAGCCGATGAATAGGATCGTCACCATTGCCATACTTCACATCTCCACACACGGGATGTCCCATGTCTGCGCTATGCACACGTATCTGATTCTTGCGACCTGTTTCCAGTCGGTATTCGACAAGCGAATGGGTCGTGGTACGGTCGAGCACAAAGAAATGGGTCACCGCATACTTACCCCCATTATCCACAGGAGAGCTAAAGGTCACATAGGCTTTGTTGTCTTTAAGCCAGTTGGCTATCGTTCCTTCATCGTCCTCCATCTCTCCGCTTACCACTGCCACATATCGACGATCATACACGATGTGATGCCAATCGTGTTCCAAGAGTTGTTCGGTTTGGATATCTTTGGCATAAATCATCAAGCCTGATGTGTCACGGTCAAGGCGGTGAACCACATGAGCCGTGCAACGTTGCTTGGTCTTATGGAAGTAATCGTCTAGCACGGTCTTGACATTCAGCGACGAATGGCCTGCAGCCATAGACAATATTCCAGGCTTCTTCTCTATCACAACGAGGTACTGATCCTCGTAGACGATGTTGATGTATTTGCTCTTAAACTGATTGGCTTTCTTCGATTTGCTCACGCTGACCTTATCACCTTTATGAAGGGGGTAATCAAACTGCGTCACAAACTTGCCATTGACCTTTACGCCGCGGTTCTTTAGCGTAGCTTTGATCTTGTTTTTGCTTTCAGGGACGTTTGTAAGCAACCATTCCAGCAAAAAAGAAGCCGCTTCAACAGTGAAGCGGCTAAAGTTATCTTTGTTATTATTGGTTGTCAATTGCTTCATAACGCAAAGTTACAAACTATTTATGGGTTGGGCAAATGCTTCTTAAGAAGATTGTCATAATCGGCATAACCCTTTAAGCTTTGCAACATAGGATGATTCTTTATTTCATAGAAATCAACGTATCCCTTTTCGATTGCAATCTCAAGGTAACGTACAGCCATGGGCTTATCTCCTATCAAAGCATAGAAGGCTGCAGCATAAAAATATTGTTCGACTTGCTGGTCGGGCGTATCTATAACGGTCTGCAATGTCTCCTTAGCTGTCTGATCTATACCTAAGAAATGCTGGGAGAGGAAGGTGCAATAAGTGGGATTGTCCGCATCCTCATTATCTATCGCATAGCGGAAAGCGCCTTTGGCTTCGTTGAGTCGTCCTTGCTTTAAGCAAAGCCATCCTTTCCACAAATAAGCATTCTCTTCACCATAAGGATGCTGTTCTATGATTTGGTCTAGTTCGGAAAGCACTTTCTCATCTTCTCCTCCTTTCAGAAGTCGTATGTAAGCACGTTGGAAAAACAAGTTCATATCGTCTGGGTTGTCATTGACAAGCGTATCCAGAACGCCTATTGTCTTATCGTACATTTCTTGATTCGCATACCAAGCTGCCTTCACCGCCAAAGCGGTATTTTTGCTTTCTAATGTATCTTTGGCTAAGGTCAAAGCTTGCTCCATAAAAGGCACAGCCTCATCAAAGTTTCTCTGATTAGTGTAAATTGCTGCTATGGAGGCGGCATAAGACGATTTGGGTTCAACGGCCAATAGCTTCTTTAACCAATCTATCGTTTCTGCTTGTTGGTCTGCTTGGGAGCTTAACACCACTAACGTCCTAAGATAGTAAACGTTATTGGGAGCTGCCGTGTGACGTGCTAACAGTCTTTCATTGACAAGATTGGCAGGGATGGTATCAGCATAAAGAAGTAACATCTTACTTGAACTAGGCAAATCTAAATGGTCTAGACACAGGTCTATCGCTTTATCATACTGTTGCTTTTGGAAATAGCATGCAGACAGAACGCTATAAGCGAGGTCATTGGTAGAGTCTTTAGCCAAGACCTGTTGGGCATAGCTTTGCGCGGCTTCGTAGTCGTCAGCTTCCCAAGCGTATTGCGCCAAGCTAAGCATCTCGTCCGTAGCACCATCGGGATTAAGCTTTATCGCCATCTTATAATCGGCAATAGCCTCTTCTTTCATCTCAAGCACGTCATAGACTCTAGCACGCATACTATAAGCCGCAGCCAACTGGGGATATTCTTTTACCGCCTTGTTAGCTATCTTCAACATAATATCCTGATTATCATTACCGAGCTCGGCATAAGCAAGTAGTTCATACAAAGACACTCGTAGGGCCGAATCCTTTGGGGTCGCGTACTTCAATCCCTTTTCTGCCGCCATCTTCGTTGAATCTAACTCTAATGAGCCGAAATACATCTTCGAGAGCAGAAGCCATGCTTTGGGATTCTTGGGATTCTCCGCCAATTCCTCAGACAAATATTGACGGCATTCATCATACTCTTCACTTTCTAAAGCCTCCTCGCACAACTTAAGTCGTTGGCTGTCTTGCGCTTGCATGGTTGTCGTTGTGCTCAACAGCAATAGCAATCCAAATAGAAAATAAAAACAAAAGTGCTTCATGATATTTCTTTATTAATCTATATTATTAGACAACGAGATAAGCCGCCATCACTATACAATACGGCAAAGATAAGCATTAAGTCTGATACTTGCACACCTTGCGAAAGATTATTTTCTACAAAGAAAGCATTTGATCCAAGTCTGTTCTACGAATACCTTTGCGCACACCTTATTATAAATAAATCATAAATAGGGCGCCGTTTTAATTAAAAAACACTAACTTTGCAATCAACTACTGCAATCATCGTCATTACTGTTGTGATGACACCAAACAAATAATAGGTATTTTTAACACAAAAACAAGATTATATGAAGCATCACTTACTCATTCTACCCTTCGTATGCATGTTAACTTCGAATGGTATGGCACAAAACACAACCGATACTGCCATTGATGCCGTAATAGGTGAAAACAAGTACACGATTACTGGCGAACAATCACAGACGGTGTATTGGAAGTTTACTGCCGACAAAAACTATGTAGCGACAGTAACTCCACTGACAGGTTCAGCTCCAACCGTAGGCGTTCTGAGCGATGACGGCAACACAAGCGAAGCAGAGCTTACCACCATGCAAGGGGCTTCCTTCAACTATCCCACCTACGTCTATCCGTTCAAGAAAGGTACCACTTACTATGTATCAAGTACCACGTTAGGCGAAACGGGATTTGTACTTAATGTGGAAGAAGATGATAACATCAGCGGTGGCGTATCATCAGATAGTCCCGCAGAGATTGTAACAGACAAGTACACCTTCCTGGGCGATCCTTTCAGTACATCTTATAGCGGATACAATGTATATGCGTCATACAAGGCAACGGAGGATGGACAACTGGTGCTTTCATCTACAAGCTATATGAACACTTCGGTTAACGGCACCACTTACTATGGCGAGTATGCCAGCAACTGCTACCAGATTAAGGTTAGCGTTGCCAAGGATACCGAATATCAAATCACATTCAACAATGTCTATTCACCACTTTACGTGGGAGCAAGCGTGGAGCATCCCACACCCGGATCGGTCGATATGCCTTTCGAAGGAAAGAATGGTGAGAACACCGTACCTACAAGTTATGGCAAATATTACTATTCGTACACACCACAGACCACTGGTTTCTTGACGGTAAGTAGTGACAACGATCTCCCTGGTGGTACCGTATCCATCTATAACAGCAAGACCGCGTCTTCACCACTAGCTACATCTGAGCAAGGTTCATACAACGTACGTACCGAAGTGGCTTACACTGGTTCAACCTACTATATCGTTGTAGATAAGATTGACGACACCGAGACGGAACAGACGTTCAACATAGCCATGGAAGATTATAAAGCCGGTGAGAAAGAAAGCAATCCTATCGCTCTGGACGAGCTACCATCTACACAAACGCTAGAAGCTGCTACAGGTACTTATTACTATTCGGTGAGCGTTCCTGCCAACACCAACAAGCTGCTGACCGTAAACGCTTCTAACAGTGTGGGCCAATACACCTACGTTTCTATCTATCCTGCAGGCGAATCGTGGAGCGGTGTTACAGGCACCAACTATGCTGAGTGTAGCGTTAACAACTCTTACGACCGCACATATATCATCAGATGGACAGCTAACGAGACATCTCCCATCACATTCACTGTGGCATACAAAGATGTTAAGGCTGGTAATCTCATCACAAACCCAATCACTGCTGTATCTGGCAACAATGTGCTCGAAAGCGATGGCACCATTTACTACACCTATACCGCTACACGCAGTGGCAAACTTTCTGTCGAGCTCAGTGATCCTACAATGTCGGTTGAGTTCCCACGTGGCACCGATACATGGAGCGGCACCTATGATGCACTCGTGAGCGGAATCACCTACTCAGTGGAAGCAACGCAAGGCACCGCATACCTTATTACTATAAAGAATGCAAAGGCCAACGAATCATTCAACCTCACTGAGACCGACTTTGGACAGGGAGAGGTGAAAGACAATCCTATCGATGTAGAGGGTGACTCTTACACACTCGGGAAAGATCAGAACAACCTATGGCTGAAGTATACAGCAACAAGCAATTGCCAACTCACCATCGATTGCGATGCCGAATATAACGGTACCAACCAGGTAGAATATGGTAAGGAAAACGAGTATATGACTGGTATGGTCAGCACCAAGACTGATGGTTCTAACTATGAAACCTACTTCCATGGCACAAAGGTTATGAAAGCTGGCGAGGCTATTCTGGTACACGTCAAACTTTCGGGCAATGTGGAAGGATGCAAGGTAACGTTTGCAGAGGGTGAAGTGCCTCAGGGTCTATCTGTGGATAATCCTCTTACCATCAATGTGGGCGAAACGATTACAGTGCCAGCAGGATCAGAAGTATGGTTGAAGGCTAATCTTACAAAGGGCACGAACACCTTTAAGACAGATACATACAACCGCACCTTCCTTTACAACAACGAGACGGATGCGGCAAATGGCACCAACAGCGAATACGTAAACTACGACACGTTCTACGATCCTAACGACAATTACAAACTGACAGCCACTTATACTAAGACGGTGGATGAGGATCAAACGGTCTACTTCCAGTTTGTCCAAACAAACTACGCATTTACCTTCACCTTTGAAAGTGATGGCACATCTACTGCAATCAATGATATCAATGTCAACACCAATAACAAGACGGAGGTGTACAGCATTAATGGACAGAAGATTGCAGATACCACAGCTGGCTTAAAGAGCGGTATCTATGTAGTACGAGCAAATGGCAAGACGAAGAAAATCGTTATTAAATAAATAAGTAGAATAGAACACGATGCAAGGCATACGGACATCAGGTCCTTAGCCTTGCATCTTTTTGTGTGTATAGGGATATGTCAAACGATACGATAGATTGACATCCTCCTACCCTAACAATCTCATAAGAATATTATTTATCAAAATACAACATCTAATTTATGAAGAGTCTTAAACGACTATTGGTTATTTCGGCTATCTGTGCTTTTTGTGCGCACGACGCTTGGGCGATAGGTGCTTATCCTCGTCCTATAGTAATGCGACAACCGGATGGTACAACCTTATTGGTAAGAATACAAGGTGACGAAAACTACCATTACGTTACAACGGCCGATGGTTTTCTTCTACAAAAGGAAAAGGACGGCTTTTTCTGCTATGTCAACTACGACCCCAAAACTGGTCAGTGCGTGCCCACCCTACAACACGCCCACAACATCAATGAGCGGACGGCGACCGAGAAGCAATTGATAAGTCAGTTGACCGCAGCACAAACAATGAATGCCGACTACCTCGAGCACAACCAGATTATGCGCAAGACGCCGGCAACCATTCTTGACAAGCGCATCGTTGCGCCCCGCCGTGTGTTGGGCAAAGAGGCTACAGTGAAGGAATCGCAATATCTTGTGATCCTAGTCAACTTCACCGACAGCACCATGCGACACACTAACAAGGACTTTGACCGTTGGCTTAACGAGAAAGGGTATAACGTCAATGGGGGAACTGGTAGCGTAAAAGACTATTACCGCGACAACTCAATGGGACAGTTTATTCCCAATTTTAAAGTTGTCGGGCCTTATACATTGTCACAACCGACAGCCTATTACGGACAGAACTCAGGAACAGCTGGTACTGACACCAATCCACGCGACATGGTGCGCGAGGCTCTAGCATTGGCACGTACGGACAATCCTGACCTTAACTTCGCACAGTTTGATAATGACGGCGACGGAGAGATGGACAACTGCTACATCATCTATGCAGGTTATAGCGAGGCAAGCACTGCCAACACTGACGACATTTGGCCACATAGTTGGAACATGGG
This sequence comes from Bacteroidaceae bacterium, assembly GCA_963639545.1. Classification (GTDB taxonomy): domain Bacteria; phylum Bacteroidota; class Bacteroidia; order Bacteroidales; family Bacteroidaceae; genus Prevotella. The sequence continues at coordinate 12,831 of CAVHUZ010000037.1, forward strand.
TACAGATATGCCCGAATATGATGGCATTAAGGTCAACAACTATTCGTGTTCAGCCGAACTTGTCGGAATGCCTGGAAGTCCGGCTATACCCTCAATGGATGGGATTGGAACATTCACGCATGAGTTTGGTCATGTACTTGGACTCAAAGATATGTATGACACAGACAGTTATACCAACGGCGTTGGCGTAGATCCCGGCGATTATAGCTTGTACGCTTCAGGAAGCTATAACAACGAAAGCAGAACTCCACCATGCCTTATGGCGTTTGAACGTATACAGATGGGATGGATGCATGAAGGTGAAGACATATTGGAATTGAAAGATCCCGAGGATGTTACCTTGCAAAGCATAGCCAACAACAAAGCACGTTTCATCAATGCGCAACCCGATCGGGAACCTGGCACAGGCATGGAGTGGTTTATTATAGAGAATCGTCAACAGACAGGATGGGACAAGTATATCCCTGCACACGGATTGCTTATCACCCACTACGATTACACCCAAGAGATGCAAGAACAATGGTGGAGCATAAACGGACCGAACAACTCGGCGCAACACCGTTGTATGTACATCATGGCAGCTGACGGCATAGATGATAGTAACTCACGAAGTGGAGACACCTACCCTGGTTCTTCTGCTAACACATCGTTCACCGACAATAGCAATCCAGCCGCTATCGGTTGGAACAACAATGCGCTTGGAGTGCCAATTACCAATATCAACGAAGGGGCTGGATTGGTTCGCTTCCAAGTAAGTGGAGGTACGACTCAATGGAACACAATCAAAACGCTCGTTCCAGAAAACGTAAGAGATACCGCAGCTACATTCCGCGCAGAGATAAGTTGTCCTTCTGAAGAAATAAAGGAAGTGGGATTCTGCTACAACTTGGTGTCTAGCGAGACAGAACCGCTGTTGGATGTTGACAATGGCACATACACTGTAAGCGTTAGCGATATCAACAATCCCGAATGCACTGTGCACGATTTGCTTCCAGGCGTAGAATACAATGCTCGCGCTTACATAAGGCTAACCAATGGCAATATCATCTATGGTTCATGCGTGCCATTCAACACTGAATGTATGACTACCAACGTAGATCTTGACAATCCATTCTATAGCGACTTCACGTCATGGACAAAGGGACAACCCGACTGTTGGCAAATCATCGATAACAACGGTGATGGTACGACATGGGTTGCGGATGAATCATCCAACTCCATCGTCTACTCGTTCAATTATTGGAACGACGCAGATGACTACCTAATCTGCAAGCGCCGCATTCATGTCCCTGAACATGGAACGTTGTTCTTTACTCGTGGTGTCACTGAAAGCACTTCGATAGAGAATCTTGATGTACTCATATCTACTAAGACTAGCAACATCAACGACTTTAACCTACTTGAGCATCTTTCGTTTGCTGATTACTTCTCACAACAACACATGGAGGAAATCGATCTCAGCCACTATGCTGGTCAAGACGTTTACATTGCATTCCGTTGTTGCTCTGATAAGATGCAAGGCGATCTGTGGTTGTGGAACGTCATCGTTAGCGAGAAGCTTCAAACCCCAACGATAACAAAGTTTGAGCGTAACGGAGATAATCTTCATGCCGAATGGACGCCAGTGGATGGTGCAACGGGCTATTATCTATACTTTGGTAAGGAAACTGACAAGGTAAATCAAGAAGTTGTATTTGCTCCTGTTTCTTTCTACAAAGAAGTAACGGGTGACGTAACTCTTGGCACAGGTAGGATCTTCTTTAAGAGTTCGGGCTCTGTCACGCTAAAAGAGTTTGATGAAGGCATAGAAGACTGCAAGTTTATCGTAACAACGAGTGGGCCTCTCGGTACTTCTGAACTCACAGTGGAAGGCACGCAGGATGGAGAGACTTGGCAGATAGTTGGTCCTAAGACCACATGCAAGGAATATGATTCAGAAGGACAAGAAGTCGATCTCTCATCATACCTCAATGGTAAGCATTACAAGAAACTTCGCTTCAAGTTTAATCACGGCGGACGTAACGCTTGTATCAAGTACCTCACTCTCATTTACAATAACGGAATGGTGTATGACCAACTTGCCGCAGGAGCCGTTTATCAAAACTATATTGATATCAAACCGGTAAGCACCAACCAGTTTGACACTGGGAAGTATATGATTTGGGTTGCCTCTGGTTGGAAAAATCTGTTCTATGACGAGTCAACTCCTGCCTACTATGAAGCAGACGCAGCCGCTGTTCATGAGGTTATCAACGGAACTGACATCAGTATCGTCAACAATGGCGAAGCAATACATATAACAGGCATCAAGGCCGGCTATACCGTCACATGCGCTTCCACTTCAGGAGCATTGCTCTACAAGCAGAAAGCTACCACTGACCACATCACCATTCCCACTTCGGGCATGAGCGGATTTGTGGTTATCAGTGTGAAAGGCGAGGGCAATTCATATCATACCAAGACTATTATTAAATAATAATGTACATTCAACTTTATGAAACCAAATAAAACAACAATACTATTGTTAGCGGCGGCAACATGCGGACTGGTTTGGGCTTCCACTGGAGGCTTCAGCCATAACCTACGCATCCATGACGGCAATGGCGAGAAGGTACGTCCCACACAAGGTATTATCGAACAGGCACGTATCAGCCACGCCACTTACGCACCGCTCAAGACGGAAGGAAACGATGGCGTTCCTTACGGCTTAAGACTCACGGGCATCAACGACCGACAGGTTAGCTTCTCTTGGATTTCACCGGAACCGATTGATGGTTACTTTGAAGATTTCGAAAGTCACAACGACTTTGAGATTAACTCTGCTGGAAACATCGGTTGGTCATATATCGATGCCGACAATCAGAACACTTACACCTGGCAAGCATGTACCTTCCCTAACCAAGGTCAGAAGATGGCATTCATCGTGATGAATCCATGGGAAACATCACCAGCGGTGAACGAGAATCCAGACTATGTGCCACATTCAGGAAAGAAGATGTTGGTGGACTTTTGTGCTGTCGATGCGCAAAACAACGATTATATCATCTCACCAGAGTTGAACTTCGACACCGACTTTCAAATATCTTTTTGGGCACGTAGCTACAAGACTGGAGACAACTACAGTTTGGAACGTGTACGTGTAGGTTACTCTACAACGGGGAAACGCCCATCCGACTTTAAGTTTGTGGATGATGCTCCCTACATTGAGCTTCCAGCAGAATGGACTCAAGTAAAATACACCATTCCAAAGGAAGCTAAGTATGTTACCATCAACTGCGTATCTAACGATGCCTTTATGTTGCTGATTGATGATATCTTCATTGGAACTAACAAGATTGCTCCGGTGTCGCAAGCGCTACGTGCCGCAGAGCAAAATCCCGTTGTTGGATATAACATCTATCGTAACGGCCAAAAGATAACAAGCAAGCCTGTAGAAGCGGTAAGCTATATAGACGATGTGCCCGACTATGGCGACTACACATACACGGTGACTGCCGTACAGCAAGATGGAACCGAATCGGCACAAAGCGAGGAACTGAAGGTTAATGTTCCGGACATCCGTATGTTGCCCTTTGAAGATGCTTTTGACGACTGGACTATACATGAAGACAAATGGACAACGGTGCAACATGACGGAAACGAAGATTCCAAATGGTCTGTAGACTATTATGAATACGGACTGGTGGATCCCGCTGCGACTTATAGCTGGTCTACCCGAACCAACTACAATGAGTCTTTGATGACTCGCGAGCTGCACACCTTCGACCGCGCCAATACATATCTGCGTTTTCAACTTCGCTTACGTAATAGCGAACAAACTAACGTCGACTATCTCTCGGTAGAAGTGTCGTCTGATGGTGGACAGTCTTGGAAAGAAATACACACATTTGACAACAAGAATGGTGGATTTGAATGGACGACCTTCCAATATGCGCTGGCCGATTATCTGACAGCAGATCTCTTCAAGGTACGTTTCCGTGCACATGGTGCCGATGCCAAATGGATCAACTATTGGTACGTTGACGATATTAAGATTTGGAATCCGACATGGAGCAGCGGTAAGCTAACCGTTTCGGATGCAGATGGAAATATTGCCAACTGCGATGTAACCCTTAGCGCTAATCATGGTGCAGTGATCAAAGCAACAACTAACGCCAATGGTTCGATCGACTTCGAGAAGATTGAATCTGGCAAATATGAAGTGAGTGTAGCAAAGGACGGCTATAATATATATAAAGGTGAGTGGAATGTTGAGAAAGACCTTACCAACTCCTTTAACGTAAGACTGACCCGTCCGTCAGCAAGTCTTTCCACTACAGATGTAAGCGCAGATCTCGCTGCCGAAAGTCAAATAACCAAGACATTCTCACTTACCAACACCGGAGACGGAAGTCTGATATGGCATCTTGGCAATCAAGCTACTAAAGGTTCAGGTGATGACACCCATCGTTGGGAAATCCTTCCTTCATTCTCTGCGTCTAGCGACCTACAGCAGTCTATTGCATTTGACGGCGAATACTATTACACCACCTCTTCGGTTGAACTGGGAAAGTTCTGGAAGTATGACAAAGAGGGCAAGTTTGTAGAGCAGTTTAATATACCCGAGATGTATTATGCGCTTTACGACCTTACTTATGATGGGCGTTATTTCTATGGAAGCGATTACTCCAATCGTCTTTTCAAGCTCGACTTTGACAACCGTCGTATCGCCGATGTGATTACCATCAGCTCGGAGCCTTCATTGAAGATCACCCATTGCAGCTACGATCCTGACCGCGTAGGATTCTGGGTTGGTAGCTTCACCACGATAGGTTTTATTGATATGAAGGGTAATGTTAAGTCGCGCTTTACAAACATCAGCAACACAGAGAGCGTATCCATCTACGGTTCTGCTTACGACAATGTATCACCGGGTGGTCCATATTTGTGGTTGTCAGACATGACGGCTGAATCAACCGAGCAGATCGACAAGATGCAGATACGTCAGTTTGACACTTCAAAGCGCACCCTCACTACCGTTAAACACTCATTGACCGATGCACCGGGATACGTGCTTGGTAGTCAGAACACAGGGGTCAACTACGTTTGCGGTATCTTCGCATCGACTGATGTCGTGCCTGGAAAGCTCACGCTGATTGGTGCACTTAACCAAATGCCAAACTTGTTCTTCCGTTATACGCTCTGCGAGACTGACAAATGGCTCAGCCTATCACCCAAACACGGAACACTCGAACCTGGCGCTACCCAGGAGTTTAATGTTTTGTTCAATGGTCTTGAGACAAAGAACGGTGACGCATATACCACCAACGCTGTGCTAACTACCAATCCCGAGATGCCGACACAAACAATTAGCTTTGGTCTCAATGTGACAAGCGAGTCAGCGACTCCGCGTCCACAATCAGTAAAGGCGGAGGCTGGAACAGCGAGCGCTAATATCACTTGGCAGAAAGGCAACGGAACAGCCACACCCGATGGGTACAACGTATACCGAGATGGTAAGAGAATAAACCGTGATTTGGTAAAATCGATGTTGTTCACAGACCAAAAGCTTGTCTATGGTGAATACGCTTATCAGGTTAGCGCACTTTACAACGGAAAAGAATCGGCTCTGAGTGACACAGCCAAGGTTTTCATTAAGGACGGCGCACAATATTACGCTCCTATCAATCTAAGCTCAACCATCGACGGCAACAAGAATGCACATATCTCTTGGTCTTCACCATTGGCTAACGCCTCTGCAGATGCTACCATGACATGGGCTAATGGTAAGCACGCTGACGATATCGGCTTGACGGATGGCGGTGTATTCTATGCTGCCGCAATGTGGGATGCAACTGACATCGTTGCAAATCGCAACAAGCACGTGAAGTCGGTTTCTGTTCAGATTGTAAATCCTGTCAGTTACATTGCGCTGATTATACAACGAGATGGCGAAACCATTTATAAGAAGCAATATAAAGGCGATCTTATGTATGATGGCACTTTATCTGAGATTCCTGTCGATGAAGATATTGTACTCATACCGGGACATAAGTACACCTTTGGTTTCCAACTCATGAGTGACGCTGGTGTGCAACCACTTGGTATCGACGACTCCAAGGCTGTCTATGGGAAGGGCAATTTGCTTTCTACGGATGGTGAGAACTGGTATTCGGCATCAATCTCAGGCATTGAAGGCAACTTCAATATCGGTGTGAATGTTGTTGCAGGCAATACTGATGAAGAAGAGCCTGTGGGATATAACGTCTATCGTTCGGGTGTAAAAGTAAACGATAGCAAAGTAAGTAACACAACGTTTGACGATGTCCTGCCTCAAACGGGAGTGTACCATTACACTGTAACCTCCGTTTATGCCGATGGTGGTGAATCTGCCATGAGCGAGAATACAACCGTAGAGTCGTATGAGATTGAAACCAAGAACGCTCCTCACCATGTTAACGCTACCGTAACGCGCAATCGTGACATCTCGTTGCGTTGGGATAATCCCACTACTGAGGAACAGACGTTCAAGGCAGACCTCAAGCATCGCCCCGTAACCACAGAGGCAGGCTATCCCGAGTTTGTTCGTTCATTCCGTGGATCTAAGTCGGGCATGGCAGTTGCCACAGACGGAACCTTTATCTACACTTCCATTTACAATGAAGACGGACGCATCGAAAAGTTTGATCTTGAAGGCAACAAGATTGGTTCTTACAAGATGGACGACATTGACGGAATACGTAACATTGCTTACGATGGCAAATGGCTCTACATTGCCGACAACACCACAAGCATTCATCGTGTTGACCCAGCAACAATGGAGAATGTTGAGGACATTGCTATCTCAGAGTACTCGCGTCATATTGCCTACATTCCTACCCTTGACAATGGCAATGGTGGATTTGAAGTTGGTGACTGGGAATCGTCTATCTATGTCGCTAAGAATGGTAGCAAACTCGGCACTGGTCCTACACTAAAGGGTGCTGCGGGTACGGCTTACTACGACGGAAAACTGTATGCGTTTGAACAAGGCAATGAAAGCAACAAGTACACCATCGGTATATACGATATTGAAAGCGGTGATCGCTTAGGTTCGCTTGACATGGGCAAGTATCTTGAGATAGACGATATCGCTTCAGTAACGGCAGGTGGTATGTCTTCATTCAAAGCCAATGACGGCATTACCTATTTGCTTTTGGCTTTGCAACGCCGCAACGAAGAGACCGAGTTTGTGGTGCTTGACCTAGGCGGCCTGAACACCGTAGCTGGATTTAACGTCTATCGGGATGGTGAAAAGCGAAATAGCGAATTGCTTACACGTCGCTACTTCTCTGAAACCGAAAGCCAAGAAGGTCATTACCTATACACTGTTCAGACGGTCTACATCAATGGCGAAACGTCTGACCTATCCTCTTCTTCGGAAGTGATTATCTATCCGACAGGCGAAGCCAAAACTCCGGTGAACACACAAGCACAACAATCAACCTATGGTTATAATGTGCTTTTGACCTTTGCTGATCCCGATATGCACGAGAATGCGTCAAACGTAGACAAGTTTGATGACGAAACAACGGGCGAAGAGGTCTATGCCATCGCAGGTGCTTCATATAGCTCTGCTTGGGAAGTGACCGACGAACACGCATTCAGCGGAACCAAGTCGATTGTCGCTAGCGCTTCAAAAGCGGCGTTTGGCGTCATTCCTACCCAAGGCATGGCATACCTACGCTTTGCAGCCCGTAATGCTGATGACCATGATGGCAATGGCACACTTACATTGTATTACTCTACAGGTGGTAGCGAACGTGCCAACTTTATCCGTTTACAAAGTTACACGACATCAGAATCATGGCAAGATATTCTGTGCGAACTACCAACCAACACCGAATATGTAGCCATTGCTAAGGATGCGTCACAACCTACTCAGTACGTTGATGACGTTGCCCTATATGCCAGCGAACCACAAAGTAACCTTTATGGATTTGACATCTATCGCAACAACCAAAAGATCAATGCGGTTCCTGTAAGCGGCATCTCTTACACTGATCACAACTTGCTTCCTGGCAGATACACCTATCAGTTTGTTCTCGTTACAAAGACAGCAGCCGAGAGCGAGAAGAGTGAACCTATCGTGCTTGACCTCAACTACGACAATGGTTCTCTTGCGCCCACTAACCTCAGTGTGGTTCAGAGCGAATCAGGTAATAATTTGTCTTGGCAGTTCCCTGCTCTAGGAGAACCCATTTACCTTCGTTGGCACGACGGATACAACTATAAAGCCGGTGGATTGTCCAATGGTGGTGCTTTCTTTGCCGGAGCCAATTGGTTTGCTTCTGACCTCAAGGGCTACGGAAGTCTTGCTTTGAGCGATGTGGAGGTTTATATCAATCAGATACCTGAAGCACTGTTCCTTCTTGTATATGAGAACAACACCTTGGTGCGTCAGCAATATGTACCAACGTTGAAGCAGTACGCATTCAACACCATTCATCTCAACGAACCATTAAAGATTGACGAATCCAAGGATCTTCGTGTCGCAGTTTATGTGGAACATAATGAGATCACTGTTCCTTTGGGATACGATCGTGGTCCAGCACGTAGCGGTCGAGGTGATCTTTATTCTACAGATGGCGTGACATGGACTACGATGGAGGACTCTGGTTCAGAGATTGATGCCAACTGGAACATTTCTATTGGATTGAGTCCCTACTCTAACTCGCTCCCTGGAACAGAACAAAAGTCTATACGCCAAAGCTTGAGTTTCAGCCCGAAGGTGGCGTCTAGCAATGTTACAACACTCCGCGAAGCGAAGGCTAGTCAATCCACGGCTTCAGAGAAGAATGTCTTTGGTGGCTACAACGTCTATCGTAATGGTGACAAACTCAACGAGCAGTCACTCATCGACACGGTATATGTAGACACGAAGAATACTTCAGAGAAATACTTGACCTATCAGGTTTCAGCTATTTATTCTAACACTGGAGAACAATATTCTAATAAGGTGACTATCGTTTCCACTGGTGTAAACGGAGTTTATAGCGAGAATGGTATCAAGTTGAAGGTTGCAGGCAATAGCCTTGAAGTACTTGGAGCACATCAGGGTACGCACATAGCAGTCTATGCTGCCAATGGTATGTTGTTCGCCAACACCATTGCAACAGACGATTATTGTCAAACGATAGATCTTTCAGCAGCATCCGAAGGTGTATATGTCATCAAGGTAGGAAAGGACACCTTTAAGTTGAAGATTTCAAAGAAATAGCAAGTAACAGAACTATCCTACATTCAGAGAGCCAGCCGCTTTGTTGCGACTGGCTTTTTTAGTGTAGCTTGATATTCAATGAGCCAACTTCAAAGTAGGAGTTAAAGAAGTAACTGCTATCTTAGGAAAGTAGTTTCCAAGCAAAGAGAGCAAAGAAAAGACAGACACCTCGCAAGAAGTGTCTGTCTTTTCTTTGTTGTTACGTAAGTCTTTACTGGACGTTCAGAATAAGCTAGAAGTGAAACTTCACATCAACACCCATCTGGAACGGATGCCCAAGTTGAGCAAACGTAAGTTTCTCGCCCGTTGCCGAACTTTCCACTACGAATGTGTTGTACTTGGTATCAGTGATATTACGAGCCCAAAGGTTGATGGTCATTGGGCCAAAGTTGCCTAGCACATGTGCACCAAGGGTTGCGTAGAAATTTTGACTGATCGTATTAGCCTCATCCCAATAGGTTTGTCCTTGTCCTGCAACGTTCAACCCGAATGTCACATCGCGGAGATGGAATCGGTTGGTGGGGTCAAGAAGGGCATTAGGATCTACACCTATGGTGTAATCTGCAGCGGCAGAGAATGTGTGCTGAGGCACATAAGGCACTTTCTTGTCTTTATAGTCGACCACCTCATACGTCTTTCCGCTACGCACAGAGTCACTATACTCATCAAAGCGTGAAGAGGTGAATCCATAACTCAAGCTATATGAGAGCTGATCATTAAGCGCGGCGCCACGCAATGTAGCTTCAATACCACACGAATGACTCTTTCCCGCATTGGTCATCATTCGGCCAAAGCCATAGATTCCTGACATTACGGAGAGTTGCTGGTTGCGTATCTGCATGAAGAATGTAGACACATCCAGCTTCATACTGCCACCCAAAAGATTAAGATGTGTTCCCAGTTCATAGTTCCAAGATGTCTCTGGTTTATACGAAATCGTGTTTCGGATGTTATCATATGTAGCATCATCATGTTCGATTGTGACATCGCCATTTTGCTTGACACTCATTGCGGCAGACGCCAATTCGTTCTGCAGAATGTCGGAGAACATCTGAATGTTATATCCTCCAGCTCGATAGCCCTTGGTAAACAACGCATAGACGTTGCCACCATTAGCTAGCTTATATGTCAGTCCCACCTTGGGAAGGAACTGGTTGAAGTGATTCTTCTCCGAATGGTTGAGTTCAGAGAGCAGTGAGGCTTTCACCTCTTGTCCCATCACCTTCTCGTCCATCTGCAACGTGCTGCGTGTTGCATAATCTACGGCTACATGGCTGAAGTCGTAACGTGCGCCTAAGGTGGCAACCCATGATTTACCCAGTTCGATATTACTCTCGTGATAGAGTCCTAAGTTGTATGTGGGTGTGTGGAACAATCCAGGAACCGTTCCCATCGTCATATTCACTTGAGCACCACCAGCCGCAAGGATAGCCATCTTAGCAGAGGCAGCTGCTGTTGTTTGTGCATTTTCCGCATCCATACCAGAGGCAATCAGTTTCTGATAGATGCTCTGGGTCATACTGCCT
>CAVHUZ010000038.1:0-23323 GCA_963639545.1 Bacteroidaceae bacterium
TACACACAGATGCAGTTGCGCTTAGCCCGTTTCCGTGGCATCAACAAGATAGAGTTCATCGACAACCAAAGAGTGGAAGGCAATTTCTTCCGTCTGCTTGATGCAGGTATGGCATTCTTCTTGAAACACCTGAATATGAGCGGTAAGATAGTAGGCTTCCACCGTGAGGAAAACATGGAAATACCCGCCGAAGCATTGAGAGAAGCCCTTATTAACTGTCTTTGTCACAGACAATTGGAGAAATACAACCTTACACCAAGCATTGCCATATATGACGACCGCATAGAGATAGAGAACCCCGGTGTATTACCACCACAGCTTAACACGGAGAGTATCAAGCAGTCGCATAGTTCCTATCCATACAATCCCATCATAGCAGAAGTGCTTTACCGCACCACGTTCCTTGAAAGTTGGGGTTCAGGCGCATCTCGCATCATAGAAGCGTGCAAGGCTCAGAATATCACAGAACCAACATGGAGCATCAATGGTGGATTCATTTGCGTGACATTTGTGCGACCAATAACAGACCCGATGAAGACGCCTGTGGGGTTGCAAATAGAGTTTGCTTCCGAACAAGTAGGAACCAAGCAGGAACCAAGCAGGAACCAAGTACGAACCAAGTACGAACCAAGCACGAACCAAGTTAAGGATTTGGTACTTGCTATTACTGAAAATTATTTATCAATAGGGGACATAATGAAGGCTTGTAGGTTAAAGAGCCGTATGAGATTTAGGAAATCATACATTCTTCCAGCACTTAAAGAAGGAGCCATAGAGCGTAGATATCCAAACACTCCTAATCATCCTCGCCAACAATATAGGTTAACAAAACAAGCCTTAGAGTGGAAACGCGAGCAAAACAAGTAACATAATAACACTATTGCCGCACCTTCGCTGGCAGCCAACATACACGGATTCGGGGTGGCTCTCAAGCTTGAGAGCCACCCTGAATCGTATTCTTTATGCGTGAATCAAGCATCTCTTTGCAGATGAAAGCGATCCTTTCTCACGATCATATTGTTCCTTTAATCCACTGAAAGAGGCGCTGCGGGAGCAGAAAATAATTTATTTTTCAGAGAAAATCAATTTATTTTTGTCAGAAAAACAAATTGATTTCCATTGCCACCGAGCCATGACGAGATTATTTCACCTTAGATGTGACCGCACTGCGGAGCCCCTTCATGTTGACAAGGAATGCCTTAGCCGAACCAAACTTGAGGTACATATCTAGGCGCACAGGCACGTGATTGGCATCATCGGTGACGTAGAAGCGGGCTATCTCGCGCCATTTCTTTCCCTCGTTCTCATAGTAAGAGAGGTTCAGGCAGCGGTAGGTGTGGCCATTGTCAGCCTTAACCTTCTCCTTGCCGTTGTACACCACGCGGGCGGGATTCTTGCCGTTGCCATCAACGATGGGGAAATTGACCACCTCACCCTTCTTCCATGACTCGGGACGGAAGGAGCGTGCCCGGAGAAAGATGCTCATCATGTCATACACGCAATAGTCGTAGGCGTGCTGCTGCCAATGGTGCTCACCATCATTATCGATGCGGTGCTGCTTGACATGACACTTGTTACCGCCATAGCTGTAGAACACTTCGTCCACGGTGTAGCGCTTTCCTTCACGCGCACCTTTGCGATAATAGAGCGGTTCCATATCCTTGGAGTTATAGCAGAGCAGGGTATCACGGAGGACAAAGTAGTCGTCTAGCTTTCCGTTGCCCCTTGTGGTGAGGCTGGTGCGGTAAGCCGACTTACCCTTATAGGTAGAAGAGACGGTGTACCACGAAGCGGTGCCAGCCTTTACCCATATAAACTGCCAGTTGTAATAAAGATTATAGGTGAGAAACTCACCGCTGTTGAAGGCGGTGTTACGAAACGTACACTGTGCGTGCGCCATGGTAGCGACAAGCAACAGAAGGGCTAATACAAGTCGTTTCATATGCATATCAGGGTTGGATCTGTTTGCGTTGTAAGTATTCGGGTAAAGCGATACCCAACTTCTGCGCCCTCTCGGCATTGAGATTGCGCACGGTCTTCTTCTTATCAGCTTTCTGCTTGGTGATAGCTGAAGGCTTCTGCTGATTGAGCGGCAATGCCTTTGGATTCCATTTTTCGCTGATATCCCACTTGGCTCGGCATTCTATCGCCTTGGGGTAATAATACACCGCCTCTGCTTGTTGTAGCTTATCATAGTCGCCCGGATCCCATTTGCCATTGTCATTGTCATCCACAATGAGTCGGAGATAATACGTGGCAGGCTTGACATAGAAGAAGTTGACCTCGTTATTGTGTGCTTCAGCCACCTTGACCACATTGTCTTGCCCATTGAGCAGATGCACGATGCAGTGCTTACCATCCATATTCTGCAGCGTGATGCTGAGCGAGGCATACTCGTCCGTGGCACGCACCTTGAAGCCTTGGGTATGTGGCACAGAAGCCTTGCCATAGACGTCCACAAATGCGGCGCTATCTATTTCCAGACTATATTCGCGTCCTGGGACCCATTCGCCAACAAGGGTATAGTCGCGTAGCGTGCCTGGACGTTGTCCAAAGAGAAACTTTGCGTTATACCACAGCGTGTCTATCTTCTGATAGAGATGTATCTTTGCCGTGTCAACCACGCTCAGCGGCGTGGACATAGAGATAGATGGGTTAGCGTCAGGATCGATAGTCGACTCCACATGATAGGTCAGCTCCAACGCCTTAGGGGGCATCACGGTGAGGAAACTCTTGCCCCGCTCCTCGCGGCGTTTCTGTTTCTTCTCCCACTTCTGCCGTTCCTCGGTGAGGAGCTTTAGGCGCTTGGCATAAGGTTCCTTAGATACGAGGTTGAGCGTATCGGTCTGCTGACGCAGCACACCTAGCGTATCGGTGATGTTATGAGTCAATGCTATCGAGAGTGTGTCTTGATTGACCAGCGTGGTATCGCGTAGCCAATAAGTGATGGTGTCTTGTTCGGCCGATGGTTCGAGGATGAAGGCATCCTGCGCGTCAAAGTTGAGTCCGGTGATCTGAGGCAGATCCTTATCGCCATAACCATAATAGAGCGTGAAGTGGTCAGCCTGTGGGCGTTCATACTTGGCTAGATAGCGTGTGGTGAGCGTCTGGGTGAACGACGTGAGCACCACATCATCGGGATAGAAATGCGTATATCCCACCCTATCTATGCTCTTGATGTGGAGCGAATCAGCCCAAATGGTGTCTTGGCGAATGTCCGGTCGGGCAGAGGTGGTAAAGATTTCGGGTGTAAAGGCGATGGCTTCGCTCTTCTGAGAGAAACGGAAGTTGGCATCCTGATCTTGCAGAGCATAGACACGATAGTCGCCCTCTTTGACGCCTTTGATAGAGAAATGGCCACGGCTATCGGTACGTGCCACACGCAGCATGGGTAGCTTCTGGAAAGCCGAATCGTTGAGGTTGCTATACAGCCCCACAAGGATGCCTTTGACGGGTTCAAGGTTTTGAGCGTCAAGGACGTATCCTGCCACCTGCATGGTATCGATCTCACCACCTGTGGAGAACGTGTAGGTGTAGTTGCCCAGCGGGTTGCCCTCGTTGTTATCAGAGATAGCGTCAGAGAAGTCGATGGTGTAGGTGGTGTTGGGCATCAGCGAATCCTCTAGGCTCACGGTGATACGCTTGCCTTGTCCCTTAATCTCGGGCGTATTGATCTGTGGAGGTGAGACCACCACCTTCTCGCTAGCATTGTCGAGCTTGATATATTCGCTGAAGAGAATAGCTATCTTCTTGTTGTTGACATGCACATCACCATCTTGTGGATAGGTAGCAATGACCTGTGGGGGTGTTTCGTCATACCATCCCCCATCGGGTTGTCCCATCTTGGCACAGGCTGACATCAACAAGGCGATGCAAAGGGCAAAGAGGCCGAAAGCGTATTTGTTCATTGTTGTTCTCATTCTGATGTGGTGGTCAAGGGACGAGTTAAACTGTTGTCTGGCTATTGAGCGCCAGTAGTTCCTCGATATTCTTGCGTTCGTTGGACAATCGGGGCACCTTGTGTTGGCCGCCTAGTTTGCCTTTCTGCTTGAGCCAATCGTTGAACAGTCCTTCACGGGCAGTGATCAGTTCGAGCTGCTGCAAGGTGACATCATGTGAGCGCTTGGCTTCATAGTCGCTATTGATCTCTTGCAGTTTCTTGTCTAGCACGACGGCAAAATGGTTGAGGTCATCGGGCATCTTGGCAAACTCGATGAGCCACTGATGGCGGCATTTGCCTTGATTGTCCATATATACGGGTGCTGCGGTATACTCGCTTATCATTGCTCCAGTGGCTTGGCATGCAGCAGCAAGACCTTTTTCGGCATTGTCCATGATGAGTTCTTCACCAAAGGCGTTGATGAAGTAACGGGTACGACCGGTGATGATAAACTTGAACGGATTGGTGGAGGTAAACTCAATGGTGTCACCTATCTCATAACGCCATAGTCCGCAGGAGGTAGAGATGAGCATGGCATAGTTGCGTCCGGTCTCTACGCCGGATAGCGGAACGATGTTGGGATGCTCGTTGCCATACTCGTCCATAGGCAGGAACTCATAGAACACACCATAATCGAGCATCAGCAGCATGGCCTTATCAGCAGGATCGTCCTGAATGCCGAAGAATCCTTCGCTGGCATTGTAAGTCTCCATATAGTTCATGGTGCTCTTGGTGATGAGTTGGCGATACTGTTCACGATAAGGCGTGAAGGCTATTCCGCCATGGAAGAACACTTCCAGATTGGGCCACACCTCCTCAAGATGACTCTTTCCGCTAAGCTCTAACACACGTACCAGCACGCTAAGCATCCACGAGGGCACACCGGAGATGTTGGTGATGTTCTTATTGAGGGTCTCGTGAGCTATACGGTCACGCTTGATCTCAAAGTTGGATAGCAGAGCGGTCTGCTTCTTGGGTACGCGGATGAGATTGACTAGCGGGTTGATATTCTCGATAAGGATGGCGCTGAGGTCGCCTACCAAGGAGTTGGGCAGGTTATAGTTGGTCTGATGACTGCCCCCAAGGATCAAGCCTTTTCCTTCAAAGAGGTGGCTCTCGGGATGGTTCCGCAGATAGAGCGCCACCACATCGCTACCACCTTTGTAGTGAACGTCGTGCAATCCGTCAGCTGAGACGGGTATAAACTTGCTTTTATCGTTGGTGGTACCAGATGACTTGGCATACCATTTCACCTGTCCGGGCCAAAGGATGTTTTTCTCTCCGTGACGCATACGGTCAATGTCGCCCTTGAGCTCTTCATAGGTGTTGACGGGTATCTGCTTTACAAAATCGTCGTATGTGTGGATATTGGAGAAATTATGCTTCCTTCCATATTCGGTATGTTCTGCTTTCTGAAGAAGCTGTTGTAGCACTTGGTGTTGCAATGCTTCTCCTTGTTGCTGATAAAGCGCCAGTTGGCGTAGACGGGGTTGGAAATATAATTGCTTGATGATGGTTGTCAGACTCATCTGTATATTTGTTAATGCGTTAAGAATGCAAATTTAACGCAAAATTAGCGAAATGGTGTACATTTCACGTTTTTTAATCGTAGATTCGTCGATAACTGGGTATATGAAAACAATCAACCGCCATTTCTGCATAAAGCAAGAAATGACGGTCGAATAAAAAAAACGATTATTTTGACTTATAACTTGTTAGGCGGCTAACGTTTTAGGCTTTCTACTCACGGAAGGCGGCTGCTTCGGCAGCAGCGATGATATCTTCCTTGTTGTCAGCCTCTTTGTTATGAGATATGTCCGAGAGGTCAAATTCGTCTTTCTCCTCTTTCGATTCGGGCAGAACCTCCACCTTGGGTGTTTCCTTCACGATGGGTTTGTCATCGAAGACCTCCTCTTTGAAGGGGTTGATATGCTTTTGCTGTTCTTTGTCAGAACCAATGATAAAGTCGGTATTTTCTTCTGTTTCGGGCACAAGGTCTACGGGTTCTTCCTCCATCTTGGTGCGATTACCTTTGGCGGTAAACACCTGATCGAGCAGTTGGGGTTCTTTGCGCAGACGGCGAAGGGTGTCCTTGGATGCCTTCTGCTGGCTTTCTTTCTTCGAGAATCCGGTGCCACTACAGCACTCGATACCCTCAATGACTACAGCAAACTGGAACACGGGGCTTCCCTGCTGGTCTACCTTGTGGTCGAGCATCTTAAACTCGAGCTTCACTCTGTTCTTCTGACTCCATTCTATCAGCTTCGACTTGAAGTTGACCTCTTTATATGCTACCTTGTCTATGTTGATAAGCTCACCTAAGATTTGCTTTTCCATAAACCTCATGCAGGCATTATAGCCCTGATCAAGGTAGAGCGCTCCTACCAATGCCTCAAAAGCGTTACCTCCTAAATAGCTATTGTGGGAGGTGTTATGACCATTGGATAGCACTAGCTTATTGATACCCATCTCTTTGGCTAAGCGGTTGAGCGTATCGCGCTGTACGATTTTGGAGCGTGTGTTGGTGAGAAATCCTTCACGCTTTCCTGGGAAATGGCGATAGACAATGTCGCCAACGATAGCGTCAAGGATGGCATCGCCTAGAAACTCAAGGCGCTCATTGTTCACCGGACGTCCTTTCGCATTACGGCGCGCTATGCTCTTGTGTAGCAAGGCGGTCTTATAGTAGTCGATATTACGAGGATAGAATCCTATGATTCTGTACAAAGACAGATAAAGCTCCTTGTCTTTTCTGAAAGGGAGCTTTATTCTATCAATGAGTTGTTTTAGCATGCAATGATATTATTCAGAATACTTCTTGAATACAACACAGGCATTATGGCCACCAAAGCCAAAGGTGTTGCTCAAAGCAGCACGCACAGTACGCTTCTGTGCAGTATTGAATGTGTAATTCAAATTGTAATCTAGCTCAGGATCATCGTCACCCTCTTCGTGATTGATCGTAGGAGGAACGATATCGTTCTTAACGGCAAGGATACAAGCCATTGCCTCTACCGCACCTGCAGCACCGAGCATATGACCGGTCATTGACTTGGTAGAAGAGATATTGAGCTTGTAAGCTGCATCGCCAAAGACATCCTTAATAGCCTTAGATTCAGAGATATCACCTACGTGGGTACTGGTTCCATGTACGTTGATATAGTCGATATCTTCGGGCTTCAGACCTGCATCCTCAAGCGCAGCTGTCATTACAAGCTTGGCACCGAGGCCTTCTGGATGTGACGCTGTGATGTGATAAGCATCGGCACTCTCGCCCTCGCCTACCATCTCTGCATAGATCTTAGCACCTCTAGCCTTAGCGTGTTCGAGCTCTTCAAGGATGATACAACCTGCACCCTCTGCCATCACGAAACCATCACGTGAACCTGAGAATGGACGTGAAGCACGTGCTGGGTCATCATTGCGGGTAGACAGTGCCTTCATTGCATTGAAGCCACCTACGCCACAAGCACAAACGGCAGCTTCAGCACCACCTGCTACGATCATGTCGGCCTTGCCGAGGCGAAGCAAGTTGAACGCATCTGCTAACGCGTTAGATGATGATGCACACGCACTGGTAGTGGTGAAGTTGGGGCCATGGAAGCCAAAGTGGATACTGATCTGACCTGATGCGATATCAGCAATCATCTTAGGGATAAAGAAAGGAGAGAAATGAGGACCATTCTCCATATTCTGACCATAATAGGTCACTTCTTCCTCGAAGGTCTTGATACCACCGATACCTACACCATAAACCACACCGATGCGGTTCTTATCTGCTGTTTCAAGGTCGATGCCACAATCCTTAACACCCTGCATCGCGCTGATAAGAGCCAACTGGGTGTAACGATCCAACTTGCGCGCATCCTTACGGTTGATCCAATCGTTGACATTGAGATCCTTAACCTCACATGCAAACTGGGTCTTGAATTGAGATGCGTCAAACAATGTAATAGGAGCAGCACCACTCTTGCCTGCCAACATGGCTTCCCATGTCTCTTCAGGAGTGTTGCCAAGAGGAGTAACGGCACCAAGACCGGTTACAACAACCCTTTTTAATTCCATAAAATTCTTGATTTATATATACATACCAATAGGTGTACGGGATGCCGGCTCGCTGCTGATTGATGTTAAAAACAAAATCGTCTTTTAGCATCGATTAGCCTACGCCTGTCATCCGGCACACCTATCAATCAATTCGTGTTGATATACGGCTTACTTCTTGTTTTCTTCGATATAAGCGATAGCGTCGCCTACAGTACCGATCTTTTCTGCCTGATCGTCAGGAATAGAAATACCGAATTCTTTCTCGAATTCCATAATCAACTCTACCGTATCCAAAGAATCGGCACCAAGGTCGTTTGTGAAGCTTGCTTCTGGTTTAACCTCACTCTCGTCTACACCGAGTTTATCAACGATAATAGCTGTTACTTTTGATGAAATTTCTGACATAATTTTTACGTTTTAAGTCGTTTAAAAATAGTTTCTAAAACAAAATTCGGGTGCAAAGGAAATGCTTTTTTTTTATACTAGCAAATTATTTAATGAAAAAAGAGCCCTTCTTTGCACATATACCAATACATTGTGCAATAATTTCGACCTTTTAGAAACCCAATTGGCAGATATTTCGGAAAAAGGGAACATTTATTTGTTGGATACTTTTATCAGAAAAAGAGGGTTGGTTCGGCATTGGCGAACGCAAAAATCGGATGAAATCTTTTGTAATTAGCGGATTTTACTTTACTTTTGCAGAACAAACTAAAAACAATTGAAATGTCATTCACAGAACATTGTAACGAAATTTTTAACCAAGCAATCCGCGATTACCATGTAAAAGATAATGTGGATACACCTATTAATAATCCTTACGATAGAGAGTCGGTAGAGAATCGTCTTTACTTGAAATGCTGGATTGATACTGTTCAGTGGCATTTCGAGGACTTGATTCGTGATCCACACATTGACCCATTGGAGGGTATGAATCTGAAACGTCGCATCGACAGAAGCAATCAGGATCGTACTGACCTGGTGGAACAAATCGATTCATACTTTCGTCAGCTATTTTGCGATGTCACTCCACAAGAGGGAGCTACAATCAACACGGAGAGTCCGGCTTGGGCAATTGACCGCCTTAGCATCTTGGCGCTGAAGATCTATCACATGAAAGAACAGACCGAACGCACGGATGCATCTGAGGAACACTTGGCAAAATGTCGTACCAAGCTAGCTGTTCTCATGGAGCAACAACACGATTTAGGGTTGGCCATTGACCAATTGCTAGACGATATCAAGGCTGGACGCAAATATATGAAAGTGTACCGCCAAATGAAAATGTACAACGATCCTTCAACCAATCCTATTCTTTATCACCAAAAGAAAGCGTGAAAAGAGAACATCTATTAGTCATTCGTTTTTCAGCACTGGGAGATGTAGCCATGACGGTTCCTGTCGTGGCTTCACTTGCGAAGCAATATCCAGATATCAGGATATCGGTTCTGAGTAGGCCTTTCGCACGCCCATTATTCCAGAATCTGGCTCCTAACGTGGACTTCATGGAGGCTGATCTCAAGAACGAATACAAAGGGATAAGAGGATTGAACACCTTGTTTCGCCGACTAGTGGCGAAACATCCTACCGCTATAGCCGACCTGCATGACGTGTTGCGGACGCAGTTCTTGCGATTACGTTTTGCTACGGCCTTCTACCCCACGGCTCATATCCACAAGCATAGACAAGGGAAGCGCCTTCTATGTGCTAAAAACAATAAGTTGCTAGTACAACAACCCACGTCATTCCAAAACTATGTGGATGTGTTTGCTCGCCTTGGATATCCTGTTGACATCTCTTCATTTCGCTCTATCTTTCCTCCTCAAGGAGGCGATTTAACCTTGCTGCCCAAGAACATCGGCACCAAAGGTCTGAAAGAGATATGGATAGGAATTGCTCCCTTTGCTGCTCATCAAGGTAAGATGTATCCTATAGAAAAGATGCGGATACTGATAGAGCTATTAAGAAAGGAGCATCCTTCATGGCGTTTGTTCTTCTTTGGTGGTGGTGAGAAGGAAAAGCAGCAACTTCAACAATTGGCCCAAGGTATAGAGCGCACCTTTGTGGTAGCTGGCCAACTGCATGGGTTGGATGAAGAACTAATCCTTATGAGCCACCTTGATGTGATGGTGAGCATGGATAGTGGTAACATGCACTTGGCAAGTATCACGGCTACACCTGTGGTAAGTATTTGGGGAGCAACCCATCCTTATGCTGGATTTATGGGATGGAAGCAATCTGAAAAGCATTGTGTGCAGCTAGGTTTACCTTGTAGGCCTTGTAGCGTATTTGGAAACAAACCGTGCTATCGTGGCGATTTTGCTTGCATGAACAACATCAAGCCCGAAACAATATTAAAAAGCATTGAACACTGTGTGATGAAGTGATCATTACGCATACAAAAAAAAGCAACCATCGGAATGCATTCTGCTCAAGAATAACATTCCGATGGTTGCTTTACTATATGTTTCTGACCATTCGCTAAGGTCAGTGATTGATGTTAAAATCGATTTATTCGAAAAGAATTCGATTGGTTCCCTTACGCATTTCCTTGATAAGATATAGTTTGAAGGAGT
Organism: Bacteroidaceae bacterium; assembly: GCA_963639545.1. Classification (GTDB taxonomy): domain Bacteria; phylum Bacteroidota; class Bacteroidia; order Bacteroidales; family Bacteroidaceae; genus Prevotella. The sequence continues at coordinate 10,564 of CAVHUZ010000038.1, forward strand.
CGTTCTCCAATATCTCGATATCATTGATAAGGCCCATCACGAAACGACCAATACCTCTAAAGTCGCACACATCTAGCTCAAGAATCCATTTTTCGGGCTCAGTGTCTTTGATCACACAGCGTCGTCCGTTGGGAAATTCTTCCATAAACAGATTGTAAGCCAATTGTCCCATGCGCATCTTAAGGTGCTGCTGGTGCTCGCTACTGAACATAAAGATATCGGTAAAGATCTGTTTATGACGCTTCTCGTGTTGCCATGAGGTATTAAGAATTTCGATTTTCTCAATACGCATCAGCTTGAAGGTCTTGTTCGAATCGCTTGCAGGCTCATAACAACGCACTTCCTTGTTGTCATTCATCATAAAGAACGGCTCTACGATACGGTCACGCACGCTATGACTACTAGGCGAAGAGTAATTGACTAGCTTCACCATCTTGCGCTTTTTGATGGCTGAAATAAGCTTACGAGACAAAGCAGGAATCAACTTTGCTTGCTCCTTTATGCCATTGAACGATACGTTATGAATCTTTTCAAGCTTCTGTCTAAGTTTCAACACGGCACCATTCTCATCACCTATCATGCACAGAATCTGATAGATCAAGGTCAGCTCTTCATCTGTAAACTGCCTATCTGAACGTAGCTTTTCAAAGAAAGGCGACTGCGGATCTATCCTATAATAATGTCCCTGCTTGAATACCACAAAGCCAGCTTCCCTAAGAAAGTCTAAGAAATAATAGAAATTACGACGAGAGGTGTCCAAGAACGTGGACAATTCATCCACGGTCAATTGGTTGTCACCGGCTAATTGTAGAATCAGTTTGAGTTGCTTGTTTAAAGCTTCATATCTATTGTTGGGCATATTAAAAGTCTTGTTTGATCGGCAATGAGTTGCACAGAAGAGTTGGTTTCTATTCCAATCGGAAAGTCATACGGTGATATGGAGAAACGCCGAAGTCGTGAATAGCTTGTCGATGTTTCTTGGTGGGGTAGCCTTTGTTTTGTTTCCAATCATATTGAGGATATTCCTCAGCTAACCGATCCATATAATCATCACGGTAGGTTTTGGCTAGGATAGAAGCAGCAGCTATCGACTGGTATTTCCCATCACCCTTTACGATACAAGTATGAGGCAAGTCGTGGTAGGCATTAAAGCGATTACCATCAACGATGATGGCTTCAGGGCGTACCGATAATTGGTCTATGGCTCGATGCATAGCAAGGAACGAGGCGTTAAGAATATTGATTTCATCAATCTCTTCGGGTGTAACCACACCCACAGCCCACGCTACGGCATCACGCTCAATAATGGTACGTAACTGGTAACGCATCTTGGGGGTGAGCTTCTTAGAGTCGTTGAGCAGTTCGTTCTCATATCCTAAAGGCAGAATAACCGCTGCGGCAAACACGCTTCCAGCCAAGCATCCGCGTCCAGCCTCGTCACATCCCACTTCAATCTTGCCTTCGTAATAATGATTCTTAAGCATACTGGTAATGTTATAAGATTTAGAATATCAGAACATTTTCACCACGCGTTTGAGTCCATCGACCAACGCATCCACTTCTTCCATCGTGTTATATAAAGCAAACGAAGCACGCACGGTACCTAGCACATTCATCCTGTCCATTAAAGGTTGGGCGCAGTGATGTCCTGTTCTAACAGCTATGCCCAGTTGGTCGAGCAATGTTCCTAAATCAGAATGATGGATATTGCCCACGTTAAAGGATATAACGGCATCGCTTTGGTCTGTACCATGACCATAGATGTGGATTTGATCGATTTCTTGTAAGCGTTTGAGGGCATATTGGGTGAGTTGTTGCTCATGACGATAGATATTGTCTAGCCCTATGTGGCTAACATAATCCAAAGCCTTAGCTAAACCATGGGTTGCAATATAATCGGGTGTGCCTGCTTCAAACTTCAAAGGAGGGCGTTCGAAAGTGGTCTTCTCAAAGCTCACATGTTCTATCATCTCACCACCACCTTGGTAGGGGGGTAGTTTCTCGAGCCATTGTTCTTTACCATATAGCACCCCTACACCAGTCGGGCCATAGACCTTGTGTCCACTAAAAGCTAAGAAGTCGCAATCAAGATCTTGCACATCCACATGCATATGTGGCACGCTTTGCGCCCCATCCACCATCACTGGCACGTTGTAAGCATGAGCAATCTGTATGATTTCTTTTATTGGATTGATGGTTCCAAGCACGTTGCTCACTGCCGTTACACTGACGAGGCGAGTGTGCTCATTGAATAGCGCCTTGTAAGCATTTATATCTAGCACACCATCTTCGCTCATAGGAATGACCCGAAGCTTGAAGCCTTTCTTACGCTGTTGCAACTGCCAAGGTACGATATTGGAATGATGTTCCATCACAGACACGATAACCTCATCATCCTCATGAACAAACGCATCACAGAAAGTGGATGCCACAAGGTTCAGACTTTCCGTTGTTCCACGCGTGAAGACAATCTCCGTAGCCGATTTAGCATTGATAAAGGCACGCACCGTTTCACGGGCTGCTTCATGCAAGTCGGTTGCTTGTTGTGACAACCAGTGCACACCACGATGCACATTGGCGTTCACATTAAGATATTCATCGCGCATAGCATCGAGCACACAAAGGGGTTTCTGAGTGGTTGCAGCGTTATCTAGATATACTAAAGGCTTGCCGTATATCTGTCGGCTAAGGATAGGAAAGTCGGCACGTATCTGATTGATATCTTTCATTGCTATCTTTGGAGAATATTATATTGGGTTATTTACACAGTTTGCAACCATCACATTTGTTGAGCTCGCCCCTGAAACGTTTCTCTACTAGATAATGTAATCGATCACGTAATGGTTCTAAATCCATCTTATCAATCACTTCATTGATGAATGCAAACTCTAGGAGCAACTTGGCTTCATGCTCGCTGATACCACGCTGACGCATATAGAACAAAGCCGCATCATTGAGTTGGCCTACCGTCGAACCATGATTACACTTCACATCATCGGCATAGATTTCCAACATCGGTTGCGAATACATTCTTGCCGTCTTAGTTACTACAAGGTTTTGGTTGGTTTCCTGCGAACTTGTCTTCTGCGCATCCTTCCTGACAAGGATTCTTCCAGCAAAAGCGCCGGTTGCTTCTTCGTCTACCACATACTTATATAGTTGGTTGCTGGTGCAATGTGGCACCTGGTGATCTATAAGCGTATTGTTATCAACGTGTTGCGTCTTATCTGCAATAACACATCCATTGGCATAACACTCAGCACCCTCACCCTTAAATACCAAGTCAAGGCGGTTACGGGTAACACCATTATGGAGCGTAATGACGTTATGATTTACGCGACTATTGGCCTGTTGCTGGATATACACATTACTGATACGGGTATTCTTATTGTGTGTTTCTTCAAGACAATATAAGTCTAAAGATGCGTTGTTACCCACATACGCCTCTATCACCTGTGTGGTAAGGAAGTGGCGATCATCGGCAGCATGATCACAAAACAACAACTGAGCCTTAGCATTATCCTCAACAATAATCAGCACACGACGATTGACCATCAAGTCGACATCAGCACGTAGGATGTTGATTATCTGAATCGTATGACTTTCCAGCACATTGCGTGGCACATAAATCAGCAATCCATCTTGTGCAAGCATCGTGTTAAGAGCCGTCACAGCATCCTCTTCTGTATTGGCTATTTGGGCATAATGCTTAGCTATTATCTCTGGATGAGTTTCTGCTACCTTAGCAAGCGAATCCACAATCACACCTTCTGCTAGCGATGTACGTGGCAACTGTTTGGTATAAAAACTATCATTCACCACAAAATAGAGCGAAGTGCTCAGATTGGGCACATCACATCTGAAAGCCTCATAAGGATCAACAGGTATCTCCAAGCGATTGATGTTCAATCCATAGTCGGGTTCAAACAGTTTGCTGACGTCCGTATACTTATATCGCTCTACCTTCCGAGTAGGAAACCCTTGCTTTCGAAAGTCGCTAAAGGCCTTATCACGCACATCGTTGAGCACCTTTGCCGAGTGTTTTTTTATAACCTCGGCATTAGCGGTGTACAAGTCGATGTATTGTTGTTCACTGTTCATTGCCATCTACTTCTTCCTTAATCCAGTCGTAACCTCGTTGTTCTATTTCCTTTGCCAATTCAGGACCAGCGGTCTTTACGATACGTCCTTTGTAGAGCACATGCACCACATTAGGTTTGATCATATCCAATAGGCGTTCATAATGTGTGATAACAATGGCACTAGTGGTATCGTTGTGCATTTTGTTCACACCATCAGCCACAATGCGCATAGCATCTACATCAAGACCAGAGTCAGTTTCATCAAGGATACTCAGTTTGGGTTCGAGCATGGCCATTTGGAAGATTTCGTTTCGTTTCTTTTCTCCGCCCGAGAAACCTTCGTTCACCGAACGATGGGCAAGCTTCGAATCCAATTCCACCAGTTTACGTTTTTCTCGCATCAACTTCATAAAATCAGCTGCCTTGAGCGGTTCCAAGCCCTGATATTTACGTTTGGCATTAACAGCAGCCTTCATAAAGTTGGTCATACTCACACCTGGTATCTCCACAGGATACTGAAACGAAAGAAACAAACCCTCACAGGCACGATCTTCGGGTTTCATCTCTAGTAGATTCTTTCCATTAAACAAGGCCTCTCCTCCAGTAACGGTATAAAGAGGATTGCCTGTCAGTACAGCACTTAAGGTAGATTTACCCGAGCCGTTAGGCCCCATAATGGCATGTATCTCGCCATCATTAATCGTAAGGTTGATACCTTTTAATATTTCTTTTCCTGCAATCGTTGCATGCAGATTCTTTATTTCTAACATGATAGTATATCGATTACCTCTACTTAATATATAGATGCTATGTTTATTTTAATTAAAGAAAGCGCCAATGATTCCGTCTGCTAACGTCTCGAATACAAATCCTGCGAAAGATGTGGATGGTTCATTCATATAATCGTAACCCCACACTTGTTCCACAACAGGAAGTGGAGGAGCCACCCAATAAGGCCCGCATTGGAAATTTTTAGTATCAACCTTTCTTTTAGGGCGATTCTGTAAAGCCATTACAGAAGAGGGAACAACGCTATCCTGCTGACATTGCAAATCTATAAGATATATCTTATAAGGTTTAGGTTGCCAAGCTTTACATTCATTCATCATTGTGCTCATAACAAGCAAAAGCAATAAGATTATTTTTCTAATAGCCATACTTGTTTATTTTTAAAGGTTGAGGTTGCTTTGCTAAGACACCTTGTATTTATCCCACAGTACCTTCGAGCGACACGCTAAGCAGTTTCTGTGCTTCCACAGCAAATTCCATTGGGAGCTTATTGAGTACGTCCTTTGCATATCCGTTCACAATCAGTCCCACGGCATCTTCAGTGCCAATACCTCGCTGGTTGCAATAGAAGAGTTGGTCTTCCGAAATCTTTGATGTCGTAGCTTCATGTTCCACCACCGCAGTATTGTTTCGTATGTCAAGATATGGGAATGTGTGGGCACCACAGTTAGAGCCTAACAACAACGAGTCACACGAGCTATAGTTGCGTGCGTTCTCTGCGCTTGACGTAGCTCTTACCAGTCCGCGATAAGAGTTCTGACTATGTCCGGCAGAGATACCTTTGGAAATGATTGTTGATTTGGTATTCCGACCCATATGAATCATCTTCGTACCCGTGTCAGCTTCTTGGTAATGATTAGTTACAGCAACCGAATAGAACTCCGCTTGCGAATAGTCGCCACGCAGAATACATGATGGGTATTTCCATGTGATAGCTGAGCCTGTTTCCACTTGCGTCCAAGACAGTTTCGAATTGACACCTCTCAAGTCACCGCGCTTTGTTACAAGGTTGAGTACACCTCCCTTTCCGTTCTCATCACCTGGATACCAGTTCTGCACAGTAGAGTATTTCACTTCCGCATTGTTGTTTACAATGATTTCTACAATAGCGGCATGAAGTTGATTCTCATCACGCATAGGCGCCGTACATCCCTCAAGATAGGATACATACGCATCATCATCGGCGATAATCAAGGTGCGTTCAAACTGTCCCGTGTTTCGTGCATTGATACGGAAGTAACTGCTAAGTTCCATCGGACAGCGCACCCCTTTAGGTATATACACAAACGATCCATCTGAGAATACCGCCGAGTTGAGCGCAGCGAAGAAGTTGTCACGATAGGACACCACTGACCCAAGATATTGTTTGACCAATTCGGGATGTTCCTGAACGGCTTCACCGATAGAGCAGAATATCACTCCTTTCTCTCGAAGCTTATCCTTAAAGGTTGTCTTTACTGACACCGAGTCCATGATAGCATCCACCGCTGTACCACTGAGCGCCAATCGTTCTTCAAGAGGGATACCCAGTTTGTCGAATGTTTTCTCTAGTTCTGGGTCTATCTCATTGTTCTTTGGCTTCTTGGCCAATGGATCAGCATAGTAAGATATGGCTTGATAGTCGATGGGCGGCACATGTACGTGTCCCCATGTAGGTTGCTTGAGTGTCTGCCAATAACGTAGAGCTTTAAGTCGAAACTCCAACATCCATTCGGGTTCGTGCTTCTTTTGTGAGATTAGTCTAACGATATCTTCATTCAGTCCGTTAGGAATAATCTCCGTATGTACGTCAGTTGTGAAGCCGTATTCGTATTTCTGCTCCGCAATTTGCTTGACAAACTCGTTCTGATTGTTATCTGACATTCTTTATTATACATTCTTTATAGGCGTGTGGTACATAAACTTATCCCTTCACGCTAGGTTGTTGATCCTTATATCAAGGAGCAATTATTGTGCCATTAAAATAGGCGAAAGAGGTACGCCTCTAAGCGCCCTCTTTTATATATGGTAACAAAAGCCCACCACCCATTGTGGGCAAAAGTGGGCCTTTGATATTCTTATTATATTACAGTTTCTGTTCTACTTCAATCTCAGTGAAGGTCTCGATGATATCACCAGTCTGAATATCATTAAAGTTGACGAGCGAGATACCACATTCTAGACCAGTAACAACCTCCTTCACGTCATCCTTATAACGTTTCAGAGCACTGATAGCAGCCGTGTGAATCACGATACCATCGCGCACCACGTGTCCCTTATCCTTGTTGTGTACCTTACCTTCGGTAACCAAACCACCGGCAACAGTACCCACCTTACTGATTTTGAACACTTGCTTCACCTCAATCTGTCCAGTGATCACTTCCTTCTTCACCTTATCCAGCATACCTACCATGGCGCTCTTCACGTCGTCTATAGCATCATAGATGATTGAGTAAGTATTGATTTCCACACCTTCGCGGTCAGCTGCGCGACGAGCATCAGTAGAAGGACGCACCTGGAAGCCCACGATGATAGCATCAGAAGCACTAGCAAGCATCACGTCGTTTTCAGAAATCTGACCCACAGCCTTGTTGATTACATTCACCTGAACCTTCTCAGTAGATAGTTTGATGAACGAGTCAGACAGAGCCTCTACCGAACCATTCGTATCACCCTTCACGATGATATTCAGTTCGTGGAACTCACCTCTTGCGATACGGTGTGAGATATCACCTAGCGTCAAGCGCTTCTGCGTACGCAAGCCCTGTTCGCGTTGTAGTTGTTCACGCTTATTGGCAATCTCGCGTGCTTCTTGTTCAGTCTCAAGCACATGAAACTTATCACCAGCGGTAGGTGCACCATTCAGACCCAATACGATAGCAGGATAAGCAGGGCCAGCCGAGTTGATACGAGCATTACGCTCATTAAACATTGCTTTGATCTTACCCCAAGCAGTACCAGCGATAACCACGTCACCCACTTTCAGTGTACCATTGCTTACCAATACGGTAGACACATATCCACGACCTTTGTCCAGTGACGATTCAATGACGGTACCGGCAGCCTTTCGATTGGGGTTTGCCTTAAGGTCGAGCATATCAGCTTCAAGCAACACCTTGTCCATCAGTTCCTCTACGCCAATACCTTTCTTGGCGCTGATTTCCTGACACTGATACTTACCGCCCCATTCCTCCACAAGAAGGTTCATAGCAGCAAGGTCTTCACGAATCTTATCGGGGTTAGCACCTGGCTTATCTATCTTATTGATAGCAAACACCATAGGTACACCAGCAGCCTGTGCGTGTGAGATAGCCTCCTTGGTTGTAGGCATCACCGAGTCATCGGCTGCAATGATAATGATGGCGATATCGGTTACCTGAGCACCACGGGCACGCATAGCGGTGAAAGCCTCGTGACCAGGGGTATCAAGGAATGTCACACTACGACCATTTTTCAGCGTCACACTGTATGCACCGATGTGCTGCGTGATACCACCAGCCTCACCAGCAATCACGTTGGTGTTACGGATATGGTCAAGCAAGGATGTCTTACCATGGTCAACGTGTCCCATCACAGTCACGATAGGAGCGCGTGATTCCAAGTCGTTCTCGTCATCCTCCTCTTCACTTACAGCCTCTTGTACCTCTGCGCTGACATATTCGGTCTTAAATCCAAATTCATCTGCCACAAGGTTAATAGTCTCTGCATCCAGACGTTGGTTGATAGACACCATGATACCCACTGACATCAGCGTAGAGATCACCTTTGTTACAGGCACATCCATCATCGTAGCGAGCTCACTTACCGTTACAAACTCGGTAAGCTTAAGCGTCTTGCTTTCCTTGCGTTCTGCCTTTGCTTCGGCATTGAGTTTCTCTTGTACAGCCTCACGCTTCTCCTTACGATACTTGGCGCCTTTCTTGTTTTGACTTTTTGAGGTCAGACGAGCCAAGGTTTCTTTCACCTGACGTGCTACTGCCTCGTCGTCAACAGGCTGCGACTTGTTATTGCGCTTATTATTATTGTTGTTGTTATTGCGCTTCTTGTTGTTGTTATTATTATTGTTGTTCTTCTTCTGCCCGTTGTTATTGTTCTGTTGAGAAGAGACCGCATTGATATCTACGCGTTCTTTATTGATACGTACGCGCTTCTTTTTCTTTGCTTGTTGGTTCTGCGTTGCTTTTTCTTCGCGTTCCTTACGTTTCTCCTCCTTCGACTTTTTCTTAGGGCGAGTGCTTTGGTTGATCTGACTGAGATCGATCTTACCTAACACGTTCACCTTTGGTTGGTCAAGAATCTTTTGCTCGTTCTTTGTTCTGAAGAGTTCCTGGCTCTTTTCTGTTCCGCTTTTTACCTCCGTGCTTTGGGGTTGAGTGGTAGCGGGTGCTTTTTCGATGTTATTATTTTCCTTCATAGGTTGATTAATGGCCTGAGGTTGCACCTGCTTTACCTCGGGTTGGTTGGGTTGTGCCTGTGTTTGCGTATCGGAGGTCTTCTGCGTTGTGTCTGTTGGCACAGCCTTTTCAGCCTGAGGTTGTTCCACCTTTGTAGCTTTGGCCTTCTCTTGCGCTTGTTGTTGTTCCTCAACAGGAGTTTGCTCCACTGGGGCAACGGTTTGTTGAGATTCAGCAGAGGTATTCTTCTCCACTTCTGCAGCGCTTTGTGCGTGTTCTGATTGTGAAGAAGGAGTGGTTGCCTGTGTCGGACTTTGGGCTACCCCTTTCTGCTGTGATGTAGATTCTTGACTTGCTGCAGCGACAGTGGGTCTTACAGGATTTCCTTTTGCGTCGAGTTCTATCTTACCTAAAGGTTTATAGGTAGGATGCTCCTTAAGCAGACTTTCAGCTTTATGGTCGTTCTTTGATTTCGACTTTTTTTCTTTTTGCTTGTCTTGCGTGATCTTTACAGCATTATCCTTGACGTCCTTGTCTTTCTTGAATTCGGTTTCCAAGGCTTGGTATTGTTCCTCGCTCAACTTAAAGTTGGGGTCAGCCTTCACCTCGCCTAAGGTAGCCTTCTTCTGCAAAAACTCTACTGCTGTCTGAAGTCCTATGTTAAGTACTCTTATCGCTTTATTTAATCTGATGCTCATTCAAATTTTTATTTTACGTAAACTGGGGTGATGTCTGTCTTTAGATTCTCTTGTTGGACAAGCGTTCCGAACGTGAGCGTCATCCCAAAGCCTCACCCTTTTTGCTTTGTTGTGGATGTCGCTCACCACTTGTCTCACGAGCGGTTAGTTAGCAAACTCGGCTTTGAGCACGTTGAGCACATGGTCAACGGTCTCTTCTTCCAAATCGGCTTTTTCGATCAGCATCTCGCGTGGTGCATTGAGCACAGCTTTAGCGGTATCAAGACCGATATTCTTGATAGCATCGATAACCCATTGGTCGATTTCGTCACCAAACTCATCGAGGTAGATATCCTCCTCTGATTCTTCGTCGCCCAACTCACGGAACACGTCGATGGTGTAGCCTGTCAGCATACTTGCCAGTTTGATGTTCAGACCATTACGTCCGATAGCAAGGCTCACCTCTTCGGGTTGCAGATAGACTTCTGCCTTATGTCCTTCTTCGTCAATATTGATGCTGTTCACCTTAGCAGGACTCAGCGCACGCTGGATATAGAGCTTGACATTTGCGGTCCAATTGATTACATCGATATTCTCATTACATAGTTCTCTTACAATACCATGTACACGACTTCCTCTCACACCCACGCAAGCACCTACTGGATCAATGCGGTCGTCATAGCTTTCCACAGCGATCTTGGCACGTTGTCCTGGCATACGAGCGATGCCTTTGATAGCGATGATACCATCGTTGATCTCGGGAACCTCTGCCTCAAGCAGACGCTGAAGGAACATAGGTGATGTACGTGAAAGGAATATCTTAGGATTGTTATTCTCATTATCCACACGGAGAATCACCGCACGGATGGTCTCACCCTTACGATACTGATCACCAGGAATCTGTTCGTTCTTAGGCAGAATCAGCTCGTTGTTCTCATCATCAACAAGCAGCACCTCACGTTTCCATACTTGGTATACCTCAGCAGAGATGGTTTCGCCCACACGGTCTTTGTATTTATTGTACAATGTGTCGTGCTCCAGTTCCAGCACCTTTGAAGCCAAGGTCTGACGCAGGTTCAAGATGGCACGGCGACCGAAGTCTTCAAATTCAATTTTCTCCGATACCTCTTCGCCAATCTCGTAGTCTGATTCAATCTTCTGCGCTGCGGTCAGGGATATTTCTTTGTTTTCGTCCTTTACCTCACCGTCGGCAACTACGATACGATTACGATAAATCTCAAAGTCGCCCTTATCTGGATTGACAATCACGTCAAAGTTCTCATCCGAACCAAAGAGCTTTGCAAGCACGTTACGGAAGCTTTCCTCCAACACACTTACCAATGTGGTACGGTCGATGTTCTTTGTATCCTTAAATTCCTTGAATGTTTCAATCAAGTTGGGCTTTTCTTCTTTTATCAATTTTGCTGCCATTGTCTTTACTTAAAACTGATGATGTATTTTGTATATTTCACTTTATCCATTTGATATTCGTGGTCTACGTCCATCTTCACAGGACGTTTCTTTCCTTCCACTGTCACCTTTTCGTTGACTGTCACCACAAACTGGTTTCCATCCACGCTTTTGAGGATGCCTTTTACTTTCTTTCCGTCAGCGTCAAGCACCTCCACTTCGTTTCCTATGTTGTTGTGATATTGTTGTGGCACTTTAAAGGGTTGACCTAGTCCGGTCGACCCCACTTCCAATTCATAGTCTTCTTCATCCCGACTCAGGTGATCTTCGATGTATCTACTTAGGTCTGCGCAGTCGTCAACCCACACCCCATCGGCATGGTCAATCTCTACCACCACCTTGTCGTCTTCACTAATCTGAATGTCTACAAGGAAATATTCTTTTCCTTCAAGCCATTCTTCCACTAATCGTTTTACAACGTTTTTGTCTATCATATAATGCGTTATATAATTAAAAATGAGGAGCTTCTTGCAAGCCCCTCATTCCTCTGAACGTTGCAAAATTACTGCTTTTTAGCCGAAAATACAAATTTTTACTCACGTTTTTATACCCTACATATATAAAAAGTGGGTTATTTTCTTGGCTTTGTCCTTTTACTGTCTTACTTTTGTAGCAAACAAATCTTTTTTCTCTATGGTTACGCATCCTTTATGGTCCGAAGATTATTGGCTTTTTATCCTGCAGCTATACCTTGCCAAACCCATCGGTGTCAAACCGGTATATGCCTATAAAGCAGTGCAATTGAGTTGTGAGTTACACCTTCCACCCCAATTCATCCATGACCAACAGGTCTTAATGGAAGCACACAGTTCACCTGTATTGCAAGTGGTTTGGGATGCTTATGCTACGCATGCCGCTCGTTTGAGGCGTGATGTCAAACGTCTGAAGGCGATGAAGGGCTTCGGGCACGCCGATGATTTCTATAAGGATGTGGATACAAACACTACGTTTGAGCACGACTTCACCCCCATTCCGTCAGCCGAGGATCTATACCCCATCTCACTGGTAGTGATCTTGGATTTATATTTCAAGCTCACACCTAGCACGATGGTTACTTACACGCCTGAGATTAAGACTCTTGCGCTCTTGTTGGGCGTCCCCGCAACACGCATCGTGGAGGTGATGCAGTGCTTTCTGCACCTTGACCCTTACGTCCACCGACCCGCTACCGATACCTCATCAGCGCTTCTTAACGCTTGCCGTGACATTTGGCAACGTTATGGCAATATGGATATAGAGCGGCTTTCTGCTTACGCCACCCAATTGTATGCATTCTTTTTCGATCGCTAGCATCTCATAAATCTTACTGCCAAGGATATTCGACAGATACTATCGGTTCTGCTGAATATCCTTGGTTTGTTTTTTATTC
>CAVHUZ010000039.1:0-6817 GCA_963639545.1 Bacteroidaceae bacterium
GTACAGATGAAGGAAGCGGTCGCTAAATTCAAGAAGCTCCTCACCGACAATGGTGCTGAAATCTTGAACGAAGAGGCTTGGGGTTTGAAGAAGTTGGCTTACAACATTCAGAAGAAGTCATCTGGCTTCTATTGCCTTATCGAGTTCAAGGCAGAACCAACAATTGTAAACACACTTGAGACAGGCTATCGCCGTGACGAGAAAGTGTTACGTTACATCACAGTTAAACTTGACAAGTACGCTACCGCATACGCAGAGAAGCGTCGTAACAAGTTGGCTAATAAAGTAGAGGAGGCATAATCATGGCAGAACAGAAAAAGACCGAAATCCGTTATTTGAACGCTCCTTCAATTGACACTAAGAAGAAGAAGTATTGCCGTTTCAAGAAGAGCGGTATCAAGTATATCGATTACAAAGATCCTGAGTTCCTCAAGAAGTTCTTGAACGAGCAAGGCAAGATTCTTCCACGCCGTATCACTGGAACATCTTTGAAGTATCAGCGTCGTGTAGCACAGGCTGTTAAGCGTGCTCGTCAGATTGCTTTGCTTCCTTACGTAACCGATTTAATGAAATAAACAAGGAGGTCAGAAGATGGAAATCATACTTAAAGAAGATATTATCGGACTTGGATACAAGAACGATATCGTAAACGTAAAAAACGGTTATGGCCGTAACTACCTCATCCCAACAGGCAAAGGCGTAATCGCTTCACCTTCTGCAAAGAAGCAGCTCGCTGAGAACTTGAAGCAACAAGCTTCTAAACTCGCTGCACTTAAGGCTGACGCTGAGAATCGCGCTAAACAGCTTGAGGGTGTAGAGCTAGTAATCGCTGCCAAGGTTAGCGCTACAGGCGTAACTTACGGATCTGTTAACGCAGCAACCGTAGCTGAAGAGCTTGCAAAGAAAGGCATCGAGATCGATCGCAAGATTATCACTATGCACGATGCAAAGAAGGTTGGCAACTACGAGGCAACTGTTCACTTCCACAAAGAAGTGGAAATCAAAGTTCCTGTACAGGTTGTAGCTGAAAACGCTCCTGCTCCTGTAGCAGAAGAGAAAGAAGCTCCTGCTGAAGAGACTGTAGAGAACACTACAAGCGAAGAAACAGTAGCTGAGGCATAAAGCGAAGTCAATTTATTCAGTAGATTAAACCAAGTAAGCTATTGAATATTGCAAGAATAAAGAAAGTCCCTTTCGTCGAAAGATGCAAGGGGCTTTTTCTATTAAAAGCATTTTGTGATTCCTAAATAATTGATTACCTTTGCAATAAAGGTAAAAATAACATTATTATACTACATAGAATGAAAGTATTTGTATTTCCGGGACAAGGTTCCCAGTTTGTAGGTATGGGCAAAGACCTCTATACCAACAATACACTCGCAGAGAAACTCTTCAACCAAGCTAACGAAGTACTCGGTTTCAATATCACAGACGTTATGTTTGATGGTACTGACGAGGCTTTGAAAGAAACCAAAGTTACACAGCCTGCTGTGTTCCTACATAGCGTTATCAGCGCATTGTGCCTTGAGCAAGACTTCAAGGATACAATGATGGCTGGTCACTCTTTGGGTGAATTCTCAGCATTGGTTGTAGCCGGAGCGCTTGACTTTGAGGATGGTCTGAAACTTGTTGCGGCTCGTGCTAACGCTATGCAGAAGGCTTGCGAGCTTAATCCTGGCACAATGGCTGCAGTAATCGGACTAGCTGATGACAAGATTGAAGAGATCTGCAACGAGGCAAGCAAAGATGGCAAGGTGGTAGTTCCAGCCAACTACAACTGTCCTGGTCAGCTTGTAATTTCTGGTGACGTAGCCGCTATTGACGATGCTTGCGAGAAACTGAAGGCTGCTGGTGCTAAGCGCGCATTGAAGCTAAAGGTAGGTGGTGCATTCCACTCACCACTGATGCAACCCGCTAAGGACGAGCTACAAGCTGCTATCGAAAGCACCAACTTTAAAGAGCCTAAGTGTCCCGTATTCCAAAACGTTGATGGAAAAGCATATACAGATCCTGCTGAAATCAAAGCAAATCTCATCGCTCAGTTGACCAGCAGTGTACGCTGGACCGAGACAGTACGCAACATGGTCGCAGCAGGTGCAACCGAATTTGTTGAATGCGGACCTGGTAAAGCCTTGCAAGGAATGATTGGCCGAATAGACAAGACTGTAACCGCACATGGACTCGAATAATCGAATTCAGATTTATCAAATCTTTACCCGCACCTTTGCCAACAAGAACCTCACTCGCAAACAGAATGGGGCTTACAGCGACAACGGTGCGGGAAAGATGAACGATATCAATGCCGACGTTCTGAAACAAATTCATGACCTCGGCATTTCTTATGTATGGTACACTGGTGTCATCCGACACGCTTCCACTACCGATTACTCTCGCTTTGGCATACCCGTTCAGCATCCCAAAGTGATTAAAGGAAAAGCTGGATCGCCCTACGCTATCACTGATTATTATGACATTGACCCTGACATAGCCGAAGATGTCAATAGCCGAATGGATGAGTTTACCAAGTTGGTTGACCGCACCCACCAAGCCGGAATGAATGTCATTATCGACTTTGTTCCCAATCACGTCGCACGTCAATACCATAGCTATTGCAAACCCAATAACGTGAGGGACCTCGGCGAAGACGATGACACTACTAAGCACTTCTCTCCGCAAAACAATTTCTACTATTGTCCTAATTGTCATTTCGAGCCTTCATTCGACAAAGGAAACTATGACGAATATCCCGCTCGATGTACTGGCAACGATCGTTTTGACAATCATCCCACAATCAGCGATTGGTATGAAACCATCAAACTCAATTATGGCATAGACTATTGTGACGCCGGAGGACGAAGCTATCACTTCGACCCGATACCATCCACATGGAATAAGATGACAGATATCCTGCTCTTTTGGGCAGCCAAAGGGATTGATGGCTTCAGGTGTGATATGGCAGAGATGGTTCCTCATGAGTTTTGGGCTTATGCTACCAATATCGTCAAGAAGGCATTTCCACATATTATATTTATAGGAGAGGTGTACGCACCAAGTCAGTACCGCACTTATATCCAATCGGGATTTGATTATCTTTACGATAAGGTGGGAATGTACGATTGCCTTCGTGATGTGGTATGCCATCGTCGTCCAGCTAGCGCCATCACGCAAGAGTGGCAAGCAACAGATGACATACGCGAGCATATGCTCTACTTCCTAGAGAATCACGATGAACAACGCATCGCATCTGACTTTTTCTGCCAAGATGCAAAGAAGGCTATTCCTGCGTTAATCGTTAGCGCTCTGCTCCGAAGCAATCCACTTATGATCTATGCTGGGCAAGAGTTTGGCGAACGCGGAATGGACGAAGAAGGCTTTTCAGGCAAAGATGGTCGTAGCACTATCTTTGACTATTGGACAACATCAGAAATCTATAACGGCTACTTTGCACGTAAACAGCTATCTCAAGAGCAACTGCAATTGGAAACATTGTACAAACAGATCTTGCACTTGGCTAAAGCAGAGAAAGCCATCACGCATGGAGAAAGCTTCGATCTGATGTATGTAAATGGTCAGACGGAACATTTCAACCCACACCTTCATTTTGCTTTCTTACGCAAATGGCAGAATGAGTTGTTGCTTGTCGTTGCCAATTTCTCTGACGACGACACCGAACTAAGTGTGCGCATACCCGAACATGCTTTCAATTTCCTTTCCATTCCAGAAGGAAATCTCAAAGGCAAGGATCTTCTCGGTAAAGACACGGCAGACTATTCGTGGAAGAAAGACCAGCCTCTTACCTTGAAAGTGAAGGGTAATATTGGTGCAATTATCAAATTCACAATACCTATGAAAGATACTGATTCTTTATTCAATGCGCACAACAAGGAGGAGTTTCCGCCCGCACACACGGCAGAACACCTTCTTAACCAACTAATGGTAAGAATGTTTGGTACAGAACGCAGCAACAATGCACATATTGAGCGCAAGAAAAGCAAAATCTCCTATGTACTTGACCATAAGCCAACGCGAAAAGAGGAGAATGCCATAGAGAAAGAGATGAATCGTCTCATAGCTGAGGACATGTCGGTAAGCTATGAGGTGGTGGACAAAGCACACTTGCCGTCAGAAATTGATGCAAGTCGACTACCTAATGAAACCTCCGATGCCATCAGATTGGTAAGAATTGGCGACTACGACATTTGTCCTTGCATAGGGAAGCATGTACGCAGCACTGCGCAGATAGGAACATTCCATCTGCTGGGAACCAATTGGGATGAAACGACGCACACATTCCGGATACGATTCAAGGTGGTTCAATAACGTCACTTACTAGGCGAAAAGACTTTTTGTATAAGCCTAGAACAACAATCAATAGTAACTAAAAGGAGAGCCATGTACACTTCATGACTCTCCTTTTGCATTCGTTATTGGCCTCGTCTACTTTGTTTTGATATCTCGCTTATTCGGACAACAAAACGAAGACAACATGGTTTTTTATCTTACAATTATACTAATTTCAGTGTTTTTGTAACAAATTCTCCATATAAAAGTTTGCGAAATAATGTTTTTTACCTATTTTTGCAAAAACATTTACACTTTTAATTGATTTCGCAAATCGATATATAAAAACTACTTAACATAGCTTTATTGCTCAACAGCACTCTAATCTAATACTTTCGTCTGACATCTTGTATGCAGATGCATCTTTAGAAAATCAACTTTGACATAAACTTTTTAGTATACATACATTTATTTAAAAATTTACTATTATGAGAAGAACGTTACGAAAAACCATGGGCTCCCTCCTGTTAGCTCTTGTAGCATTACCAGGATTTGCCCAAAGCTCGTTGCCCTACTCTATCAGTTTTGCTGAAAGTCAAGAAGGTTGGAAAGCCCTTGACGCAAGCACCGTGGCCAGCACTACATGGATGGTAGGTGAGGTCTATGACTATGGCAGTTCTAGTTATATTGGTGGTGTAACTACGTCATCAATTGATTGGGACTATAGTTGGAACGACTATTACATCTCACCTGCTTTTAATCTAGAAGCAGGAAAGAGCTACAAAGTAAAGACACGCACTTGGAGGAATAGTGATCCTAGCGCCTTTACGCTTACACTAAAAGCAGGCACGTCTGATTCTGATGCATCCACATTCCAAACAGTCTCAGGATTGACGATGCAATATAGCTATGATGCTACTACTACGGAAGATCATGTATTTGCCGTAAAAACAAGCGGCACATACTATCTAGCTTTCCTAGCAACAACATCAGGAACAACCAATGAAAAGATTGCGCTCACCTATTTTGATTTAGAAGAAACTGAAGAGACCGCAGAAGTAACCATTGGTGATGATGGCGACACACCTCCTGTAACCGAGGAAACAAAGGAGTTGCCTTATTATCAGAACTTTGTTTTCGAAACAACCGACTGGACGGCCCTTGATGCAGACAACTCTGGTAAGACTTGGAGTCATGATAGCGGTTGGGGATACTATTGCGGAGGCTATAACCCATGTTACTTGCTTGAAGGCGATGCTAATGCTAACGACTATTTCGTATCACCTGCATTCAAGTTTGAAGCAGGAAAGACGTATACGGTTGCACTGACTAGCGGTCATCGCGATTACAGCGGAACGCTTGATTTACAATTAGGTACTAACAAGAGTGATGCTACTACTTTCAACAAGTTAATGGACATTACTGGTGATGCCGACTCCAAAGTAGAGAGCAGCTATGAACTTACTGTTGATGCAACAGGTGTATATTATCTCGCTTTACACGCAACAGCAGAAGGTGGCACCGCAAGCGGCCCTTATCAGTACTTGTTAGACTTTGGTGTGAGTGAGAAGGAAAGCGTTGATCCCGTAGAACCCGAGACTCCACTTGCAGTTCCTTATAGTGTAACCTTCAATAGTAGCGACAATGCCATCACTTGGACAGCCATTGACAATTCATCCGAAAAGGACATTGAATCTTGGCGTTATAACGAGTATGCTTATTATGACCAGACTACTGGAGCCAGCTATCCTGGTGTGAGCTTTAATGGAGATTGGGCAGCTCAAGCTAACGATTACTTTGTTTCGCCAGCTTTGGCTCTTGAAGCAGGTAAGACTTATAAGGTAAGCGCTAACACCTCTCTGCGTTACGATAATAGCAATATGAAGCTGTCGTTCGTTTACGGAACATCCAAGACTGACGCCTCTACATATACTGAAGCAGGCGACATAGCTTCAGGTGTAAGCTACGATGCTAACCGCAGTGACGAGTCGACCTTCACCGTTCCTACCACTGGTACATATTATGTAGGCATTCATGGGGTATCACCAGAGGATGCTACAACTGATACGGAATGGCAACTTTCTAAAGCAAGCATCTTCAATTTTGCTATTGAAGAGATTGAAATTAAGGAGGACACGCTTGATGTACCTTACTCTGTAACCTTCGATGCTACGAACGTAAACTCATGGTACGCACTTGATAATAGCGATGTTACTGGTGTGACTTGGACTTGGAATGCAGCTGGCTACCAGGAGAAGGACGCTGAAGGCAATAATGTTGGCGAGCCTCATCCTTGTGTATCTCTCAAGACTGACAACAACTCAGCAGCTTGCGATTATTTCTATTCTCCTGCTCTCCGCCTGAAGGAAGGTAAGAGTTATAAGGTGAAGTTCCACATCGCCGCACCTGTTAGCAATCAGATGAACCTGCAATTGGTTTATAGCCAAGACAAGAAGAATCCTAACGAATTCAATCAGTACGATTGGTTGAGTCCATCAAGTCTACATAGCAGTTATGATGCTGCCGACTCTATTTA
>CAVHUZ010000039.1:6827-23098 GCA_963639545.1 Bacteroidaceae bacterium
CTACTTACACCGTAGAAATCAACAAGGACGGTATCTACTACTTTGGAGTAAAAGCCCTCAGTTGGGAAGCAGCAACCGAAACTGACGTGAACCTATTCTCATTCAGCATCGAAGAAAAGGCTGAAGAGGCTGAGGTTGCACAAGAGTTGCCTTATAGCATCGACTTTACTCAATATGAAACGAAAGAAACAGATTGGGGTACAGAAGGAGTAGATCCTAGCACAGCATGGACTGCACTTGACAGAAGCAACAACCCTAGCTCTACATGGAGATGGTCAACTTATGGTTACACTGAATATGACGAGAACTGGCAGATAATAGGCGAGACCCATGCAGCCGTAGGATTCAACAGCGATTGGAGCAGTGATGCAAACGACTATTTCGTTTCTCCTGCATTCGATCTCAAAGAAGGAAAGGTTTATCAAGTAAAGGCAACCGTTACTTGCAACCGCAGCTGTCTCGAAGCTGGAACTACAAACATCACGCTCGAAGTAGGTAACCAGAAGAAGGTTGCTGGTTCTTACACCGCATTTGCAACTATTCCTCTCCACACTGAATATGAGAGTACTTACAACGATGCCGTATACGAGTTCACAGCCGATGCTGATGGTTTGCATTGGGTAGCTCTCCACATCGCTGACGAAAATGGTCAGAACGCATATGGTTACCTCATGCAGTTCTCTATCGAAGAGAAAGCCGTACCCGCAGCTACAGTTGTTACCGAACTTAAAGCTGTTGAAGACGCTTCTACCAAGTCTGTAACGCTGACATGGAAGAACCCAACAACCGATACACAAGGCAACACGCTTACAGAAGATGCAGCCCTTACTGTAAAGGTATACGAAGGCGATAACCTTCTCACCACGCTTGAAGACCAGACTCCTGGTACAGATGGTACCTATACATACCAACCTGCTACATACGAAGGCGTGCACAACTATAAGGTGGTAGTAGTCTACAATGACCAGGACTCTGAACCCGCAGAGACTTCACTTGAGATTATCAACACAGGTATCAAGAATATTGATGTTCCAACAAACGCTACAGTAACCGTTTACTCTCTCAACGGTGCATTGGTTAGTCGTTCTGCAGATCTGTCTAATCTTGAAAAGGGTGTTTACATCATCACAGTACGTGATGCACAAGGCAATGTAAAAACATCTAAGATTACCAAGTAACCTCTGATTATTATCTATCTTAATATAGGCTGTGCTGAGATTATATCTCTCAACACAGCCTTTTTGATTATAATAAGGAGAAGATCGAATCGTCACTTCTCCTCTTTTTACTAAGGCAAGCTAGGAATGGTTCTTCTTATCTTGTGCCGACTATCCAAGGAAGGAACTTGTACACACCCCACGCAATAAAACTAGCTAGAAGCCAAACGAGCAAGAACGCAACAAAAAAAAGACCGAGACAACCGTTGTATGCAGGCATCACGTGTGCTATACATATCGGCACACCGCCACAGAAAAAGTAGATTACCAAGCTATGGCGTCCCGTCCAAGATAATAATCGTAGCGGTCCCTTTATCTTCCTAAGAAGAGATACTAATAATAGACACGACAAAAGAGTATCTGCATAGAACAAAGGGAATGAATCAATACGGATATAAAAGAATGTCATAAAGACATTAGCTTTATATTCGTATAGCTTCATACAGAATAATAACAATGCCATGCACACGATTAGCCAATGTTTTTGGACAAAAGTCATTCGATGTTCCATCAATCGAAACATTCTGCCTAAGAAGATAAAGACAAGAGCTATCGTTGTGACAGATAAGATATCAATAGAGCAATACTCTTCAAAGATAAGATAACCTATTACGGGAGATAGCATGGTACACGTCTCCAATAATAACCGACTACGCAACGATGAGCAATACCTGTCTGCAAAATATTGTATCAAGGAATAATAGATTTCGGCTACAATAAGCGTTGAAACAAACCAAGATGCCGTTCCCGTTAATATTGGGATTATGATTGACTGAAACGAAATCGGGTTGTGATGTACCCAAGCTTTGGGTATGGCTATCAGTAAGGTGAAAAACAAATATGGTATAATTAACCGACGGAAAATCATCCGCATCTTTGTTGGAAGATTAAACGGGAGATGCGAAGAGACAAATAGATAACCTGAAAGGAAGAAGAATAAAGCAAGTGCATTTTCTACAAACATGGTATAAGGCAAGATATCATTACCTATGTAATACATCTCGGTATGAAACAACAGAATAGCGAGCATCGCTAGACCTCGTGCTTCATCAATCCAAACGATTCGTTTATTCATACTTCTAATCTTGAATAGCGTATTGTCTTATATCTTATACAAAGTTACATAAAAGAAAGAAATAATCGCTTATGGATACCGCTATTACAGCCAATAATTATGAAAGCAACATCGAACACGTTCACTTGGTTTTTGCTAGATTCAGAAGATTTATGTAAATTTGCATTACAATAGTCTATCTTCCACATGGCACATTATTCAAAATATATAGCCCAAAAGCTCAATCTACATGAATCGAGTGTTGAGGCCACTCTAACATTACTAGATGAAGGTTGCACCATTCCTTTCATAGCAAGATATCGTAAGGAACGCACTGGTCATCTAGACGACATACAGATTGTACAGATCAGTGAATGGCAACAACGATTAGAAGATCTTGATAAACGAAAGAACACCATTCTAAAGACAATCGAGTCACAAGGAAAGCTCACCGAAGATTTGCAAAAGCAAATCGATGATTGTATGGATGCGTCTACACTAGAAGACCTCTATCTACCATACAAGCCTAAAAGGAGGACCAAAGCTGAGATCGCTCGCGAGCAAGGGTATGAACCAATTGCCATGCTTATCATGTCTCAACGTGACCGAAACCCCGAACATGCTATCATGCGCCTACTTAAAGGACAAAACGAGAAATGGGATGAGGCAATAGCTGGTGCAAAAGCGATTATTGCCGAAAAGGTAAGCGAAGATGCCACAAGCCGCAACATGGTTCGTTCGCTCTTCAAACGTGAAGCCATAATCACATCAAAGGTAATCAAAAAGAAAGAAAAGGAAACTGAAGCGCAGAAGTTTTCCGACTATTTTGATGTCTGTGAGCCCTTGAAACATTGCTCTTCACATAGGTTGTTGGCGATGAGAAGAGGTGAAAATGCAGGGATATTGCGCGTTTCCATTAGTATCGATTCTGATGAAGCTACAACGAAACTAAAGCGTAGATACGTACATGGCATAGGAACATGTCAGACATATATGTCCGAAGCCATTGATGATGCTTTCAAACGCCTCATCAATCCAAGCATTGAGAACGAGTTTGCTTCTATAAGTAAGGAGAAGGCTGACGAGGAAGCAATACATGTTTTTGCCGAAAACCTTAAGCAGCTGTTGTTAGCAGCACCTCTAGGTCAAAAACGCACACTAGCGATTGATCCAGGATTTGCCAACGGATGTAAGACCGCGTGTCTTAGCGCCGAGGGACAACTCCTTCATCACGAGATTATCTACCCCACTCCACCACGTAATCTCACCACGCAGGCTTCACAAGCACTCCTACGCATGATTAGCCAATATCAGATAGAAGCCATTGCTATTGGTAACGGTACTGCATCTAGAGAGACCTACCAGTTTGTTGAGCACACTTTAGCTTCTCTTCAGATTGCAACAAACAACACCGCTCAATCAACCTCACCGACAATCTATGTCGTTTCGGAAGATGGAGCGAGCATCTATTCAGCATCAGAAACGGCAAGAGAGGAATTCCCCAATGAGGATGTGACCACACGCGGAGCCGTATCAATAGGACGACGCCTAATGGATCCATTGGCAGAACTCGTCAAGATAGATCCTAAGAGTATCGGAGTGGGACAATACCAACACGACGTTGATCAAAGCAAGCTAAAGCAATCCTTAGACATAACCACCGAAAGTTGTGTAAATCAGGTGGGTGTAAACCTTAACACCGCATCCGTTCACCTCCTTACCTATGTTAGTGGATTGGGCAAAGCCTTGGCAAAGAACATCGTTGACTATCGCAATGCCAATGGTCCATTTACCTCAAGAGCCCAACTCAAGAAGGTTCCACGATTGGGCAACATCGCATATCAACAATGTGCCGGTTTCTTACGTATACCGTATGCTACCAATCCGCTTGACAACACCGCCGTTCACCCCGAGAGCTATGCTATTGTTGAACAAATGGCAAAAGATGCAGGATGTTCTGTCTCAGAATTACTAAGCTGCAAAGAGAAACAACAAGCGATTGATATCACACGCTATGTAACTGACAAGGTAGGATTGCCAACGCTCAAAGATATCATGGTAGAGCTTGACAAACCTGGCAGAGATCCGCGACAGCAACTAGAAACCTTCAAGTTTGCTGATGATATACATGAGATTCAAGACCTACAAGTGGGAATGGTTCTTCCTGGGATTGTTACCAACATCACAAACTTTGGCGCATTTGTAGATATTGGTGTTCACCAAGATGGATTGGTGCACATATCACAACTAGCCAACAAGTTTGTCTCTGATCCTACCACCGTGGTTAGCCTTCACCAGCATGTCCGTGTCAAGGTTACGGATATCGACTACAAGCGTTCACGTATCAGTCTGAGCATGAAGCAAGTGAAACAAGAACCTCGATCATAATACAATCATTAATAATAACTTATACCTAACTATTTTATGAAGAAATCATTATTAGCTCTATTCGCTGCTGCGATAACCTTCAGCTCGGCTTATGCCCAAGGTGATGTGTATGAGCGGAGCAAGACTTATGAATGGCCTACAGATCAGCAAGTGGTTAACAAGCTTCATCAATGGCAGGACCTCAAGTTCGGCGTACTCCTGCATTGGGGATTGTACAGTGTGCCTGGCATTGTAGAATCATGGTCAATCTGTGACGAAGATTGGATTACTAGAGACACTACTCAGACATTCCAGCAATATAAGGATTGGTATTGGGGACAGGCAGATCATTTCAACCCTACCCAGTTCAACCCTCAGCAATGGGCATCCGTGCTTAATGACGCTGGTATGAAATATATGATTTTTACCACCAAGCACCATGATGGATTCTGTATGTTTGATAGCAAATACACCGACTTTTCCATTGCGCATCACGCATTCAAGGACAATCCCAAGCGTGATGTACTCAAATATGTACTTGATGCCTTCAGAGAAAAGAACTTTATGATTGGTACTTACTTCTCAAAGCCAGACTGGCATTCACAGGACTATTGGTGGGACGTGTATCCAACAAAGAGAGGGCGCAACGTCAATTATGACATTAAGAAATGGCCTTGGAGATGGAACAATTACAAGACCTTCGTTTACAACCAGATGGAAGAGATTCTTTCACGATATGGAAAGGTGGATATTCTATGGCTTGATGGTGGATGGGTTTGCAAAGAAAACAATCAAGACATAGATATGCCTAAGATTGCCGCAATGGGAAGAGGCCATCAGCCGGGATTGATCATGGTAGACAGAACCATCCACGGACCATATGAAAACTACCAAACTCCTGAACGTACAATCCCCGAAACTCAATTGCCATACCCATGGGAGAGTTGTATTCCGTTGAGCAATGATTGGGGATATGTCAATCATCCTACTTGGAAAACACCAGAGAAGGTAATCGGCACTTTGGTAGAAATTGTTGCAAAAGGCGGCAACTTGGTGCTCGGTGTTGGCCCTACACCACAAGGACTCATTCAGCCCGAAGCTGTAGAACGTCTACAAGCCATTGGTAAATGGCTAAAAACGAACGGTGAAGCCATCTATAACACCACTATCACACCTGTATATAATGACAAGAGCGTTTGGTTCACAGCTTCTAAAGACGGAAAGTACCTATATGCCATCTACTTGCCACAAGCTAACGAGGCAGCTCCATCCACTATCTCATGGAGCAACAACCTACCCAAGGGGCAAGTGGTATTGTTATCAAACGGCAAGAAACTGAAGACTAAAGTAAATGGTTCTAGCGTGACGGTGACGCTACCTGCTAATAGCACAAAGGCTGGAGAACCATTTGCCATGAAATTACGTGTAAAGTAATTCTAGTTCCTAATCAATATTGCGGCACGTCTAGTACTTACTGACCACTCCGCATAGTTTAGGCTCTTCACGTTAATGCGTAGCCACTTATGGTGTGGCGAGGGATTCATTAACATGAAGAGCCCTTTTTATTTTCTTAGGAGGCGCTCGATTTTCTCATCTGTGAGTTGCGGAAGGATTTTACGAAAATGGTCAACAAGGCACTGATATGACTCCGCTGGTGTGCACGCTGCGTAACATGCATCACGACCGAAGAGATTCTCAGGTGTGGTAAGCAATGACCAGCCCCAACCATATTTGCGTCCATGCTTATCATGCGGGTAGACAAAATCTTCTGTTACTATCCATCCTCCCATCTGTAGACGTGATATATAGCCATCAAACTTACTTCGCATCTTGAGTCCAGTAAAACCACATGCTTTTCTTAGTTCACGTGTTATCATGCTGCCATTCATCGAAAGTACTTGAACGATGGCGTCTTCTATGCTTCCTTCTTCGGGATATGGATGTATACTACGACGATAGTTGCAGAAGTGGGGCCACCATTCACTACTTATAAATGCCGCCTTTTGATTAAAGAACTTACCATAAGCGCAACCACTTTCACGGATAATATCTCCTTTCCATTCCCACAAGGGCCACTCCCAACCACCTTCCGGCAACACAACATACTGGCAGTCGTCATCTAACACGGCCTCTGCTGACCAGTCTCCTATTCCCATATCAAGCAATGGAAGAAAGCCCACTTGGTTTATGTATTCCATCAATTCTATACACGAATGTAACTTCTCATTCATCTTTCTTTGTTTTCTTTATATACCACAACGTCGTTAATATGGTGTTATAGATGCAAAATTAAGGATTTTCTTTGATTTTCTAAAAATATTTTGCGTTATGCAAAAAGACTGCATAACGGCTTTCTACCTTTGCATCGTAAAAGGAAAAAGGAAGTATGGGTGAGTGGTCGAAACCAGCACACTGCTAACGTGCCGAGCCGAAAGGCTCCGAAGGTTCGAATCCTTCTGCTTCCGCCAATGGGTGAGGTAGCTCAATCGGATTAGAGTAATTGTCTACGAAGCAATCGGTTATGGGTTCGAGTCCCATCCTCATCACAAGCATCAAAGGCTAGATGGAGCGTATGGCTCAGATGGTAAAGTGCCTGATTGTGATTCTAGTGATCACGGGACGGAATCTCAATACGCTCCCTCATCATCTTGCAGACTTAGTTCAGTAGGTAGAACGTCGGTCTCCAAAACCGAAAGTCGGAGGTTCAAGTCCTTCAGTCTGTGCTAAACCATTAAGCCTTCCATGTACAACTAGCTAACGAGTGTACATGGAAGGCTTTTCGTTTTTCTTTGTCTATCAAGCGATTCACAATGCGAACATCAATTTTCCCTTTAGTTTTGATAGAACGATTTTCAACTCTTTGAGCGTATTATCCGCTGGAACTTCATTAATCAGCGTTACCGCCTTTTCCACTAATTCGTAATCGTCAGCATTGAGAGGGTTATTGCTGATAGAATAGCTAGGGTCGGCATATCTATAATATTTGTTGTCGTAAACTTCGATTGGAGCGTTATATCCTAGCTTGTCAGAACGCATCATCTGTATATCACCTTGTACAGTTCTGACCGAAACACCTTTTGTGATACCCTCCATATCGTATAGCGCATCTGAACAAGCATCAACCAGAGCGTCGATGGTCCATCTCTTGTATCTATTTCTAAGGCATCTATCTATTGTCTTATAACGTATTAACGCATTTTTATTAGCAGGCATAGCGATGATTATTGTTGTTTTATCCATTCGGATGTTATGCTATTGAGTGTGCCATGCCTGTGATAAAGGAATCGTTCTGTGTCGGCAGACACACGAAAAAGTCGGAAAGCATCTTAGGCCTTCCGACTTCTCCTTTATCTCTTTGTTCTGTGATATTCAGTTGCTATTGTTATACATAACGCAACCTGATATCCCAAGATGATTTTTCGTACGGAAGCAATCCCATCAATGCACGATGATTTGGGCGGCCAAACCAATAGGTAAAGCTACTTCGTCCACTTTGATGCGGCTGCGCACTGACATGAATGTTCCTAAACGTATTCATCTTGTTCTTCTATTTCACTTGTTTCAGTTCTGCCTTTCGGCTGCAAAGTTACTTATTCTTATGCAAATAAGCCACTGTTTTATATCAGTTTTGGTTTTCTGCTGCAAAATTAAAGCGTTGGTACGCAGTCTTTTTGCGTAACGACAAAAGATTTTATAGCGTCCTCCACAGCTACACCTATTTTATAGTGTTACCACCTCAAGGCTTAGGAAAACACTTAATAGCTTACTCAGCACTATCCCCATTGGTTGATACCACCTCAAGCGTGCCCGTTTCAGCGTTGTATGTATATTTGCAAGTGTAACTTCCGTTATCTTCAATGGCAGCATTCATAGCTTCCATCGCAGTCTTGAGTGTGGACTCATCACGTGAATCCAACTTACCGTCAGCAGCTTCGTCAACACCTGTATCACTCTTTACAGCCTCATTACCGCTCCACCAGTAACAAGTCTCAGGCATACTGTAAGCGGTGCATTGTCCAGTTATAGCGCCAATAGCCGATTCTTCTCCGCCCGTCACGCTACCTTCTACAAGGGTGTAACAAGCCAAGGCTGACTTGCGTGAACGTTTGCTACCAGACATTGAGCCAAACACACATCCTACCTGTGAACCACTTTCGGCAGCCGACACACTGAGTGAGCCATTGATGATAGAGTAACAAGCGCACGAGCTAGCAAGCGCATTGCCAATCACACCACCGCATGTAGCGAAGGTTGGAGCATCGGCAGTCACTTTACCTGTCGAAGTTATCGTAGCATAATCAGCTACAGTTGCAGATGCCGAACCTGCCACGCCACCAGCATAGGCAGCTACATTAGCCTTAGCACTGATTTCACCCGAAACGTTACTTGAGCAGTCTGCCAATTGTGCTGAAGCATACTGGAACGAAGCCGTACCATATACTCCACCGGCATAGGCCAACATCTTGCTACCTTCGGTTCCATGGTTCAGTGCCGAAACCGTGCCGCTGATGGCGGTATGAATACCGCTTGCGCCATAACCAGCATTGGTTTGATTGCCAACCATACCACCGGCCGCACTAGTTCCACAGCCTTCTGCGCACACCTCACCCGTCACAGACACGGTATTGTTAGCATTTTGGTCAGCAGCATAGCTACCACACATACCACCAGCGCTCGCCGATGCATATGAGCTTGCAGCATCAGTATCCGGTACCGCATAAGCCTGCACCTTACCTCCCACGCTCGCAGTACATCCAGTAAGTGATCCGCCAAATGAATTACCAACCATTCCTCCAGCATTAGCTGACGAATTTGTAGAGGTGAATTGTCCACAATCAGCATTTACCAAACCTTCTACAGTGGTAGAACAGTTGGTCACTGAACCGGCATTGACATATCCGGCTAGCGCACCTACGTTGGTGTATGTAGCCTCACCGCAAACACTATCGCCTTTAGCTATGATCGCTGAGCATTCGGAGAGCAGACCCACCAAGTGACCTACAACCCCACCAACCGAAACACTTGCTTCGCTTACAGGATAGTCTGCCACCACAGAGCCCTTGAATGTACAATTGGAGAATGTGGCAGAAGCACCTGCTCCGGCTATACCTCCGCAAATCAATGTATTCTTCTCGTTCTCATCATTGATAGAGCTCGTGGCTTTCACACTGCCCGTAACGGTCAGATTGCTCACTACACCCTTACTTCCGACAAAACCGAATAGGCCGTACATTGCCACATGATCAGTGGCGGTAGCATTTATATAAAGGTTACTAATCGTGTGTCCATTACCATTAAACACACCGCTAAAAGCTCCACTCTCTGCGAGATCTATACTGGTGTTTCCCCGTCCCTCGCCTATCGGTGTCCATTCCATACCCATAAGGTCTATGTCATCGGTCAACTCATAGTAGGCCGAGGTGTATGCCTCGTCACCAGAGTTGATCATCTTTGCCATGAGGAGCAATTGGTTCGTGTTGGCAATAATGTATGGAGAAGCTTCGGTTCCCTCGCCCTCCTCAAAGTTGTCTGCTGCTGTAAGCTCATCAAAATTGACACGTTCCACGTCTGCCATGTTGAATACGGTTTTGCTGCCGTCAGCTTTGATCACAGTCATAACCTGTGTTTGGGCTGAAATAGTTGCACAATAAGCCATTCCCGTCAATAGTATAATGCCTAATCTTTTCATCTTCATTTCTTTAATAGTTTAAAACTCTGTCCATCGGACAATTTAATAATGTACACACCTCTAGCCATATCAGCCACACTTAGCGTTACACTGTTTCCTTTCACACCTTGCGTTGTGAGCAACTTGCCACTCGTATCATAGAGCGACGCACTCTTAGCTGTAACGCCTTCAATAGTGATGTTGGCATTGTCTGTAAAGCGCAGACTAAGACCTTTCTTCTTACTGCCCTTTATAGCCATAGGGACGGCCGAGAAATGGTAACCTGTCACCCGCGCCATATCATACGACGTGACCGTAGTGCCAGCCTCCACACTTACCTTACCTTCTTCAAAAACCACACTAGGCTTTTCAGACAACATAAACTCCATTTGGGTGCCGTCATAAAAGTCGAACACAAGGGTTTCAAAGTGCGTTCCACTTGCATTCCCGAGCGTAGCATGACCACAAGCAACAAGCAAGAGCGACAACATGCGCAATTGCATTTTCTTCATAATGATGAGTCTTTTTTCGGTTTGGTTCATGTTCGTTGTAGCTTTATGCCCTCCACAGGCCGAACCGTTCGCCTTTATTGTATCATTTCATTTTCGTTTCAAAAGATTAAAGTTTTAGTCGAAGTTAAAAGGCAACATACACCTTACCATTTGTATTCACAGGCGATATACGTCCTAAATAACATTTATTTTAAGTTTGTTTCAAACTTTCTTTATGATACAAATGTACCAAAAAAAAATCAGAAAGTACCATCTTTTACCGAAAAGATGACACTTTGCTACATCTATTCGTTTTTATTGACAATATTATCAGAACTTTATTAGACTATCTACGCGAATCAACTGCATCTTAAAGTACGCTTAAACGGAAATGTATTGGAGACCTATTATAAGAAGGTATAGCCAATTTCATCTAGCATATCTCATCTCTACAATAGTCTTTTATGACAAGAGAACATTCGAATTTAGCCTTCGCTCGCACATCCGCATGCTCATGTTTTGGGATACATACGTTTTTCTTTAGGAGATATTGGAACGCTTTGAAGAAGATGTCGAAGCTTCTCTCTCACAACTATAAACTACCCATCAAACTCAAAAGCTGCTCTCAAACGTTGGTTATGTGAACAAAGACAAATCGGTACTGCTTTAAGAATGAATCGATAGATAGATTCTCAAAACATATATAATAGCGCAAACGCCAGCTCATGCATAAAGATTAGGTCTATGCGTGAGCAAGATAGTCGTTTGGATACAACGTTTTAGCTCTGCTCTCTACTTGAAAAGCATCGTCACAAGCGGTATGGTAGCGATGGAAGCAACGGTGGTCACAAACGTGATCTCAGTCATCAGCGCTACATTGCGTTCATAGCGTAGGCAAAACATCGTACCAAACGAGGCTACTGGCATGGCTAGCACTACGGTGTTGATGTTATTTACAACATCCGTTACACCCATCATCCTAAACAGATAATAAAATGACAAGGGCACAACCACAAGACGTAGGAAGGATGTGGCATATACCTTACCGTTGCCCATTATTTGTTTCAAAGGAAGATTGGCCATTGAAGAGCCGATGATCATCAACGAAGCTGGCACGGTGATGTTACCCACTAGCCGTATCGGTTCAGCGATGATATGCGGGGTACGCACACCAAGCGCCACTAACACGGCTGCCAAAACTGCAGCCAGCAACGCAGGCGAGGCCAACACTCGTGGACTAAACTGTCGCAAACCATATTCGCCCTTAACCAGCATCACACCTATTGTAAAGATAAAGAAGGTATTAGGCATATTGAGGAGAGCCGCATAGAACACTGCTTGATGGCCGAAAATAGATGCCACAATAGGATAGCCAATGAAGCCCACATTGGCAAACATGACTGCAAAGCCCACAATACCTCGCTCATCCCGATCTTTTGTAACAATGCGTGGCAATATCAATGCCACGGCCGTTAGGATAATATAAGTGAGAAATCCAACTCCAAGCAGAGGCAGGATAAGTGACCTATCAGGCAAATCGTCACCCATCACGGATGATAACACTAAAGCGGGGCAAGCAAAAGTAATAACGACGGATGACAATCGGCGATCGAAATCGCCTCCCATATAACCTAGTTTGTTTGCCACATAACCTATTACAACGATGATGAAAAGGATCACCATCACCTGAATATTCTCCATTACGAATGTTGTTTCTTATCGTCTTTAAGGCCTCTCATAGCATATTTGCTACGCATCAGATACCCAAATCGAATTGCAAAATTACTATTTTTCCACGACATAAAGCCTTTGACAATATCCAAAAGCAATCGGATGGAAACAAAAAATAATTTATTTTTCTATAGAAATCAATTTATTTTTCATCAAAAAACAAATTGTTTTCTCATCTCCATAAGGCTTTATTATAATGAGAAAGCGATTCTTTCAGATTATAGAATCTATTAAATGGACACAGAAACATGCCCTACAAAAAAGGCTCCGCGCCGAAGCTGCGGAGCCAAAAGGATTATTGAGTTAATGTATTATGTGCTTCAAAGCTTACAACTATCGTTATTTAGCTATCTTCACGCACTTACCATTAGCATATCTAACGATATTGATACCCTTGTAATTGCTGCTAACACTCTGTCCTGAGGTATTGTATCGTGCCACTTCCACTAACTTATCACCAGTCTGGGCCTGATCAATGCCATCTGGTTCCATCTCAACGATATTAGTAAAGTCCTGCCAAATGTCGGCTGAAGCATAGGCATCTTTTGTACCATTAGGCACATAGAGCGTACAATCTTCGGTAGCTACACCCATGAATACACCACGCTCACACGTAGGAGGAGTAACGGCGTTGCAATGAACCTCACTAAGGGCGAAGTCGGTCAAGAACGCAGCCTCACTGATATAGGTCAGTGTAGAAGGCAAAGTGACCTTTGTCATACCATTGCATGAAGCAAATGCTTGTGCGTAGATGGTCTTGACTCCCTCGGGAATATCAGCCTCTTCCAATGCGAAACACCATGCAAAGCTACTTTCGGGGATTTCTTCCAAAGCGGGAGAAAGCTCTAAGGTGGTAGCACTCTCGCAGTCGTTAAAGCAACCATAGCCAATACTCTTCACCGTTGCTGGCAACTTGATTTCGGTGAATGCCATACAACCATTGAAGGTATTCTCACCAATCTCGGTCAAACCCTCAGGGAAGGTAAGATTAGGCAGATTCTCGTCGTTCTGGAAAGCGTATGAACCGATACTTGTCACACCTTCAGGGATGTTCACATCCTTTAGTTCAGTGCAACGGTCGAATAGGCTCTCGCTGATAGAGGTCAAACCATCGGGGATGTGAGCCTTGACTAGACTGCTACACGTACTGAATGCACCACCTAGTGTGGTCACGCTATTGGGTACATCTACCTCTGTCAGTCCGGTACATGAAGAGAAAGCGCCATCACCAATCTCCTGCAGAATAGCATTGAAGTTGAATTCGGTCAACTGTTTGCAACGCTCAAAAGCATATGACTTGATAGCTACCAAAGACTCGGGACAAATAACCTTTTCTAGTTTGCTATCAGAGAAAGCACTTTCGCCAATAGTTACCAATGATGCAGGAAGCTCAACCTGCGTCAATGCTGTATTAGCGAATGCGCCCTTAGGGATCTCAGTAACTGTTGAAGGAATCTTAACTTCAGACAAGGAAGAACAGCCCGACAACACATAATTGCTTATTGTCATACCTTCAGGAAACTCGAAGCTAGTCAGCGCTGTATTGGACAAAGCATAGCTACGAATCTCTGTCACTGACGAAGGGATAGTAAGTGATTCTAGCGCTTTACACTTGTAGAAACAGCTATCACCTATAGCTGTGACAGATGTGGGGAGCTTGACGCTTTTCAACTTGGAACAGTTGAAGAACATGGCATTGCTCATCTCGTTATCTGTAGTATAGTATTCCACGTTCTTGGATCCCTTATATGACACGTAATAAGCCTCACCACCTGCAACGATGCTAGCTTCAGAGAGATCGAGACTCTCCAACACACCATCTGAGGTATTGTTGTCCTGATCTTGTCCTGCCATATCGCGTAACAAGATGATATCGGTTCCGTTCAGAGGGCCTGCTACTTTAAGGTCACTGATAGTATACTTATCATCTGAGGAGATTTTCTCAGACAATGTTCCTGCTTGATCAAGAGTCACAACTGTCTGTGCCTGTGTGTAAACAACAGACATAACCACTGCTGTAGTGAGTAATAATTTCTTCATAAGCCTTTTATTTATTCAATGAAACTTGTTAAGGCGTGTTCTATAAATTCCACGCGCTAATTAATTTGTATTTTAAACGGGGCTGCTCTTTTTGTCTTTTGGCTTTTATTTTATAACCTTGACGGTCTTGCCATCACGTTGACGGATGATATTGATACCCTTCTGCATCTGATTGTGCTGCACGCCATCAACTGAGTAGATGCTAACTTCATCTGATGAAGCGTCATGATAAGGTAGTTGGTCAATGCTTAGCGTAGGATCAATGGTGACATTTTCTGTGAAGAGAGTGTACGCCGCCGTATTCTTCTGATCCCATGCAGTGACAAACTTATCCCCGTCAAGTTTCTCAGAGACCCACAACTCCACTTTTGAATTTCCTTTAGATGCAAACTCAACAGGATTGCTGGCATTTCCATCCTTGTCAAACACTGTCCACTCGCCATTTACTTGATATGTAGAGTTGTCATATTTCAGATAGAACAAAGCAGTGGAACCATCCCCTAGGTCGCGTATCTTGAAGTAACCATACTGATTGGCTTCCTGTACTGGTACAAAAACTTTACCGCCATTGGGCCATACAGCTTCACCATCCATCTCTAGCTTCTGATAATAAACGCCTTGGATTCGCTTGTCGTAATAGTTGAAACTCTTATATAGGCACGCAAAGGTATTATCCTCTGGACAATAAGTAACTGTGGGGCAGTTTGATACATAGTCGGTGTTACCACTATGGTCTAGAAGTACGCCAGCCGTCTTTCCATCAAGTCCTATGATAAGATCGCTATCCACATAGACTAGTCGTCCCTGCATATTACCATCAATCACAGAGATTAGGACGCCATCATCAGGACCAGGTTGCACCTCAAGCACTTCCATAATCTTAGAGGATGCAAAGCCGCCGGTATAAATCGTTTTAGGATTGTCCAACTGGAATTCACCAGTCTGGGTATTGATGATGTTTGCTAGAATATTTCCATTGACTGTCCAAAGTGTCATTACTTCATTTTCGCCGGTCTTCACCAAGAACACGTAAGGATGTGTGTTAGCGTCTCTTTCGGTCTGAAACGCATCTTTCTTCCAAATACAGTTTCCGTCCTTATCTAGCTTTTCTAGATGAGCATAGTCATTAACCAAACCTTTATCACTGAAGCGATAAGCACAGAGAAGTCCATCGTCTTCAGTGTTGATCATTGTCAAACCTGCAGAGATAGGTGCGCCAACACCTCCATTGAGCGTTGTACCTTGCCATTGAAGTTCTCCCGTAGGTGAATATTTGTATACGGTGTAGTAAAGACTATCTAGCGTGGTGTCATTATCAAGCCGCATATCTTGCAGCGCAACAAAAGCGTTTCCATCTTGATCGGTTTGGAGATATTGATTCCATGTAGTCCAGGCACGATTCTTTTCAGCAGAAATCACCTTGCCACCTCTGCCTAAAGTTCTATTACCAGCAGCATCTAGTATCTGCAAACGGTAACAAACGCCATTATCACCGGAAGGACAGGTAAACAATATATATGTAAGCCCGTCACTATTTCTAATCATATCCTTATCATAATACTGCAAATCAGATGGTGTAACCTGTATGCTTTTCATCGTTTTCACATCGCTATCAGCGTGTATGCACAAGCAAGAAATAAAGGATATAATAAGTAGTAAAACTTTTCTCATAAGCGTTTGGATTTTATCATTATGCTTTTAAT
>CAVHUZ010000040.1:0-22951 GCA_963639545.1 Bacteroidaceae bacterium
CGGTGAAGGTGACGTCGGTGTAACACGTCGGGCTATCGTAGCCATCCACATTGTACTGGTTATCGCCCACGGTGAAATGGCGGCGGAGGGTGAGGTAGCCACCTTCAGATTCTTTATAATGGGCTCTCGTCTTATCTATGCTACGAGAATCATATCCAGGTAACGACTCGCTTTGCCAGAACATAAAGTCAGAGTCATCTACTTGATCCACCGCAAAGAGATCGCTCACATAGATATGGGTGAGGGCTTTATCGTAACTGAACATCTCTATCATGTTGGTCACCTTCCGGGTATCAAAGGTGCTCAGATCTATCTCTGTGAGCGATTTATAACTCTTAAACATATAGGACATATCGTTCACCTCGTGGGTATTGAACGATGTGACATCTAGCGCAGTCAGCGCATTACAACCAGAGAACATATAGGTCATTGTGGTGACACGCTCGGTATTGAAGTGGCTCAGATCTATCGTGGCTAGACTTTCGCAGTAACAGAACATATAGCTCATATCGTTGACCGAGTCGGTGCAGAGATATTCTATGCCTTGGATGTCGGTGAGATTGACCATCCGATAGAACCACTTGGCGCAGCTCTTGGGGCGTGCATCCTTGAATTCTTCTTTGAACACCACCGTCGTGATGTCATTACTGTGCTCCACCCATCCTGGTTCCTCGTTCGCTGCAGGAAAATCATACTGTGCGGTAGCTGTGACTACGGCTTGGCTGTGGTCATAGTGGAAGGTGAGCGTCTTGGTGTCCGCTTGGTATTCGGCCCAGGGTTGGATGGTCAGATAGGTCAGATAGACAGGTGCTTTGGTCTTGTCGATGTAGTTGGAATCAAAGTTGGGAAGCTTCTGACATTGGAAGAACATATACTCAGATTGGGTCACCTGATCCAATACGAAGCTGCTTGATACATAGATATGGGTGAGAGCTTCATCGCCAGCGAACATACCTGTCATATTGTTCACCGTCCGTGTATCGAAGGCGGTCAAATCTAGCGAGGTGAGACTATTGCAAAAGCCAAACATATAGGACATATCGTCCACCTTCTGGGTTCTGAACGTGAAGAGGTTTAGCTGGGTCAAGGCATAGCAATAGTGGAACATTCCGGTCATTGTGGTGACACGCTCGGTATTGAAATGGCTCAGATCCAATGAGTTCAGCGCTTTACACTGGTAGAACATCTGGCTCATATCGTTGACCGAGTCGGTGCAGAGATATTCCATACCTTGAATCTCGGTGAGATTGCTCATTCCATAGAACCACTTGGCGCAGCGCTCGGGGCGCACATCCTTGAAGGCCTCGCAGAAGACCGCCTTCGTGATACCTTCATAGTGGGGTATCCATTCTGGGTCTACGCCCGCTGCGGGCAGGTCATACTTACCTGTAGCTGTGGCAGCTTTCCGAGTATTGTCGTTGTGGAAGGTCAGCGTCTTGGTGGCGTCTTGGTATTCCACCCAAGGCTGGGCTGAGGTAAAGGTGAGATATTCTGTGGTCTTGGTCTTATCGGTGTAGTCGGGATCAAAGTGGGGAAGGTTCTGACAAGAGGTGAACATATCCGCAGACCGGGTCACCTGATCGGTCACGAAGAGGTCGGACGCATAGATATGTATGAGTTTGTCATCACTATTGAACATACTTTTCATATTGATCACCTTCTGAGTATCGAAGGTGCTCAGATCTAGCTCTGTCAGCTTACTACAAAGATAGAACATATAGGACATATCGTCCACCTTGCCGGTACTGAACGAAGTGACATCGAGCGCCGTCAGCGAAGAACAACCACTAAACATCCCTGTCATCGTGGTGACGCAGCTCGTATTGAAATGGCTCAGATCCAGTGAGGTCAGCAAGCGACACTGATTGAACATCTGGCTCATATCGTTGACCGAGTCGGTGCAGAGATATTCCATTCCCTGAATCTCGGTGAGGTACATCATCTGAGAGAACCACTTGGTGCAGCGCTCGGGACGCGCATCCTTGAAGTTCTCGCTGAAGACCACCTTCTTGATATCAAGCTTGTGTTTCAACCATTCTGGGTCATCGCCCGATGCGGGAAGGTCATACTTGGCGGTAGCTGTCACATAGTCTTTCAGATCATCATAGCGGAAGGTCAGCGTATTGGTTTCCTGTTGGTATTCGGCCCAGGGCTGAATATTATAGGTCAGATACTCAGAGGCTTTGGTCTTGTCGATGGAGTCGGAGTCAAAGCCTGGTAGACTCAAGCAATAGTAGAACATTTTATCTGATTGGGTCACCTGATCCAATACAAAGCTGTGTGATACATATATATGGGTGAGAGCTGAATCGCCAGCGAACATACCTTCCATATTGTTCACCGTCTGTGTATCGAAGGCTTTCAGATCTAGCGAGGTGAGACTATTGCAAAAGCTAAACATATAGGACATGTCGTCCACCTTCTCGGTGCTGAACGTGGAGAGGTCTAGCTGGGTCAAGGCAAAGCAATAGTGGAACATTCCGGTCATTGTGGTGACACGCTCGGTATTGAAATGGCTCAGATCCAATGAGTTCAGCGCTTTACACTGGTAGAACATCTGGCTCATATCGTTGACCGAGTCGGTGCAGAGATATTCCATACCTTGAATCTCGGTGAGATTGCTCATTCCATAGAACCACTTGGCGCAGCGCTCGGGGCGCACATCCTTGAAGGCCTCGCAGAAGACCGCCTTCGTGATACCTTCATAGTGGGCTATCCATCCTGGGTTGGCGCCCGATGCGGGCAGATCATAAGTGTCAGTATAGCTTGCTCGGTTCTCATCATAGTGGAACGTCAGCGTGCCATCATCGTACTGGGCATACGCTTCCTTTTGCGCCCACAGCGCTGAGGGCAGAAGCAACATGAGAGCCATCAAGAGGATGGTGCGGGTGTGAGTGGTAATGAGATGTTTCATCTTGTTACTTGTTATTATTTACCTATAAAGCTTTTCTTTCTTACTTACCTGATTATATCTTATGCAAAGGTATTGCAAACGAGCGGAAAGGAAGCTCGGCTTCAGCTTTCCCGAGTGCAGCTATATCTTATGCAAAGGTAAGCAATTCTGACTGAATAAGTTGCACCGAGCGTTTTTTTTTTTGGGGGGGATAAGCAAAAGGATAATTATTGTACCTTTGCATCATCTTCACTTTATTATACCTATAATATAAGGCGCAGCAAGACTAAAGGGTCTGTGACCCCCTTGTGGCCGCCGATGCGGTTTCTCTTTCTGATTATCGTCTTCAGGGCCTATGCTTCGATGGGGAGAAGCGGATATGGCGAGCAGTAAGAGGATGCATGATGCGCTGCAAGGAGCGATATGAAGAGATGGAAGGAAGGGGATGTCAGAGAAAAATAAATTGATTTCTCGGAAGAAATAAATTATTTTTCCTTCGAAATCAATTTATTTCTTGTTTAGCCACGGACGCTTTCAGAGGGCAAGGAAGATGATGTGAACACCAGAAAGAAGCCGTGTACGAATGCTTTCCAACATCAATCACATTACATTAGACCTATTAGGCGCAGCAAGACTAAACGGTCTGTGACCGCGCAGCGAGACTAAAGCCCCTGTGGGGCCGAAAAAAAGAAAAAAATGCCATTGTTAGACGAAATATTTGTAACTTTGTGCTCGATATGGACACAGAAGACATCAAACAAAAGATTGCGCACCACTATCCAGGGTCGATAGAGGTCAAGCTACAGAAGGGCGACGTGACCTTTGTGGACAACATCCGCAGCTACTCACATGAGATCAACTACCGGGTGGAGCGCACCATCCTCCTCTTCTGCGTGGCGGGATCCATGCAGATGAGCATCGCAGAGGAGCGCATCCTCCTACGCCGGGGACACCTCATCGTCCTCACCACAGGCGCTATGGTGACCGACTGCCTCTTCTCAACCGACTTTGAAGGCAAGGCTCTCGTCATATCCAACGAGGTGCTGCAGATGCTCATGCATGCCCATCAGAGCGTGTGGAACCACTTCGTATATATAGAAAAGGGACGCGTGATATGCTTCCAGGAGTGTGACCGAGACCTAGCCGAAGGCTATTATGCCATCCTCCGATCACTCATCCAGGACACCGAGGAGCTACCCTTCTGGCACGAGATGTTCTTCGGCGTGATCTTCAGCTTCTGCACATGGCTCTGCGGCATCATCCACCGACAGACAGGCCTCACCGAAGAAGCCCTGCAAGAGGGCGACAGCTACTTCGGCCGATTCCTACACCTCATCGAGCAAGAAGAGGTCAAGTATAAACCCGTCAAGTATTACGCCTCCAAGCTAAGCATCACACCCAAGTATCTCTCATCGCTATGCAAGCGCGAGAGCGGCAAGAGCGCCTCACAATGGATTCAGGATTATGTCAGACAAGAGATACAATACTATCTCCGAACCACCAACAAGAGCATCAAGGAGATAGGATTTCTGCTCGGATTTCCCAACGCATCGTTCTTCGGCAAGTATGTCAAGGACCAGTTGGGGATGACACCCACCGCCTTCCGTAACCTACGACCAGGCGCTGAGGTGTCCAAGGATAAATCGTAAAGATAGATGAAACCAACGACAAGCAACACCACACCCCCACAACACACACACACTTCCACCCCTAAAGCCACGGCCGAGGTCATCGTCCGAGAAGCCTCCAGCCCCAAAGAGCTACGCCGCTTCGCACGGTTTGGCAACGACCTCTACCGCCACTGCCCGCAGTATGTGCCCGACCTGGAGATGGATATCATCCAGAGCTTCTCACCCAAGCACAACCCCGGACTCTCCTTTGCACGTGCCGTGCCCTTCCTAGCATGGCGTGAAGGCAAGTGCGTGGGGCGCGTGGCTGCCATCATCAACCACCGAGCCAACGAGCGATGGCACACACGCACGGTGCGCTTCGGGATGTTCGACTTCATTGACGACCTAGCCGTGAGCAGTGCCCTGCTGGAGAAGGTCTCGCAGTGGGGCAAGGCGCAGGGCATGGAGCAGATCGAAGGACCGCTGGGCATCACCGACTTTGACAAGGAGGGCATGCTCATATCCCACTTTGACCGCCTCTCGCAGATCATCACCTACTATAACCACCCTTACTATCCACAGCACATGGAGCAGCTGGGCTACAAGAAGGTGGCCGACTGGGTGCAGATTCGCCTCACCATACCCGCAGAGGTGCCCGAGCGTTATCTCAAGACCTCACGGCTGCTGCAGCAGATGCTCTCGTGCCATGTCCGTGTGCTGACCAAGCGGGAGGTGAGACAAGAGTGGGGACAGCGCATCTTTGCCTTGCTCAACGAGGCTTACGCACCGCTCTTCGGCTTCTCGGAGATCAGCCCTGACCAGGTGCAGACGTTCATCAACACGTATCTGCCACTGCTGGACACGAGGATGATGCCGGTGGTGGTCAATGACAAGGGCGAGCTGCTCGCTGCCGCAGTGACCATGGGGTCGCTATCCACATCGATGCAGCGCACACACGGACGGCTCTTCCCCTTCGGCTGGGCACACCTGCTATGGCAAATCAAGGTGCACCACGCAGACACGGTGGATCTGATGCTCATCGGCGTCCGACCGGATCTACAGGGCATGGGGCTCACCGCGCTGATCTTCTCTTACCTCATCCCGCTCTACCGCAAGATGGGATTCCGGTACGCTGAGACCGGACCACAGCTCGAGGATAACACCAAGGAGCTATCCCAATGGAAATATCTAGAACACGAATATATCAAGCGACGACGCTGCTGGGGGTCGCAGACCGGCCACAGCGGTCACAGACCGATTAGTCTCGCTGCGCGGTCACAGACCGATTAGTCTCGCTGCGCGGCCACAGGCCGTTTAGTTTCGCTTCGCCCAATAACAACGCCTAATATGCATAATATGCCTAATAGGCCTATCATATAATCTCAGAAGAATATGAAGAACAGAGTAGTAATAACAGGAATGGGCATCTGGTCATGCCTTGGCACCACGCTCGACGAAGTGCGTGATGCCCTTTACACCGGCAAGTGTGGTATCATCTTCTCACAGGAGCGACAGGACCTCGGGTTCATGTCCGCACTATGCGCTGACGTGCCACGCCCCAACCTCAAACCTTACGTGGACCGCAACATGCGCCACTATATGCCCGAAGAGGCCGAATATGCTTACATGGCCACACGCGCCGCACTGGAGCAAGCACAGCTGGACCAAGACTTCATCGACGCACACGAGGTGGGTCTGATCTACGGCAACGACTCAGTGGCCGAAGCCACAATGAGAGCGCTGGACAAGTTTCGCCAGTTTAAGACCTCTATGGCATGCGGCTCAGGCGCTATCTTCCAGAGCATGAACTCTACCGTGACCATGAACCTAGCCTGTCTGTTCCACCTCAAGGGTATCAACCTCACCGCCTCGGCCGCCTGCGCCAGCGGTTCGCAAGCCATCGGACTGGCTTCGCTGCTCATACGCGATGGTTTGCAGGACTGTGTCATCTGCGGCGGCGCACAGGAGAACAACCTATGGAGCGTGGCTTCCTTTGACGGCATCAACGCCTTCTCTAAGCGCAACGACGACCCCAAGCACGCCTCTCGACCCTTCGACCGCGACCGCGACGGACTGGTACCCTCAGGCGGCGCTGCCACGCTGGTCCTCGAGAGCTACGAACATGCCAAGGCGCGTGGCGCTAAGATCCTAGCTGAGGTGGTGAGCTGGGGCTTCTCCGGCAACGGCGCACACATCTCCACACCTAACGTCGAAGGCCCTGCACGCTCCCTAGAGCTAGCCTTGAACAACGGCGACGTGGATCCTCGCAACATAGGATATGTCAACGCGCATGCCACCTCAACACGCGCCGGTGACGGACGTGAAGCCGAAGCCATCGCACGGGTGTTTGGCGATTATCGTGTGCCCGTCACCTCTACCAAGGGGCAGACCGGACACGAGATGTGGATGGCGGGCGCATCAGAGATGATCTACTCGATGCTCATGATGAAGAACGATTTCATCGCGGGCAACATCAACTTTGAGAACCCCGACGAGCACACCGCTTGCGTCAACGTCGTACCCGAGACGCGTCAGGCCCACTTTGATATGTTCCTATCCAATAGCTTCGGCTTCGGCGGTACCAACTCTACTCTCATCGTCAAGAACCTATAAGCAAGTTTTTTTTATAAGAAATCTAAAAAGAGATCTATCATAAATCTATAAGATTATCTATTAGAAATCTATAAGAGATTACACCGAAAGATTTAGACAACTGATTGTTTAACGGGGCTGAAGGATCACATCCCGCCCCACCATAATATATATATAACAGTATGAACAGAGAAGAAATGATCCAAAACCTCAACGCTGCTATGGCGGAGGAATTCGAAGTGGAAACATCCGTAATGGCTCCCGAGGCTAACATCAAGGACACACTCAACCTTGACTCGCTCAACCTCGTAGACCTCGTAGCAATGGTGCAACAAGAGTATGGCGTCAACATCCCTATCGCCGATCTGCCTAAGATACAGACCTTCAACGATCTGTACGATTATATCACCGCTCACACTGCTTAACACCCCTTAACCCCCCTCGCTCTTGGCTACATCTAAGGTCATCATCATCGGCTCAGGACTGGGCTCGCTCGTCTCTGCCGTGCTGCTACAACGGCGCGGCTATGACGTCACGGTCATCGAGCGACAGCTCCACCCTGGCGGATGTATGCAGAGTTTTCAGCGAGGAGCCTTCCAGTGGGACACCGGGCTCCACTATGTAGGCGGACTAGACGAGGATATGCCGCTAGGCCAGATCTTCCGTGAGCTCAACCTCATGGAGCTGCCGTGGATCAGGCTGGATGACGACGCCTTTGACCGCATCACCATGCCCGCCGGACAATTCACCTTCAGCTGTGGCTATGAACGATTTGCCGAGAACCTCGCACGGCAGTTTCCACACCAGCGCGAAGCACTACACCGCTACGCCGCTATGCTCCAACAAACCGCTGCCACCGTCACAGACGGTTTAGTCTTGGGTGCTGCCACAGGCAGTTCAGTCTCGGGTGCTGCCACAGGCAGTTTAGTCTCGGGTGCTGCCACAGGCAGTTCAGTCTCGGGTGCCCCTAATTCTGCCACAGGCAGTTCAGTCTTGGGTGCCCCTAATTCCCCTTCCACCCCTACCATCCTTAACACCCCTACCCCTAACACCCCTAACCCATCTGCTCTCGAGAGCCTCGGACAAGGCGCATGGCCCTATCTGGAGCAAACCTTCTCCGACCCCATCCTCCGACAAGTGGTGTCAGCGGCGGCGATGCGTCTAGAACTCAGACGAGAGACGCTGCCCCTATTCACCTTTGCCCATAACAACGCGGGATACATTCGGAGCGCTTGGCGACTGGCCGCGCCCGGCAACGCACTGGTGGACAAGCTCATCAGCGAGCTACAACAGGCTGGCGGACGCATCCTCACCCACACCGAGGTGGTGCAGATCACCGAAGCCCACGGGCACGTGAGCGGGTGCATCACCAGTGACGGCACACACCACACGGCACAGATCGTCATCTCGGGCACGCATCCGGCGGTGACCATGCAGATGGCTGAAGGCTGCAAGACGATTCGCCCCTCGTTCAAGCGGCGCATCCTCAGGCTGCCCAACACCTCGGGCATGCTCACCGTGCAGCTCCTCCTACGCCCCGGCGTGATACCTTACTTCAACCGCAACGAGTATGTCTACACACACAACGATGTGTGGGATCTAGACACTGACACCTCTCGGCGAGGCATCCTCATCAGTTGCCGACCATCCACCACGGACGCTCCCTTCACCCGACAGATAGACATCCTCTCACCCATGGCATGGGAGCAGGTAGCACAGTGGGCTGACACCACCATCGGACACCGCCCCGAGAGCTACCGCCGCTTCAAGGATGAGCAGGCACAGGCTTGCATCGAGCTTGCCGCCACCATCATCCCGCACCTCGAGGAAGCCATC
This sequence comes from Bacteroidaceae bacterium, assembly GCA_963639545.1. Taxonomy (GTDB): domain Bacteria; phylum Bacteroidota; class Bacteroidia; order Bacteroidales; family Bacteroidaceae; genus Prevotella. The sequence goes on from CAVHUZ010000040.1 coordinate 8,932, forward strand.
AGCGCCATCTACATCAGCACGCCGCTGACCTACCGCGACTATAACCACTCACCCGAAGGATCGGCCTTCGGCATCCGAAAGGATTATCACACACCGCTCCTCTCCTTCCTATCACCCATCACACCTCTACCCGGACTCTACCTCAACGGACAAAGCCTGATGGTACACGGCATCGAAGGCACTACCCTCACCGCGGCCACAGGCCGTTTAGTCTCGGGGTCACGGACCCTTTAGTCTCGCTGCGCTGGGTCACAGGCCGTTTAGTCTCGCTGCGCCTACATATCATGCCTATTAGACCTATTATGCATAATATGCCTATCCCCCCACAAAAAAAGGGCGCTTCGCTATGCGAATTGATAATAATACACTACCTTTGCACACATAAGGTATCATTCATGCCTTAAGCTAACAAGCCATAACAATCAAACCCATACACTATGAAAGTACATGAATACCAAGCCAAAGAGCTCTTTAGCGAGTATCACATCCCCGTGGGCAAGCAGATCCTATGCTACAACGCCGACCAAGCCAAGCAAGCCTACATCGACCTAGGCGCCGAGCGCGTAGTGGTCAAGGCACAGGTGCACATCGGAGGACGCGGTAAGGCAGGAGGCGTCAAGCTAGCCACCACCGCAGACGAAGCCTACACACATGCACAGAACATCATCGGCATGGACATCAAAGGTCTCACCGTGGACCGCGTCATCGTATGCCCTGCCACCAACATACAGAGCGAGTACTATCTCTCCATCCTCATTGACCGTAAGCTCAAGCAGCCCATCTTCATGCTCTCACGCAAGGGAGGCATGGACATCGAACAGGTGGCACGTGAGACTCCCGAGGACATCGTCAAGATACCCGTCAACCCACTGCTCGGCGTGACCGATGCCAAGGCACGCGAGGTGGCGTTTGCCCTCTTTGACGACTATGCCCTCGTCAAGCAAGCCGTACCCGTGGTCAAGCAGCTCTACCGCCTCTTCAAGGAGAAGGACGCATCGCTGCTGGAGATCAATCCGCTGGTGACCACAGCCGAAGGCACCATCGAGGCGCTTGATGCTAAGATGACCTTCGATGACAACGCCCTCTTCCGTCACAAGGAGCTGGAACAGTATCGCGAGCTCACAGCTGACGAGCAGAAGGAGCTACAAGCTAAGCAAGCCGGCTTCTCATACGTCAACCTCGGTGGTGACATCGGATGCATGGTCAACGGCGCCGGACTGGCTATGGCCACGATGGATATGATCAAGCTCTATGGTGGCGAACCAGCCAACTTCCTTGACATCGGCGGCAGCTCCAACCCCGAAAAGATCGTCCAAGCCATGCAGCTCCTCATGGCTGATGAGCACGTACGCTGTGTGCTGATCAACATCTTCGGTGGCATCACCCGTTGTGACGACGTGGCTCGCGGTCTGATAGAAGCCTTCCGCATCATGGGCACCACGCCACCAATGGTCATCCGCCTCACCGGAACCAACCAGGAGGAAGGACGAGCCCTGCTCGCTGGCACACCCTGCGTCGTAGCTACCACGATGGCTGACGCCGGACACAAGGTGGTGGAGCTCTGTGAACAGCTCAAGCAAGCCTAACCCCCCCTCTTCATTCTAACCCATCACATCAAGAACCCTTATACCTTATATATATTATGAGCATCCTCATCAATCACGACACCCGACTGCTCGTTCAGGGCATCACCGGACGCGACGGCAGTTTCCATGCCGAGAAAATGAAACAATATGGTACTAACGTCGTAGCTGGCACCTCACCCGGCAAGGGTGGACAGCAGGTCGCTGGCATCCCCGTATATAACACCGTGCGTGACGCGGTCATCGCCACTGAGGCCAACACCTCCGTGATCTTTGTCCCAGCAGCCTTTGCCGCTGACGCCATCATCGAAGCCGCTGACGCCGGCATCAAGCTCATCGTCTGCATCACCGAGGGTCTGCCCGTGCAGGACGCTGCCTATGCACACGAGTATGTGCGCTCAAAGGGAGCTAACCTCATCGGACCCAACTGCCCCGGTCTGATCTCGCCCGAGCTATCCATGGTGGGTATCATGCCTACCAACATCTTCCTCAAAGGACACACCGGTGTGATATCACGCTCGGGCACGCTGACCTACGAGGTGGTGGACAATCTGACCAAGGCGGGCATCGGACAGAGCACCGCCGTGGGTGTGGGTGGCGACCCCGTGGTGGGTCTCTACTTCGAAGAGCTACTGCAGCAGTTCCAGGATGATCCCGATACCGACTCTATCGTTCTCATCGGTGAGATAGGTGGCGACGCCGAAGAGAAAGCAGCCCAGTATATCAAGGAACATATCACCAAACCCGTAGCCGTGTTCATCGACGGACGCACCGCACCCCCAGGAAAGCAGATGGGACACGCCGGAGCTATCATCTCCTCAGGCAACGGCACCGCCGAAAGCAAAATCAAAGCCTTCCAAGATGCTGGCGTACCCGTAGCTACCGAGACCTGCCAGATCCCGCAGCTACTCACCGCGGCCACAGGCCGTTTAGTCTCTGGGTCACAGACCCTTTAGTCTCGCGGCCACGGACCGTTTAGTCTCGGGGTCACAGGGGTCACGGACCCTTCTGTCTTGCTGCGCCCCCACAGGGGGATTAGTCTTGCTTCGCCCAATATGCATAATATGCCTATAATATAGGCGCAGCAAGACAGAAGGGTCTGTGACCCCGCAGCAAGACAGATGGGTCTGTGACCCCTGTGATCTTTTTTTGGGGGGGATGAAAGATAGTAGAAGAAAAGATTGTACCTTTGCACCATATATATATAATAGAACGATATATGACACGAAAACGCTACTGCATCGCCCTGCTTCTGACGATGCTCATCACGCTCACCGCTAGCGCCACCCCGTATGACGCCACCTCCGTCAAGATGTGCACCTCAGCTGGTGACATCAGTATGGTCCGGATAGGCATGGCTGCCGACAGCTGCGGCATATGGGTCTGCCGCAACGTCAGTGAGGACGTAGAAGGAGTCAGATGGAAGATGGACGACATGGTCTACATCACCAATCCGACCAATAAGTTTGTCACCAACACCCTCTACCAGCTAGCCACCTACACATCAGGGCTAGACCGAGCAATCGCAGGTGACTCAACGGTATACGTCTACCTCAGAGCGAAAAGCCAGGATCAAGCCCAATGCTTCCTTTGGGACGGAAACACCCTGCCCAGCTTTGCGAGCAAGTTTCATATCACCGGTTCCGTCACCGCCGATGTAGCCGAGGGATATTATGGCGATAGCTGCTACGTCCACATGCTCAAGTATCAGATCAGCGGTATGAGCGAGGAAGCCTTTGGCCACTATACCATCGAGCTGAGCTACGACGGCGGCAGCACATGGACCACCGTCAATGGTTACGCCACCATCATGAACGCCACGCTGCCCATCATGCTATCTCTAGACGAGAATACCGTGCGTTATCGCGTCACCGCACACGTCAAGGACGGCTACCAAGCTGCTTGGAATGACAGCACATGGACCTATGAGACATCCGACTATAAGATCACCCCAATTGATAGAGTGCGATATAAAGCCGACAAGGTGTGGATGAACACGGGTATGTCGAGCGGAACGGATGTCTACTATTCACTCCTAGGAACCGCAAAGGATGGTTGTCAGATTTGGGCAGCCCAAGGCATAGATAAGTGTTACAATACCTATTGGAAGGTAGATGATGGGGAGAAACTCTCCTCTACTATTAAAAGATACCAGGCCTATACAATATATTCAGATCTTGATAATAATTATACTACGGCAGGTATTCCTCAAATTAGTGGATCAAGTGATAGATATATAGAAGAAGGTACGCAATGGTATCACTTCGTCAAGGTCAAGTCTAAGAGTTATATTGATTATTTCTCATGGGATCCAAATAAAAAGTTTACCGCATATAGCTTCTATCTATATGCCGACTTCACTTTAGACGGGAAGGAAATCACCGTAAACCACGACACCCACACCTTGCAGCGACAGATGAACTATGGGGTGAAGTATATCGACGGGGAAGTGCTCGATAGCCTTGCCCTATACGCCAGCTGCGACCAAGGCCAAACCTGGAAACAGATCTCTGCACTCACCACAGGATTCAGCAAAGGAACCAAGGACTTCAGCAAGAATGAGATAGTCGATCTCCCTGGCAACGGCACCACCATACGTTATCGCATCGTAGCCTATGCCAAAGACCTCTATAAGGTGCTGGCAAAGGACGGACAATGGGTTTCCGAGACTGCCGATTTCCCCTTGTCCTTCTCTGAGTCCTCCTCTGCATCAGGCATCACCGTCGAGACCATCGACAAAGACCACTTCAGCAACACCGAAGGCACACCACGAGGTACCTACCGTACCGACATATCCTATCACATGCTCAGCAAGGTCGCTGACCAAGTCGACTCGGTGCAGATACAATGCAGCAACGATCACGGAAAGACCTGGACCACCCTCGAGACCACCAACAACAGCGAAGGAGAGGAAACCGTACGCGTTCCTGCAGGATACCATAGCTATCTGCTTAGGGCCGTGCCTTTCCTCAAGGGCGACCTAGCCAATGTCACCTTGCTCTCGCAGCCCGTCACTGCCACCGAGCAGAACCTCAGCTATAGCCCCGCAGTGACATCACTTACCGCAGAAAGAACCGAGACTATAGACAATTGTGGCAAGACGCTACACACCTATGCCGTCAGATATAAGCTCAACACCGACCTCTACCAAACACGCCGTGAGGCTTCCATCGCCTACTCGTATGACGACGGGCAGCATTGGTATCACCTTCCATCATTCGCTCCCAATCCCAGCGGAGAGCAGACCGTGCTGGTGGACGGAAGCCAGAGGCAATGCCGATTCCGCATCAAAGTGGGATCCTCCGCCTATGACAACGAGACCTTCTACACTGCAGAAACCCCAAATATCCCCTTCGAATAGATAGAATATGAACACAACAATGATAAGACGATATTTCTTCCTCCTTATGGTAGCCCTATGCTTACCATGGGGCGAGCTAGACGCACAAGGAATATGGGAACCGGAATTCTTGTGTAACCGAGGTACTAAAGATACTCTTATTGTTCTAGGCAACAACAAGGATGGTGTACCACTATATTTCGACGATTATGTGTATTCAGGCAATGATGGTTCATGTGTACACTCCGATTTAAAGGTTGGTTATAATTATTATTGGGAATTTATACATTATACTTTTGCCTGGGGTAATCCCGCTCAATACTATGTAAAAGGTTTATATCTCAATGTAAATAATGGTACGTCAACTCCCGACAACATCTATCATACGGTTACAGGTGATGCTTATCATTTCTATGGCTCTGTAGGCTCGTACAACCTCACTTATGCAGGATACAGCCTGACTGACAACAAGTGGGGATATAAGACACCAGGGTTCGACTTCTCCCTCGCACCACACGCCACCATGACAGCCACTGAGCCCGCCATAAATCAAAAGAAAGGCACTTACACGCAGAAGCTCAAGTGGGACATAGAGAACCTTAACGATAGCGCCATAACCGAAGTAACCATCATGGCAAGCTACGACAGCGGGGAAAGCTGGACACCAATACACACCAGCACCAAGGTACGCGATAGCATCACCACCAACCTGCCATGGACGATAGAGAAGGTACGTTACTATGCCGTAGCCACAAAGCAAGAACGATTTAGCATGCTCTTCAATGGCGATACCGGGCTCACATCAGAGCCAACGCCCGACTTCACGCCCCAGCCAGTAGACATTCCTTGCAAGCTTGTCGTGAATTTAATCGGCACATTCAATGATGCTGACGACTATCGTGACCGCACCTACACCGTGCCAGCTATATGGGACGTGCCAAGCGACGACGCCTTCCAAAGCGCATACCTACAATATAGCACCATAGAGAACAGCGATGATTGGCACACCATCCTCCAGTGTAATAAAGCTACGGGCATAGAGAGCATCGCCATACCCGTGGGATACACCAACTATATCTACCGCCTAGTGGTCAAAGCACCCGAGAACACACCACTGCTACACGATAGCACCATCGTCCTGTTACATAACCCGAGGTCCTATAATGCAGGCTTCACCTCCCTATCCGTCAATGGCACGCTAGACGAGAGCTACAACGCAGAGACTGATAGCATCACGCCTACCATCCAGTATGTGATGAATGACGCTCTCTATCAGATACGCAACAGCCCAGCACAGATCAGCTACTCCATCGATGGAGGTGAGACGTGGCACATCGCCACAACCATTGACAATCCTCAGCAGAGCGGTGAGGCGCAGATCAAGTTGCCTTCTACCGGTAATGAGTATCTCTTCCGCATAAAATGTGGCACAATGATGGACAACGTCCTCGGAACCGCAGCGGATCTCACATCCGCCACCTACCCCTTCACCAAGGTCATCCATCTCAATGACACCAAGGACTATACGCCAGTATGTGTTAAAGGCGCTAAGGTCATTGTCAACCGCGCTTACACCGCCGGCAAGCTAGGCACGCTCTGCCTACCCTTCGACCTCAGCTCCGAGCAGATAGCAGATGCCCTCGGCAGTGGCACAAGGGTCTACGCCTTCGATAACATCACGGGAGAAACGATGGACTTTAAGCAGGTACACGAAATCATGGGCGGCGTGCCCTACCTCGTACGTCCTACAGCTAGCGTGGATAGCTTTGTGGTAAGTAACATCTCCATCGTCGAATCTACCACACAGCCATACCCCTTCACGCATCAGAACGAGCAAAACGAAAGCTACACCCTTGCGGGCACGTTCAGCCCCTACACGATGAAGACCGATGGCACCGAGCTCTACATCACCGCCGATGGCAAGGCTAAGCAGCCCTCCACCACCGGCAACCGCATGAAGGGATACCGCGCCTACATCATCCTGCCATCAGCTGGCGCCGAGGTGAAGGTCAACGTTGACGGTGACGTGACATCCATCGAGGATATCCAGCACGCCACCCCACAACGTGTCAACGTCTATAACACCAACGGACAGCTCATCAGCCACACCACCGACCATCTGCCCAAAGGCATATACATCGTCAACGGCAAGAAGCTAGTCATCCCCTAGCACCCCTCGCGCTGCCAAACGTGCCCTTTCGCACGGCAGAGAAGCCCCGAACGAGACCGAAAAAGCCCGATTTCTGACGTGAAATCGGGCTTTTTCGGGTATTAATATGTTGCAGATTATTCTAAGCGTCTGATTATCTGACGTTTGCATTTCTGCCGAATTCGGCTGCCGTTCAGCCTTCCGTGCAGAATAAGCGACGTATGGCGGGATAATGGTAAAGGTCTTTCACACGGTCACACGGCCGCGTGCCCCCCTTTATCTTACTACCACCTTGCGGCTCACGCCACCCTTACGAATGATCATCAAGCCGCGCTGAGGAGCGGTGAGGCGGCGGCCTTGGAGGTCATACAGCTCTGCTCCATCAAGCAAGGATGAAAGATCCGTATCTTGGCGAAGCGAGACAGAAGGGTCAGTGACCCCATCAGTATCTGTTTCACCGAAGGCAATGCCGACGCTATCGGGCTTAGCGTTATAGTAAGTGTCAAGGTCGAGCTTGAGCGACGCACGATAAGGCGCTATCCAGACGTGGTTGGTCTTGCCGTTCTCCATCTTAAGCCAGAAGACGTTCCAGAAGTGATCATTGGCAATGATATACTCCTCGTTATCCAGCTCCTTCTCTGCGAACGTACCTTCGAGCAAGTCACTGGTGGCAGGGGCGGTGACCACTGCGGTACCTACGGCGCTGACGTTGAGCTCATCCCCCGTGACATAAGCCAAGACGGGCATGCCGGCGGGGATGGTGTCGGTGAGCTGCTTGACGGTGATGTTGCCTTCGGTATAGCTCTCTATGCCATAGAAGCGAGAGGGGCTGTCGTCAGTGGCGCTAAAGGCAAAGGGGAGGCAGAGCGTAGCCCAATGGTTAGATACCTTGCGGGTGTAGGTGGCATAGTGGTTAGGGTCGAAGGCAAAGGAGAAGGCTGCGCTATATGCTGCGCCATCGGTGAAGTCGACATCCGTGTAGCACGTCGGTGCCACATAGCCATCCACGTTATACTGGGCTTCACCCACGCTGAACTGGCGACGCAGGGTGAGGTAGCCACCTTCCTTATAGTGGGCCTTGGTCTTGTCAAACTGGCCCCAAGTATAGTTGGGTAGCTTCTCACATTGATAGAACATCGAGCTATATAGCGGCAGCTGGTCTGCGACAAACTGCTCAGAGACATAGATATGTTCTAGACTGGATGCCCCACCTACCATATCAAACATCTCATACATCGTGGTGACGTTCTTCGTATTGAAGGAGGTAAGGTCCAGCTCCTTGAGGTTACGACAATCAATGAACATGTAGGACATATCGGTCACATTCTCCGTATTGAAGCTACGCAGATTGACCTCGGTCAGCCCTTGGCATAGATAGAACATCATCTTCATCGTGGTGACATGCTCGGTATTGAAGCCCGAGAGGTCAAGCTGCTTCAAGTTTTTACATTGACAGAACATATTGTACATATCCGTTACCGAGTCGGTGCAGAGATACTCTAGGCCTTCTATCTCAGTGATCTTTGACTGAAGCTGGAACCAATTTCTTAGGCTCACGGGACGCGCTTGGCTGAAGCTCGGATCTATCGTCACCCGATCGGCATCAATATGGCTCAACCATCCGGGATTTTTGCCCGCTGCGGGCAAGTCATACTGGTCTGTGGATGTGACAAAACGCCTCAGATCGTCATAACGAAACCTTAGGCTATTGGTCTCAGCCTGATACTCCACCCAGGGATAGCACGGCAGATAGGTCAGATAATCCTTGGCCTTGGTCTTGTCCACTGAGTCGGTAACAAGGCCAGGCAGCTTGTCACAACCATAGAACATGAGCTCGGAGCGTTCCACCTGATCCAAAACAAAGCGGCTGGATACCGTTATCTTGACAAGCCTTACACTGGTGAGAAACATTCCTCTCATATTGGTCACCTTATGTGTATCGAAGGATGTCAGATCTAGCTCGGTGATATAAGAGCAAGCATCAAACATATGAGACATGTCGTCCACGTTCTGGGTATTGAACGAGGTGACGTCAAGCGAGGTGAGCCCCAAACAGTACTCGAACATATGGGCCATCGTGGTGACGCAGCTCGTATTGAAATGGCTCAGATCTATCTCTTTGAGCGACCTGCTGTAGGCAAACATATAGCTCATGTCATTGACCGAGTCGGTACATAGATTCTCTAGGCCTTCTATCTCGGTGAGATTGGGCAGATTGTAGAACCACTTATAACAACGCACGGGGCGAGCATCCTTGAAGCGCTCATCTATCTTCACATGTTCCACATTCTTACTGCACCATTCTGGATCTATATTGGCTTCGGGCAGGTCATACTTGCCTGTGGCTGTGGCATAGGGCTTGAGGTCATCAAAGCGGAACGTCAGCGTCTTGCTATCCTGTTGGTATTCCACCCATGGAAGGGACGGCAGATAGGTCAGATAATCCTTGGCCTTGGTCTTGTCCACTGAGTCGGTAACATAGCCTGGCAGCTTGACACAACCATAGAACATCAGATCTGACGCTGTCACCTGATCCAGGACAAAGCGGCTGGAGACCAAGATCTCTTTGAGTTGCTCACCTTTGGTAAACATAAACTTCGTGTTGGTCACCTTCCCCGTATTGAAGGTGTTCAGATCCAGATTGGGTAACGCGCTACAACCATTGAACATATAGGACATGTCAGTGACCTTATCAGTGTTGAACGAACTCAGATCCACTGAGGTCAGCGCCGTACATCCATCAAACATATAGCTCATCGTGGTGACGCTGTCGGTCTGTAGGCTGCTAAGATCTAGCTCTTTCAATGACTCGCATGACATAAACATATAGCTCATATCCGTAACCTCTGAGGTGTTCAGATTCTCCAGGCCTGTGATATCGGTCAGCTTCTTCTGATAAGAGAACCAATAGGAACAACTCTGAGGAATGGCATAGGCAAAGTAATTGTCAAACACCACATGCTCCACCGGCTGACCATACCATCCGGGCTGAGCGCCATCCTCGGGCAAGTCATACTTGGCCGTAGCATCGATCGAGTCTTTCAAATGGTCATTGCGAAACCTAAGGGTCTTGGTAGAGTCCTGATATTCCACCCAGACCTGCGATGCCAGATTGGTCATATACCTTCTGGTGTTGCTAGCATCATAATGATCGGCAATATCAACATAAAAGTTGTAGCGAGGAAGCTTCTCACAGTTATAGAACATATGTTCAGAATCGGTCAGCTGATCGGTAACAAAATAGCTGTACACCGTAATCGAGGTGAGACGCCCATCATCAGCGAACATCTCTTTCATGGAGGTCACCTTACGGGTATTGAAAGAAGTCAGATCCAGTGTGGTGAGATGTAAGCAGTCCTTGAACATACCTGACATGTCTTCTACCATCGACGTATTGAACGAGGTGACGTTCAGCGAGGCTAGTGACGTACAATAATAGAACATATCATTCATCGTGGTGACCTTATTGGTCTTGAAGCTTCTCAGGTCTAACGCAGTGAGCTGTTGGCAGAAAGCAAACATACCGCACATATCCGTGACCTCAGAGGTGTTCAGATTCTCCAGACCCTCTATCTCGGAGAGCTTTGTATGAAAATAGAACCACTTGGTGCATCGCTGAGGGCGTGCCTGGCTGAAGTTCTTGTCAAAGACCACCTTCATGATCTCTTCCCTATGACCATTCCATCCGGGATCTTCACCCGCTTCGGGCAGACTATAGATGTCGGCATTATTGCTTTTAGACCTATTCTCATCATAATGGAAGGTCAGCGTGCCATCTAGATATTCTACCCACGCTTCCTTCTCTGCCCGCATCATTGAGGGCAAAAGGAGCATACACGCCATCAAGAGGATGGCTCTAAGAAAAGATGCTTTCTGCTGTGACATATCTTTAGTTACATATAAGTTCTTCATTCGTGACCACCGTGCACCCCTTTATTTCACTGCCACCTTGCGGCTCACGCCACCCTTACGAACAATCATCATGCCGTGCTGAGGAGCGGTGAGACGTCGACCTTGTAGGTCATAGAGCTCTGCGCCATCAAGGAAAGCAGAAAGGTCAGAATCTTGGCGCAGCGAGACTAAACGGTCTGTGACCGCACCTATGCTGATGCTATTGGGCTTAGCCTCGATGGATGATAGCGTGAGGGATGCGCGATAAGGCGCTACGTAGACATTCTTGATGTCAACGTTGTTCTGCTTGAGCCAGCCGGCGTTCCAGAAGTGGTCGTTGGCGATGATGTATTCTTCGTCCGATAGCACGATCTGCTGGAAGGCGCCTTGAAGCACTTTGTCTATGATGGGAGCATATACTACTGCCGCACCCGTGGCGCTGACACTGAGCTCGCCATCGGTGACATAAGCCAACACGGGCGTACCTGCTGCGATGTCGCCCGTGAGAGGCTGGACGGTGAGATGGTTATCCGCATAACGTTCTATGCTATAGAACTTGTCGTTGCACGCATCGGTGTTGAAGGCAAATGGTAAGCAGAGCGTAGCCCAGTGGTTGCTGACCGTGCGGGTATGGGAAGCGGTGGCATCAGATGAGAAGGTAAAGTTGAACGGAGTGCAGTTGTACGGAGAAAGGTTGTACGCCTCGCCATCGGTGAAGTCGACATCCGTGTAGCACGTCGGGCTCACATAGCCATCCACGTTATATTGCTTGTCACCCACGGTGAAATGGCGGCGCAGGGTGAGGTTGCCATTTTCAGCTTCGTTATAGTGGGCGTATGTTTTGTCCACTTCCTTATTTTGGTAGGGCAGACTGCTACAATTGTAAAACATCGCATCTGATTGTGTCACCTTATCAGTGACAAAGAGGTCGGACACATAGATATGTTCCAAAGAGTCATCCTCATAGAACATCGATCTCATATCGGTCACCGACCGAGTATCGAAGGAGAAGAGATCCAGCTCGGTCAGCTTATCACAACGAGAGAACATATAGGACATATTGTCCACCTTCTGAGTGTTGAACGAAGTGAGGTCTAGCCCTCTGAGCTGGTTACAACCATAGAACATAAGGGTCATTGTGGTGACGTTGGCCGTATTGAAATGGCTCAGATCTATCGAGGGCAGCGAGCTACACAGATAGAACATATGGCTCATATCGTTGACCGAAGAGGTGTTGAGATATTCCAGGCCAGTGATATCGGTGAGCTTAGACATATAATAGAACCACTTTGTGCAGCGCTCGGGACGCGCATCCTTGAAACTCTCTTCAAAGACCACATGCTCTATATCGTCTTGATTGCTGAGCCATCCTGGGTCTTCACCCGATGCGGGCAGACTATACTTGTTGGTGTCGAAGGCATAGTCTTTATAATGGTTATGGTAGAAGGTGAGCGTCTTGGTGTCCTTTTGATATCCCACCCATGTCTGAATCTGAATCGACCCATAGGTCAGATAAGTCTTGGCATAGCTCTTGTCTTCATGACCATTCTCATAATCGGGCAGATGACGACAAGCCGCGAACATGTTCGTAGAGCTGGTCACCTGATCCACGGTAAAGAGGTTGGATACAGTGATAGAGCTTATACTCTCGCACACGCCGAACATATAGACCATATTGGTCACCTTCCGTGTGTCAAAGTTGATAAGGTCAAGCGATTTCAAATCGGTACAATTTCCGAACATATAGGACATATCCTCAACATTAGAGGTGTTGAACGAGCGGAGGTCCAATGATTTCATATAAATGCACTCTTGGAACATACCTGCCATCGTGGTAACCTTCTTTGTATCGAAGGTACGCAGATCTAGTGAGGTAAGCTGATGACAAGCATGGAACATATAGCCCATATCAGTCACCTCAGAGGTGTTGAGGTATTCTAGGCCTGTGATACTCGTGAGATACCAAAAATTGTAGAACCACATAGAGCAACATGTCGGGCGTACATCCTTAAAGCTCTCGTTGAAGACCACACGATACACATGCTGCCAATAATCCGTCCATCCAGGCGTACCTTCAGCAGGTATATCAAACTTGCGTGTAGCTATGACGGCGCTTCGGGTATTGTCATTGTGGAAGGTCAGCGTCTTGGAGTCTTTCTGAACCTCCACCCAAGGCTGCGCTGCGAGAGGGGTGAGATAGTCCTTAGTGTATTCCTTTCCCCAGTTGGATAGCTGATAGTTGGGTAACCCATCACAAGCTACGTACATCTGATCAGAGCTGGTCACCTGATCCACGACAAAGAGGTCGCACGCATAGATATGGCTGAGACCTTTGTCATAAGCAAACATGGTCTGCATGTTGGTCACCTTCCGGGTATCAAAGGTGCTCAGATCCAGCTCGGTGAGCTTCACACAGCCATAGAACATTGAAGCCATATTGTCCACATTCTGGGTATGGAACGATGTGACATCGAGCACGGCGAGCTGCTCACAGTCCTTGAACATATGTGTCATCGTGGTAACGTTATCCGTGCTGAAATGGCTCACATCCAGTGAGGTAAGTGAGGTACATTGATAGAACATGTAGCTCATGTCATTCACTTCAGAGGTATTGAGATATTCTATGCCTTGGATATCGGTTAGATTGTTCATATTGTAGAACCAGTTGGCGCAGCGCTCGGGACGCGCATCCTTGAAGTCCTCGCTAAAGACCACCTTCGTGATATCACTTTGGTGGGTCAGCCATCCAGGGGTTACGCCCGATGCGGGCATGTCATAAGTGTCGGTATGGCTTGCTCGGTCCTCATCATAGCGGAACGTCAGCGTGCCATCGGCGTACTGGGCATACGCCTCCTTGTCTGCCCACAGCGCTGAGGGCAGAAGCAACATGAGAGCCATCAGGAGGATGGCGCGGGTGTGAGCGGTAATGAGATGTTTCATCTTGTTACTTGTAATTATTTACCTATAAAGCTTTTCTTGCTTAATATACCTATATATAATATTCTTATGCAAAGATATTGCAAACGAGCGGAAAGGAAGCTCGGCTTCAGCTTTCCC
>CAVHUZ010000041.1:0-22599 GCA_963639545.1 Bacteroidaceae bacterium
GTGACGGAGCAGACATTGACGCAAACTCAAGAATATCAATAGACCTTAAACATAGGTCTTAATGGGCGAGGTAACATTTTTAAAATTCAGAAAAACGATTTCAACATTATCGTATTTGGTTCTTCACTAAATAAGATCTCTAGCGCCTATAATGGGATTAGAGGTCCCACGATATTGGCACTAGAGACTTAGTTTTTATACTATTAAGAATATATCGCCGTTGATATTGCTTCGGTATATCAGACTCCGTGTTCGCTTAGAGATAAGAGTCTGTGTGATTAATGATTCTATTTCACTACGACCTTGCGCGTAACACCATTCTTACGAACGATAACAACGCCACGGGTAGGAGCAGAGAGGTGGCGACCTTGTAGATCGTAGAGCTCTGCGCCATCAAAGATATTATCGGAAGTATCCGTGGTGTCTATGTCTCGAATATCTGTAGCCTCGCCCTCTGCTATACTAATAGAGTTTGGTTTGGTGCTTTCAGAATAAGAGAGCTTGAGATAAGCACGATAAGGCGCTACGTAAACGTTTTGGGTCTCAGAGTTGTTCTCCTTGAGCCAACCTACATTCCAAAAATGATTATTAGCAATGATATAATCGTCATCTTCCACTTCCGTCTGAGCGAATACACCCGCTAACACATCATTCGCTATAGGGCTGGCCACAGCCGCAGCACCCTTAGAACTAATCTTAAAAGAGCTACCATCGGTATAAACCAAGACGGGCGTTCCTGCAGCAACATCTCCTGTGACACGGCTGACGAGAATTTTGTCTTTATCATACTGAGTTACGGTGTAGTACTTGGCGTCACTTTCGTTTGTGTTGAAGGCGAATGGCAAGCAGAGCGTGGCCCAATGATTAGACACATTGCGTGTGTAACTTGCGGTGTTATCTGCATCGAAGCTGAAATCGAATCTAGAAGTGTATGCCTCACCATCAGTAAACGCCACGTCCTTGTGACAGATTGCTTCGGTGCCATCCACTGGATAATGCGTATTGCCCACATAGAAGAGACGACGTAAGGTTAAGTAACCGCCCTTTGAGGTATCCACTGCTTTTTCTTTACCTCTGCTATCTTTTGTAAAACCTGGCAAAGAGTCACAACCAGAGAACATACCATAAGCTTCAGCTTCATCTGGAATCTTGAACAAATCGCTAGCATAGATGGTGGTAAGGGCTGTTTCTGCATCAGCTGCGAACATATAAAAACATTGCGTAACTGATGCTGTATTGAAAGAACTAAGATCGAGAGTACGCAACTTATTACAGTTTCCAAACATAGATATCATGTTAGCCACATTCTTGGTATCAAACGATGTAAGATCTAGAGAGGTTAATGCTTTACATGAATTGAACATATAATGCATATTGTTAACATTAGATGTATTGAAACTGCTAAGATCAATAGAAGCCAAGCTTGAACAATTAGCGAACATGCTTTGCATCGTAGTAACATTAGACGTATTGAAGCTAGTCAAATCAAGCGTCTTCAATTTATCTGAGTATCTAAACATCTCTTCCATATTAGTAACGCTTGATGTATTGATATGAGACAAATCTAATGTATCCAAAGGACAATGGTAGAACATCTGCTTCATCGTAGTAACACAAGATGTATTCAGATTCTCTAATCCTTCGAGGCTATTCATATGATAAAGATCTGCGAACCAAGATTGACAACTTGTAGGACGCGCCTCTGCAAAGGATTTATCAAAAATAACGCGTGAAGCATTATAAGATCCGCGCCACCCTGGTTCTGTATCACCCTCATTGAGGCCATATGTCTTACAAGAAGAAGCTTTCCTTACATTATTATAATAGAACGTCAACGTTCGTTGGTTAGTATTATATTCAACCCAAGCCTGGCTTGCGCAAGCTGTAAGGTACCCCCCAAGAGTGGTGTATATAGCCTTTTGCTTACCCACCTGCTTAGAATCAAAGCCAGGCAGAGCGGTACAACCTGCAAACATATTCGTATCTTCACAACATTCTGGTATAACAAAGAAGTCATTGACATAGATAATATTCAGTTTTTCACACTGTTTGAACATCTCTCTTGTAGTTTCTACTGCAGAAGGAACAAAACTCTCGAGATCTAACGTTGTCAACGAGGAGCATCCTGTAAACATATTGGACATATCTTTCACAGCAGAAGTTTTCTGCGAGGATAGCTTTAGCTCCTTGAGAGACGAACAGCTACGGAACATTCGGGACATCGTGGTATCCTTTGCCATGTTGAAGTTTGACAAATCCAACGTGACGAGAGAAGAACAATAACCGAACATTCCGTCCATTCTTTCTACATTCGAGGTGTTAAAGTTTGACAGATTGAGCGTATCAAGAGCGTTACAATTGAAGAACATATTGCTCATATCTGTTACTCGTGCGGTATTGAATCGAGTTAAGTTGACCGACTTTAACGAGAGACAACCATTGAACATATCCGCCATAGTGGTTACATTCTCTGTATTGAAGCTAGTCAGATCAAGATCTGTAAGCAGTTTACATTCTGCAAACATTCCCTTCATATTGGTAACCTTAGCCGTACTAAGATTGGTGAGAGTGCGACTGATTTCGCTCAGCGAATCGCACCCCACAAACATCCATGCCATAGCTGTAGCCTCAGAGGTGTTAAGATACTCCATACCTTGAATGCTCTTGAGATGATTCATACCATGGAACCAGAAGCTACAAGTGGTGGGGCGAACATCCGAAAAGTTCTTATCAAACTTTACTAGCAGAACATCCTTGGCATGCTTATGCCATGCTGGGGTGACCATAGACGGATCCACGAGACCTGCAGTGGTCTCATCCACATCGGTAAGGAGATACTTTTTGGTAGTCTGAGCCAGTATACGTTTCTTGTCATAACGGAACGAGAGAGTGCCAGTGGTTTCATCGAAGAGCACCCAAGCCTCAGGTTCTTCGCTAATGTGGGTGAAATAACCACCCAGGGTAGTGTACTTAGCATAAGTGGTGTCCACCTTACTATCTGAGTAACCTTCCAACCCAACACATCCATAGAACATATTGGTACCGGTGCAGGTGGTGGGGACAACAAATGTGTTACAAGCATAGATACTCTTTAGGGCGGAGCAGGCATAGAACATACTTGACATATCTGTAACCTTCTCCGTTTCGAACGAGCTTACATCTATCACAGCCAACTGAGAGCAATGAGAGAACATCCTTGACATATCTGTAACATTAGCCGTCTGAAGTTCTTGCAGATTAAGGTCGGTCAGGGATGAGCAATGATAGAACATATTAGACATGTTGGTCACTTCTGAAGTGTTGAGGTATTCCATACCCTGGATGGACTTCAGATTAATCATCTCTCGGAACCAAGACTGACAGTCAGTGGGACGTGCATATACAAAGGAGCTATCAATCACAACGGTTTCGATTTCACTTTTATATGCGAGCCAAGCGGGATCTATAACCGAAGTGTTAGGGATTTCGTATGTTGCGGTAGTTTCAGTAGTCTTTCGTTTGCCATCGCAGTGGAAAGACAGGGTTTTGGTCTCTGCATTATAAGCTACCCATGGTTCAAAGAGACGGAAGTAACCAGTTTGATAGTTGGCCATTTCTTCATCTACATTGTTACTATCATAGTTGGGAAGTGATGTACAACCATAAAACATTTCGTAACTACTATATGTGTGATCAGGGATTACAAACTCATTACTTACATAAATCATTTTTAAGGCGCTACAATGTTGAAACATTCTCCTAAAGTATTTCACCTTAGATGTATTAAAACTAGAGAGATCTAGCGATGTTAGAGACATACAAAGCTGAAACATACTTTCCATGTCAGTCACATTGGAGGTATTAAATCCTGATGATAGATTAAGAGACGTCAAGGCATAGCAATCCTGGAACATTTCCGACATATCTGTCACCTTAGAAGTATTAAAGCTTGAGAGATCAAGAGAGGTTAGAGCACGGCAATCACCAAACATATTAGCCATATCGGTGACGTTTTCGGTATTGAAGCTTGTTAGATTCAATGTTTCTAGTTCTTGACAATCATAAAACATCTGAACCATATTGGTCACGTTTTTCGTATCAAAACTAGACAAGTCTAGCTTCTTCATTATACCACAACCACCAAACATTAAGTTCATCTTAGTCACGTTAGAAGTATTAAGGTATTCAAGTCCTTGTATCTCACCCAAACTATAACAATCAGAAAACCAATAAGCACAAGATGTAGGACGGGCATCAGCAAATTTAGGATCAAAGACTACTTTAAGGATTTGGGATGCAATGGTATTCCAACCTGGTTCGCCTGTAGTAGGTAAATCAAACTTACTTAAAGAATCGGAAGATAATTCTACATAATCATCATTATAGAACGTTAGTGTCTTAGTAGAGGAATCCCATTCTACCCATGGTCTTATTATGTTACTTTCTGTAAAATAGCCACCTTCGGAGATATATTTGGCTTTTTCAATACCATCTTCATCTTCGTTATAGCCGGTCAACTTCGCACAACCTGAGAACATATATGTACCATCACATTCTGCAGAAAGTGTAAAATACCGGTTCACGGCAATCTCGCTAAGCGAACGACAATCGTTGAACATACGTGCCATACTCGTAACCTTTTCGGTATGAATATGTCTTAAATCGAGTTTTTCTAGCTTGGTACAGTTTTGAAACATGCTAGATAATGTTTCCGGATTTAAAGCAATGAAACTCGATAGATCAAGAGAGGTCAGCGAAGAACATCCTTGGAACATCATTTCCATATCTGTCGCATACACTTTCTTAAAGCTAGAAAGATTAATTTCTGCCAGCGAAGAGCAACCACTGAACATACTATTCAGCGTGGTAACAGCCGTTACGTTGAAACTAGACAGATCAAGAGCGGTCAGAGCGGAGCAGCCATTAAACATTGAGGACATATCAGTCACACTCTTCGTGTCAAATCCTGAGACATCTATTTGCGCCAGTGAGCTACAATTTTGAAACATTCTCGCCATCGTAGTAACACTCGACGTATTGAATCCAGTAAGGTCCAACGAAGTTAAACTTTTACAACCCCAGAACATCTGCTCTAGCGTTGTAGCCGCATCAGTGTGTAGATAATTGAGTCCATGGATCTCAGAGAGTTTACCCATATTAAAGAACCAACTGGCACAGCTAGTGGGTCGCACCTTTGCAAAGGCGCTATCAATGACCACTTTCTCGATCTGCGATGCATACGTTGACCAGCTTGGCATACCACTAACGGGGAGATTGTATGTGGTGATACCCGTGGCTTCTTCACGAAGCGAATCGTAGTGGAACGTTAACGTTTGAGCAGATTGATCATAACCTACCCAAGCTTGGTTATCTGCCTGCATTAATGATGCCGGTAAGAGTAGCGCCACAACCATAACAATGCGTGACAACAAAGTTAATGTTTTACCCATATCTTTCACTTTACACATATTATATTCCATTAAGAAGGTTACATTCTTCATATTTACCATTTCTCGTTTATATTGAGAGAGCGTTTATTTCAGTGTGTAAAGTTACTATATTTAAACGATTCTTACTCTCTTTCAACGCAACTTTTTCATTTTCAGACATCACATCTACACTCATAAGCCACTAGAAAA
Organism: Bacteroidaceae bacterium; assembly: GCA_963639545.1. GTDB lineage: Bacteria > Bacteroidota > Bacteroidia > Bacteroidales > Bacteroidaceae > Prevotella. The sequence goes on from CAVHUZ010000041.1 coordinate 5,619, forward strand.
ATATATATAACACTAACAAACGAAGCAAAAGCTTGGATACAATCCCATAAATAGCAAACCCCACCACCCTAGCATTTGTATAAAAAATGGACATATATTTTGCATTACATATAGATTGTATTATCTTTGCAGATAGAAAAAGGTTAGTCTAAGATGCAAATATCACGATTACTGAAGATATTATTCCTCACAATAAGCTTGATGCTAGCAAGTCAAGCGGAGGTTTCGGCAAGCACCTCAGCGTTGCCATTGTCTTCGGATGATAACACCACTGCAGCTTGGATTAATCATCATGACAGACCGCAAGCCGTTATCAACAATGCTTCAACGCTTGCGCTCGTGTGTAGTTCTCGTCCTCGCCGCATCACATCGGCAGAGCACTATCTACCTTCTCTTCACCCATCGGTAAGAGTCAATCACTTATTTTACATACAAAAGATTTCCTTTAGTCATTTCTCGGGGTGCGCATTATCGTTGTCCACTCCATTGATGACTTTGCCAGCGTGTCGTTATTATGTGTTCACGCTACGGCATTTGTTGTGTTAGGTCATCATGTCCGCCCCTTTGACAGAGCGCCCCTAACTCAACAAACATTATCAATTATTTAAAGGAAATTTATATGCCAAGTTTTAATAGCTTGACGATGTCATCTGACCTCGTCAATGATTCACATGTACAAGTAAAGAAATCGTTTTTCGGTCTATCCACATCAGCAGTTTATCTCACCACTAACAGTAAGCTTAAAGCTTTCAAGAAGGAGTACGATCCCGACAATGGTCGTATGCTAGAATGCATCCTCACCGCTGACAAAGCGAAGCAACCAGCTATGCTTGCAGGCCTAGAATCGTTGACCGAAACCCATTTGGGCAACTATATGTTAGAGATGTGCGTGTCAGAAGACCATCAGTTCGCAGCCCTTCGCCTGTTCCATTATCAAGAACTACGTTATAAGCCCGTAACTCCATTGCTCACCTATGAAGGCGAAGACGCATCTTTAGTTGCATCAAGTTTATAATCCGACCCTTTATACCTTATTATTATAGAGAGCCATTTACCCCGAGTAAATGGCTCTCTTGTTATTTTGCATCATACGAGGACTGCTTTGCTTAATGGGCATTGATGTGCGAGGTACACATAATAATGGCTTATTTTGATTGCAAACTCGCACCTTGCATTTGGAACAACAATCCAGCCGAACCGACACAATTGCTACCTCAAGCCGCCACACTAACCAATGATGAATCTCATCTTCAGCGATTTGTGTTATTCTAACCATAATCTGGCTACGCTGAATGTGGCAGAATAGGAGTAATTTTGCAGCGTACTAATAGGTATTAGATTATGAAGCAGATTATTTTATCCATCACATTGGCAATGACTGCGGCAACAAATCTTGCCGCACAGAGTTCAAATCCCCAGCAAACATTCTATCTCTCTGACCATGAAACGGTGACGATTGGCGCAAAGAATGACGATAAGACGATGAGCACTGCGACAAGCGCGACCAATCTTATCTGCCAAAACACCACTTCACAGCCTGGTGAAGACAGGCCATCAAGCAACGTCAAGGCTAATGACAATGTTGCATCAGTGCAAGCAAAGGAAGAGAGAAACGACGCTTCGCTTACCTCACAACATGAGGCAGACAAGCAAAGCCAAGCAGAAGACAACCTTGCGAGCTATATGCGATATAAGCAACAGGTTTTCCGTCAGTAAGAATTAGGTATTCACAGATGCTAGGCTACCGGTTCTGAACATTGTCAGATTCAGTATCAACAGGTTTTTCGGTGGTCTCAGTTTGAGATTTTACGTGTTCATTTGAGGGTTCGTCGTGCGGCTTTTCGGTCTCCGTTTGCTGCTGGCGAGCCCTCAGTTTGGCTTGTATCGCACTGAGATGATCGTTAGCATGCTTATAAGCGTTGCGTATCTGGAAGCGATACACCAAGCAAGTGGTCACGCAATAGACCGCCGCTTGTATCCAAAGCGCCCTATATTCGGTAGCCACATCTGCCATCGATGCGCCCAAACTATTGAGTCGGACAAAACCGCGAATGCCAAAGGTAGATGGAATCAGCCAACTGATACCTCGCCAGATGCCTGGGATGCTCTCCTTAGGCCAACTGATACCGCTAAGGAACAGCATCGGCACAGAGGTGAACACCACCATCAACATCACGTTTTCACGATAGCGAATGAGACATGAGATGGTCATGCCGAAGAAGATACAAGCCAAGAGGTAAGGCAACACAAAGAGCAGATAGGACCTGAACGTGATGAGCTGCGTGAGCTGAAACCAATGTGGTACAAGCAGCAACATATATGCAGACATCACCATATAAATCATGAAATAGCACAGCGACTTACCACATACGATGCGGAAGATGCCGTTGTAATGGTTACTGATAGGCACCAAGTCGCGATAACGATTGTTCTCACGCGCCGTTCCCGCTGCCAGTCCGATACCAAGCAAGAGCGTCTGCTGAATGATCAGGATGAGCACAGCCGGCATCAGCGAGTTGCTGTAGCCACCTGTGGGATTAAACATCGCTACGTTGTCCACCACAATAGGTTCGGTAGCCACCTCCTCATCGCGCTCAGTGATACTCATCGACTTAGGCTTTTGGATATTGGCATTGATCACTTGGGAGACGCCCAAGGCGCTTTGATAGATGGCTTTATAGCATAGCATCAAACTCATATCGCAGTAGATGCTGATATGTGCTTGCTCTCCACGCTCGATGGTACGACTGAAATCCTCCGGGATGAAGATGATCCCATGTGCCTCTTGCCTACCGATGAGGTTGCGTGCCTCTTGGATATTGTTGCAGTAGTAAGCCGTCTTGACGTCGGGGGTGCTGTTGACACGACGCAGAAACTCACGCGAGAGCTCCGTGTGCGACTGATCCACCACTGCCACGGACACATCATGAAGCACCTCATTGTTATATATCCATGAGTAAAGGAGAGAGTAGCCCAGTGGCACCAGCACAAAGAAGATCAGCACACCCTCATCCTTGATGGTGTTTTTCATCTCAAGCCACCAGATATAGAACATATCTTTGATAGCTTGTAGCATCTGACTGATTATAGCTTTGAGCTTGTTCATCCTCTTCAGTGTTAGGGTATATAAACATATTCTTGCATCGCCTTGCGTATGTTGAACATCGTCAGCAGAGGCAAGCAAGCAAATATCACAAGTGCGGCAATATTGAAGTAGGCATCATAAAGGGGGAATCCATTGAACACACACATCTGATGGATCATCCAGTAATGGCGCATCGGGATGAGATTGGCCACGCCCTGTAGCATCGTATCCATAGCAAAGGCAGGGAACGTAGCACCGCTGAGTGAGAATCCCAGCACACCCCACAAGCTACAGATGCTCATTGACATGCGCAACGAGGGCATCAAGCCGAAGGCAAAGATACCAAAACCCTCACACGCCAGCACCATCAGCAGGGACAGAAGCACCACCGTGCCAAAGCCACCGGGGTGCGGGAAGCCTAGATGGCAGAATAGATACCAGTCGTACACCAAGAAGATGGTGATGAACACAAGGAACTGGGGCAATATCTTACCCGTGATAGCCACCACCACGTTGTTCTTTGCCAGCCTCATCCATTCCTTACCACGACCAAACTTCAGTTCGGTACCTATCGAGTAGACCGTTATCAGGAAGATAAATAAGCCTATCACACCCGGAATCATCACCGTGCTGAGATAGACGTTATAGTTAGAATAAGGGTTGTTGATCATGTGCACATCCAGTGCGATGGGCTGAAGGAAGGTCTTGATCTCATCCGTGGTCTTACCCAGCATCTGCAGTTTGGACGATCCCACCGCCGCTTCGCTGAGCGTAGTGATGGTCTTGAGATCCTTAAACACCATGCTACCGGCTAGGATGATGGCATTGCTATAATAGTAAGCGATGCGCGGTTGCCGGCTAGCATAGACATCCTTGGTGGTATTCTTAGGTAGATAGAGGAAGCCGTAGATCTCTCCACGCTGGATGGCTTTGCGTGCCTCAGTCACCGTGGCATAATGATCCACCACCTTGGTAGACTGAAACGCCTCGAGCTTATGCACCATCGAACGTGTCATAGCGGTGTTATCCTGGTCCACCACACCGATAGGGATCTCAGTGGGTTGTCCTTCGTTGAGCATAGAGGTGAAGAGAAACATCACCACAATCGGGAAAATGATCATACAGAAAGGGTATATGGGTGTCTTAGCCATCCATACACACTCACGCACTGCTATCTTCCAGAGTCTTTTCATCTACACGCTAGCTTATCGCTTTAGTACCAACGACATACCAGGACGTAGACCCTCGAGCTTCTCTATTGGGCGAGCCTTCACCTCAAAGGTCTTAAGGTCATATTGTCCCGTGGTCTTGGTGGCTTTCCACACGGCATAAGAGCCTTCATCTTTGATGGCATACACCTTCATCTTGATGCTCTTATTGAAGGCAGGAACATAGGCGGTAAAGACGTCACCCACCTTCATTCCTTGCAGTTGGTCCTCACGAATGTTGAATGAACCCCACACATCATCCATCATCGAGATGCTCATGATCGGACTGCCGAGGCCCACCAGTTCACCCACTTTGGGATAGATGTTGCTCACCTCACCGTCGGCCGTAGCGCGTTGGACGGTCTCTTTCAGCACCGACTTGACCACATTGACCGCATCTTTGGCTGCTTGTGCTTGTTGTGCAGCAGCTCTCTTCGACTCTTCGCGTGATCCCTTCTGTGCTAGCTCCCACTGAGCCTTGGCTGTCTCCACCTGTGCCAGGGTCACTTGATATGCTCCGTAAGCCTCGTCACGCTTCTGCGCCGTGGTCACACCCTCATCGAAGAGGCGCTGCATACGTCCGTAGGTCTTCTCAGCTACGTCCTTTGCCGCCACAGCTTGTTGGTATATCTGGTACGCGCTCTCCACGGTCTCCTTTCGTACAGGTGCTGCAGCCAGATCGCTCAGTGCCTGAGTGGCATTGGCAGTGGCTTGAGCCACCTTCTCCTGAGCATCAGCCTCAGGTATCTCAAGCACGGCTAGCACGTCACCCTTATGGACATAGTCGCCCTCCTTGACCTTGATGTCGGTCACACGACCCGGCAACTTACATGCTACGCGATACTCGCTCACCTCGATGGACCCTTCGATGATCTCGGGATCCTTCTTTAAGGCAAACGAACCGATGATTGCCACGATGACCACCACAAGCGTAAAGCCCACGATGGCCAGTAAGATACTATTGTGTTGTGATTTTGCTGACATTGGTTTATCTCTTTTTTTATCGGTTTCTAATCGTTAGTTGCTGATTCGGCCCAAGGCTTTGTTATAGGCGATATTGCCTAGACGCACGTCTATCTCGGCATCTAGAACCTGCGTCTGTGAGGACAGCCATGCGGTCTGCGCGGTCATTACGTCGGTCACGGTCATCACGCCCTCCTTGAAACCCACGTTGGCACAGCGCAGATTCTCTTCAGCGTTGCTCATGTTCTTGCGTGCGGTGGTGAGCTTGCGGTGTGCTTCTTTCAGTCTGAACTTACACTGCTCCACCTCTAGATCTATCTTGCTGCGTAGGTCTTGGAGCTCCATATTGGCAATGGCAGTCATGGTACGGGCTGACCGTATGCGGTATTTGCTCTCACCCCAGTTCCATATGGGTACCTGCGCCACCACGCCGATGTTCCACACACCAGCAAATTTCTTCTCAAATCCGTTGAACACATTAGGATTGGAAACGGTGTATCCGCCCGTAAGAACCACGTGCGGGAGGTACAGCGCCTTGACCAGCTTGGTGTTTTGCTCGGTCAGACTCACCATGTTCTCCATCATTCTCACCACAGGACGTGCCTCGTAAGCGGTGTCGGTCTCCGTTGCAGGCATGGTGACATAGTCGGGGATGAGCTGTCCTTCGCCTTCATCGGCTAGCCGCAAGTCGCCATCTAGTGGTAAGCCACATAGCTCGCAGAGCGCCATCTTGGCCAGCGCCACACCATCTTCGACCTTAGACACCTGCATATCGGCGGTGTTCACAGCCACGTTGACCTTCAGTCCGTCAGAGCGTGTAGCCACCCCTTCGCGTATCATCTTCTGCACATCACCTTCCAGCTTCTGTATCAATGTGAGATATTGCTTCGCCAGTCGTTCCTTGTTCTTGAGCGAAACGGCTAGCCAGTAAGCGTTGTCCACGGCAAAGAGCACATTCTGTCGCTTGGCTTCCACGTTGTTCCGAGCCAAGTCTTCAGATATGGCGGCAGCGTCATTAGCCGCCTTGATAGCTCCACCCATATATATAGGTTGGGTCATCAGGATGCTTCCCGCATACATATTCTTGTTATTGGTACGGAAGGCATCGCGGATGCTCTGTCCCACATTGTTGCCGGCTTGTCCCAAAGAGCCCCCTACGCTACTGAGGACCTCGGACAACCGCTGTGCTAGGTCGCTACTGATGAGTCCTTGCTGCACCATGTTGGTGAGGTCAGTGGTAAGCGACGATGTGATCTGACTGGTGGCATTGGTTCCTAGATTGGACAACATCGACTTCTGATTGTTGTTCAGTAGTGACACTTCCTTGGTGAAATGCTCATATCCTGCCATACCGTCTAGATGCGGCAGATACTTGGTCTTAGCCACCTTGTGCGTGTTCTCGGCAATGTCCACTGCCATCTTGGACACTTTGAGCTGTCTATTGTTCTCCAAAGCCAGCCGTCTGCACTCGTCTAGCGTCAGCGTTCCTTGCGCCATACAGGGCATGGCGGCGATGATATAGATAACGGCTATGATGAATTTCCTCATTCTTACCTTTTATTATATAGGTGCAAAGGTACTTGGTTTTGCTTAATTACTTCCCTAAATGGCTATACGAAAATGTTAAAGTTGTTTTTTACGTCCATTTTTTAGGAATTTAAGAACACATCTTCGCTATTTTTTCTTACTTTTGTCTTTCGTAAATCTCATTTCCTAACCATCCTCATTATGAACCGATTTCTTACCCTTATCACCTTGTTGCTTTGCTGGATAGGCTCATGTTCAGCCCAGTCGGCCATCACGTCGCTTATGCGTAAGGCTTATTCCAAGCCCGACCGCATCTATCAGTTCTATGTGCAGCACCAGCCGGATAGCATCTATGAGGAGGGGCGCTCGCTCTTTTCCCAATACTTCACACCAGCGCAGTTTGCTGAGCAAGTGCAGATGCTCGATCAGAAGCTAGGCGATGTGAAGCAAGCCGACCTGTGGCAGCATCAGAAGCAGATGCAGTATGACATCTATTCGCGCCAGCTCACCTATGCCGCCTATACCGCCACGCTGGTGGTAGGCTTTGATGAGGAAGGCAACTTGATGGCGTTCCAGCTCACCAACGAGCAACCGCTGCTGGCTGAAAACGAGCGTGAGATCACCATCGAGAACGACGGACTGAAGCTTCCGGGGCGTCTCTCGCTGCCCTCCTCAGCCGTTGCGAAGAGCCCTGCCGTGATTCTCGTTCACGGATCGGGCCCCTGTGACATGAATGAGAGTATGGGTGCGCAGATGCCATTCAAGGATCTGGCTGATGCGCTGAGTAAGCAAGGCATCGCCGTGATACGATATGACAAGCGCACAAGGGTCAGTCCCACGGGGTGGATGCCCGCTGGCAAGCCCGGCAACTATGACACCGAGGCTGTGGACGATGTCCTCGCAGCCGTTCGCTTGGCGCAGTCACAACCCGAGATCGACTCTTCTCGTATCTACATCGTAGGGCACAGCCTTGGCGCAGCCCTCGCACCACGCATCGCCCAGCGCTGTCCCAGCGTCAGGGGCATCGTGCTCATGGCGGCTCCCACACGTAAGCTCATCCCCACGATAGAAGAACAGCTCCGCTACCTCGGCGTATCTGCTGACACCATCGCCCTTCAGGTCTGTCAGGTCAAGGCTTCGCTGCCCGAAGGTTATCTCGACTTTGACGCCCAGTATGACCCGATAGCCACTGCCAAGAAGCTCTCGTTGCCTATGTTGGTGCTACAAGGTGAGCGCGACTATCAAGTGACCCAAACCGATTTCAGCGCTTGGCAGAAGGCGATGAAAGGCCGCAAGAACGTCACCTTGAAGCTCTATCCCAAGCTCAACCACCTCTTCTCGCAAGGCGAAGGCAAACCGTCACCCGACGAGTATATGCAGCCCGGCCACGTAGATAGCTCGGTGGTGACTGACATTGTGCAGTTTGTCTCCTCCTCGGCACAGCGCTAACACCTCCAGCGCCATACCATCTCGCACGCTGATAGCGGCACACTGACATCGTCATATCAGCCCCGACACATCCCGAAAGGAACGCTTTCGGATGAAGAAATAAATTGTTTTTCGGTGAAAAATAAATTGATTTTATCCGAAAAACAATTTATTTTTTGTTGCCATCACATCGCTTTCAGTTGGTCATCGTGCCTTTTTTAGGATGTAAAACACACTCTAAAGGACGATAAGTTTGACTTTGTCAAATATTATTCTTACTTTTGCATACCATCAATCATATCACTATCAATAAAGATCTACTATGAAACGTACCCTTCTATCCGCACTGATGATGCTCTTTGCGCTATGCCAAAGCCTATCAGCACAGGTCACCCTATGTCACGTCACCAGCGTTGACCGCATGTATGGAGCTAGCAATGCCAGCTACACAGCCCACACCACCTTCTCTCCGGCACGTCTTGCGCCCTATGTTGGAGCTAAGATTACAGCCATACGCGTGGGCATCGGCACGGCAGCTCAAGGTGTGACGGCATCTATCCGTCATCATGCCACTGATCGCAACGCGCTCTGCTCACAGTCGATGGGCGACCTACGCGCCGGATGGAACGAGGTGACGCTGGACCAGCCTTATACCATCACGGCTGACGATAGCCTCACGCTGAGCTACAGCGGTACGTTCCCCATTGGCGGCGGTGTGGGTCTATCACTCTCCCCCACCCCTGATGGATGCTCGCTTCTATACAACAATGCCACCAAACAGTGGGAGAGCATCTCGGGATCGGTCTGCATCCAAGCCGTTGTGGAGGGCGACAATCTGCCTGCCACGGACCTTGCTGCCAACATGATGGCTGACGTGATAGTGCCTGAGCTGCAAGAGACCGCCATCTTTAAGCCCGTAGTGATAGGTAGTGGCACGGATGCCGTGCAGAGCTACACCCTCCGTTATGGCATTGAGGGCAACGAGATGCGAGAGGAGACTTTCTCCACCAACCTCACCGCAGGCCAATCAGACTCATGTAGCTTGGCGATATGGGTACCCGGTCCTGGCACATACACCGTGGTGGCAGTGATCACCGCTGTCAATGGGACGCCGGATGCTTGTGCTAAGAATGATACCGTAAGGGCCTTGCTTCGTGTTCACGATGAAGGATTTGAGCAGCGTGTGGTGTGTGAGGAATACACCGGCACATGGTGTGGCTACTGCCCACGAGGCATCGTAGGTATCGAGACCGTCCGCGCCGCTCACCCCGACCAGTTTATCGTGGTATCGGCTCATGGCAGAGACGACCTCACCATGTCAGACGAAGCGCCCAGCTATGCCGACTTTATCGCCCGACAGACCAAGGGTGCTCCCTCCTGTGAGATCAACCGCTGTGAGCAGATGGACCCCAACGCCACCACGCTCACCAAGGCCTTTGACAAGTATGTAGCCATGAAGAGCAACGTTGGCGTGAAGGTGGAAGCCACGCTAGATAAGGAACAGCACACCATTCACGCCACAGCGCATATCGCCAAGGACAAGGCTTGTGAGGAGGCTACGTTCCAAGTGGCGCTAGTTGTGACCGAGTCGGGCATCACGGGCTACTCGCAGAAGAACTACTACGCTGGCGGAAGCTATGGCGCTATGGGTGGATGGGAGAACAAAGGCAACCCCACCTATGACGTGGTGTTCAACGATGTGGCTCGTGCGGTCAACGATTTCTACGGAAAGGATGTAACCTTCACGCAGATGCAGCCCGCTCAATATTATTCTTATAGTGAGGATGTGGACCTCTCTTACGCTAAGATAGCCAATCACGACTCGCTTCAGGTCATTGCGCTCGTGATGCAGAATGGGCAGATTCTCAATGCTGCCATCTGCCGTCCTACCCCTGCTGATGTCAACGGCATCATCTCTACCGAGGGTCACGACGCAGCAACAACGGCTACCGCAGCCACCATCTACACCCTTGACGGGCGCTGCATAGGCACCACCACGATGACAAGCGGACGCACCGAGCTACCTTCTAGCCTCCCCGCAGGTATGTATATCCTCCGTTCTGGTCATAGCACGACCAAGATGGTTAAGCAATAAATAGGCTTCGGGCGTAGCGGCAGGCGTTGCGCCCGATAGCCCAACAGCCTCAACGATGATCACACTGACATACATCAACGGCCTATCAACCATGTTCTTTGGGCTGATGGCTTGGATCTTCTGGCGCAAAGGCGAGCGTCTGAACAAATTGGTAGCTGTCCTTACGGCTATCATCAGCCTAGAGTATGTCAAGGACTTTGCCTTGATCAGCATGGGTCTCTTTGATGATGCGTTCTTATGGAACGCCATGACTAGCATCGATATGATAGCCGTACCGTTGTATGCCTTTATCCTTAGGGAACTGATCACCCCCGATAGGTTGTCTCTTCGCACCATCGTGCTACAGGAGTTGCCCTTCGTCGTAACGCCCGTGGTCTACATCTTAACCCGTGAGGAATGGGTGTTCAGAGCATTGTCGATAGGCGCTGGCCTCTACGGCACGTATTATCTGGTGTGGTCAATGATTCATATCCCAAGATACAACCGCCACCTCAAAGAACTCTATTCGTACAAGGAGAATGTCAGTCTGAACTGGCTCACCACCATCCTTTGCACGTTCTACGTGATTCTGGGAATATGGATACTCGACTGTTTCGTGATTCACACGGACATAGAGTGTGTCTATGCGATGAGCAACCTCATCATGTGGATGTTTATCGCCTACTTTATCTATCGTCACGAGTCGGTCATCAGCGAGCTGGAGGAGACACCCACTACCACAATAGATGCGGCAGAATGTAGCCTCTCGGCTTTGGGCTCAAAGATTGATGCCTATCTCGTCCAGGAGAAAGCCTTTCTCAATCCTCGTCTCAAGCTCTCAGATGTGGCTCAAGCCGTAGGTTCTAACCGCACGTATGTGAGCAATTACTTCAACCGCGAACTCAGTACGACGTTCTACGACTATGTCAACGCACTCAGACTCGACTATGCTTGCGAGCTGCTACAGAAGAGCAAAGATAGCCTTTATGCGATAGCTATCCAGTCGGGGTTCAACTCGCTTTCTACCTTCCACCGCGTTTTTTCGAAGAGTAAAGACGCTACCCCCACCGAATATCGCAAGAACGTAACCACCTGAGCGTCACGTTCGTTTACCATTTGACACAATCTTTTTACCCTTTGAGACGTAGGATTGACGATTCAAGATAGCTTTTTTACGTCTTGCGGAGCCATGTTCCTATGTTTGATGTACCTTTGAGCAGAGCTTCTAACTGCAGCCTTGACAAGCTACAAACCTTTCAAGGCGAGAGAGGGGCCGATTATTGACTAACCTTTTAAAAGTATTACATCATGAAAAAATCTATTTATTGTAGTCTGGCTATTATCCTTATTCTCGGAATCACCTCATGTTCTAACAACAAAGCACAATCGGATACCAGTGAGAAAACAGAGACCACGGAGACCACTAAGGTTGATAAAGACCAGCTGGGAGTGGATGTAGAACGTGTCCAAAAGCTGGTAAAGCAAGATGATATCAGCGAAGACGATTGCGACTTCCTCCTAGATCAGATGGAGCTCTTTGTGGATCAGGTAGAAGGAAAGAGTAAGGATGAGCGCGAGCAGTATCTCAAAAGCCTGCCTCAAGATGAACAGGAAGCGATGTTCGTCATAGGTCTTGGACTATCCGCAGCAAAGAAAGGCGGGAAGATGACCGACAGTCAACTGGAAAGATATAACGAGATGGAAAGCAAATGCGAATGAGAAGCAAGATCAACAACAGACCTATACTGACGGCGTTGCTCGTCAGTCTGCTCGCCGTGGGGTGTCCGCTGAATGCTGATGCGCAGTTTCTGGACAAGCTCAACAAGGGATTGGAAAAGCTCAATAAGGGGCTGGACAAGGTGGAGAATGCGCTCAAGGGAAAGAAATCGAAGAGCAAGACCAAGCCTGCCCAGCCCGCCTCTACGCAGCAAGAAGTGGTGAAGGCATCGAGCAATGCGTCTACAGCCACACCTGCGGTGACCTCATCGCATGACCAAGGCCCTACGATGACCGGCATACACCTATCTTCAAGCACACGGCTGGTGCAGCACAAAGCTACGTGGGAAAGCATGTCGGATGTGAGTGAGGGCATATTCTCCCTACTGGAGTATAACCGCAAGATAGGCTATAGCAGCTATTACAGCTTTTGGACGGTGGATGGGCGATGCCTCTTCCCGGCGCAATACAAGACGTTTGGCGAGAAACCGCGATTTGATTCGGGCGCCTGTGTGGTGGGGAATGCCGACCCCAAGAATCAGCACGGCATCATCCTATATGCCGATGGACGCACGCGCGAGCTCTCCAAGGAATGGACGCAGGTCACACAGTTTTATGACGGGGTGGCAATGGTGAGCGAAACAAGCAACGGCATCAACCATTTCTACATCAATACCAAGGGTGAGAAGATCTGGCCACACCTCTCTGACAAGGTCAACATGACCAACAAGGGCACCAACCACACCTATATGCGGTCCGTCAAGGAGGGTCTAAGGGCTTATTACAGCAACATTGAGAAGGCGTGGGGATATCTCGATGAGAAAGGCAACGTGGTGATCAAACCGCAGTTTAGCGCGGTGCGCGACTTTGCAAATGGTTATGCGCTGGCTTTTATACCTAAGTATAAGGGATCGCTTGATGGCAAACCGGTCTTCATCGACCGCAAAGGAGCTACCGTGATTGAGGTGCCAAGCAACGCGCCCAACCTCCAATATGCCGCAACTATCAGCGATATCTCTGACGGCTATTTCTCTATCGAGAGCTCGGATGAGGGTACGGTGTTCTATGATATGGCGGGAAAGGAAGTGAAGCGGTATGGTTTGGCTTCCTGGTTCCATAAGGGTCTGGCGGCGACAAGGGCTGACAAGTACGACTTTGAAGGGCCGGTGTATATCGTCAATAAGGATTTTGACATTGCAGGACTATTCCCTATATGGGATAGCGAGTTCGGTGTCAACCTACCAAAGTTTGACCGCGCACCTTACTTCACGTACAGGAAACGCATCGTGATCAACGAGCAATACCAGCCGGTGCTTTACGTCCCCGACCGATTCGACTCACACAATGCCATCGGACAGTTTTCTGCGGATGGTTATGCCAAGGCTTCTATGGTCATTAAGGACCAGAACACCAACAAGGAGTATCTCTACCTAGGTGTGATAGACCCTTCGGGAGCTTTCACCATAGCCTTTAACGAAGATGACAAAGCCCGTGGTCCATTCGAGAAGCGACTGGACAATCGCTGGCCGTACATCGGAATTATCATTGGCGTCCCACCACCTCCTCCTGGGCAGCCCGATGATGACACGAAGGACGACTTGCCTAAGGTTCTCTTAACTGGTGACACCATTCCTATCGGACCCACCGTCACCACTCCTGCAACATACGACGTCACGGTGAAAGCCTACCCCGAGGGAAGCGCTAAGGTGTATGGCACGGGCAAGTATGCCTATGGCGACACGGTGCGCGTGACGGGTACAATCGCCAAAGGATGGGAGCTGTCAGCCATCGAGACCAGTAAGGCTTCCTCTCGCACCCAGACCTTCAACAAGTTTGTGGTCAATGGGCGTCTCGAGATCACTTGCCACTTTGTCAAGGAAGACACTATCATCGAGGTACCAAACCAGCATTTCACTGGAAAACTGGGCGTTTCGAATCTTGCCGACCTCGATCTTGATAGGACAAACGTCAAGGATGTGGATGTCTATCTGCAACTGCGTGACACCACGGGCAACGCATACGCTAGCGGTCAGTCACGAGGTTTCCTTACCATCACGTTACCCTCGGAGAAGATAACGCTTGACATGGAGAACGTAGCAGGAAGTGTCAACATGTTCTACGTGCCGATGAACGTTATCGGACAGATCAAACAAGACGGCAAGCAATGGCTCGTCGTGGAAGGAGGCGTGGTGAAATATGGCAACATGAAGGTGGCTGACATAAGCAACTTTGGTAAGTCGCCACTGGGAATGATCAACAATGCGCTGGTCAATCTGATGGTGATGTTTGACGGAATGGACTCGGGTGAGAGCGAATCGGCACGCTACCGCATTGACATCACGGGCAGCGATCTAGATAAGGGCATCGTAAAGATGGGCACGATGCAGCGGTTCTCGCCTCAATATGGTTGGCTTTCGGCCAATGCGGATGTGTTTACCAAGATCACGCAGAGGATGTTCTGCATAAAGGTGGAGCGCGGACTAAATGCCAATATGTTCACGGGCACCACGCTCAACTCCTGTCAGCGCAAGACCATCCCATTCTATCCGCCAGATGATTTCTACGGAGAGAACACCACCCGACTGGGCACCATCGTCAAGCAACTGGGCAAGATGTACCGCGAATCAGACTTCGGCAAGAAGCATCAGGATGATTTCAACATCCGGCAGTTTACCTCCGATCTGAACAACAACCTCTTCAAGCCTAAGATAAAGTAGCATCACGCTTTATCATCCGTCTAAGGCTAGCACCGAGAACGGGAATCGTCTGAAGATGGAAAGGCTATATATTGAAGATGGAAGGACTATATATTAAGGTAAAGGGCTGAACTCGTATGATGGAGTTCAGCCCTTTTGGGTTATTCTTCTAAAAGATATGGTTCAGTCATCGAGCCACCTCTCGGAGCAAGAGATGGCACGATGGAAGGTCAGGATCAGGGACGCACAACCACTTTCACCACGGTTTGTTCGCCCTTGAGCATTGCCGTCACAAGGTAAAGACCGGGTGCGAGGCCTTCAAGACTGATGCTATGAGCATGAGGCAGACGCTGGATGGTCTTGCCGCAAAGATCGGTCAAGGTGAAGCAAACTGCCGTTTCGCCCTCCACGCTGACACGTGTGGGAGCAACAAGGAGCTTTAAGCCATTGGCTGCGCCTGCTGCATGATGGATAGAAGCGGGCACATGGGTATTCTTGATCAAGCGAACTTGGTTGAGACGCGCTGACGCCATAACGCTTGAGAGAACCACTTCTGCCTCATCGCCATTATAGAGTGCGGTACGAGGATCATCGGTTGCGGTGGCAAAGAAATAGACATCGTCAGTCTGCTCGTTATCTATCTTCTGCGTCATGATGCAGAGATTGCTGCCTGTATAGACAAATGGTGTATGGAGCGGAAGCGTCAAGGTGTGCTCACCAGAGAGGAAAGTAACTGCTGTATCGAGCACCAAGGTCATATCGTCTTGGGCAATCCATCCGCTAGTAACATCGCGCTGGTCGGTATTGGCCATATAGATCTTGATGGCTTTGTCGGTCAATGCCTTACCATTATTGACATAGTCGTACTGAAGTTGGAGTATCTCACCGGCCTCTCCGCCTACCTCGTCCTTGAGATAAAGGGCTTGGGCGTAATTGTACTGGTAACCGCTGAACCAGAAGGGGAAGTCGGTATAATAGTCGGTACCACCCATTTCGACGATGCTCTCGTCAGCTCCAAGCACATTAAACTGGCTTGTCACGGTGTCATTGACCGCATTGTTGTCGTCAGTAGCAGAGACCGTGGCTTTCAAGGTAATCAGTCCAAGGGTGCTTGGGGTATAAGAAAGCGCCACTACCTTACTGCTATTGTTATCCAAAGTCTCATCCACGGTCTTGGAAGCGAGCACCTGATTGTTGGCATCCAAGAGCTTCACAAGGTAAGAGGAAGCCGCTTCAGACCCTACATTCTTCACGTTGACCTTGAAGGTAGCGGCTTCGCCTTGATGGAGTTGGCCCTCGGTGGTCAGATCAGTAACCGCCAAATCGGTCTCAAGTTCGGCTTCCACACTGAACGCAGAAATCTTAATCATAAACTGACCCGCATCCGAAAGGGCAGCCATACATAGTTGGTAATCGCCTTCCTCGGTCACCTCGAAGGGTACATTGCGGCTCTCGGGAGTGGAGTAATCGGACGTAGTAAACTGATCTAGGTCCTCCAAGACTTGCTCGCCAGTATTGCCCTTGAGCGACAAACGGAAGTGTTCGGCAGAGAAGAAATTGGGAGCAAGGATGTCATACCTTATCATATAAGGGGTGTTAGCTTGCAGGTGGAAGGGTACGGATACCAAACTGTCATCGGCAGCATTGGTGTAACTGGTGTTGTAAACAAAGAAATCACCCTGCGTAGACCACGTATTGCCATCTGCATTATGGTCAACGACGAGCCATTGGTTACGCCAAAGAGTACCTTCAAAGTCGAGTGTATAAGGTGGAACGATCGATTGGCCAGCAACCAAGGGACTAGTCTGTACGGCATCGCTTTCGCCAACATCGTTCTTACAAGTCACTTGCCAGGTGTAATAGCAAGCTTGCTGGGATGACAAGTCGTCGGTAAACTGGGTCGTTTTCAAGTCGGCGAATACCTTGCCATCGGGCTGACGAGTGACGTTATAGGTCAAATGGTCAGGTGTGATGTTGCCCCCGTTCTTGCCATTGGTAGGCGCTGACCATGTGAGCAACACATTATCGCCTTGCTTCTGAGCCGTCAAGGCGGTCACAACGTTAGGTACGTCCTCGCCAAGCATCACCTTTACAGATGCGCCCTCGCCCTTACCGGTCTCGTTATAAGCGTAGACGATGTAGCGCACGTGGCCGTTGACATCGGCATCAGTATCGGTATAAGTCATCGCCTGACCCACCTCTGCCTGATCGAAGGTCTTGATGAGGGTGCTGTTGCGCCATACCTCCACCTTGGTAATGGCTTGGAGAGATTGGCCATCGTAGG
>CAVHUZ010000042.1:0-21601 GCA_963639545.1 Bacteroidaceae bacterium
CGCGAGCTGGGTTCAGAACGTCGTGAGACAGTTCGGTCTCTATCTATCGTGGGCGTTGGAGTTTTGAGTGGTGCCGTCACTAGTACGAGAGGACCGTGATGGACAGACCTCCGGTTTACCGGTTGTGCCGCCAGGTGCACCGCCGGGTATCTGAGTCTGGATTGGATAAGCGCTGAAAGCATCTAAGTGCGAAGCCAGCCGCAAGATGAGAACTCCTTATAAGGGTCGTCAGAGACGATGACGTTGATAGGGTGTAGGTGTAAAGACGGTGACGTCAAAGCCGAGCACTACTAATTGCCCAAAACTTTCATCCACTCTCTTAGGCTCACACTTTGAGTTGTTGCTCTTGGCCTCCATTATGCGAGGCAACAGTTTTAGCTTGTTATCGATACGTCATAACCCATTTATCAGGTGGTTATTGCGGTGGGGTCCCACCTCTTCCCATTCCGAACAGAGAAGTTAAGCCCACTTGCGCCGATGGTACTGCAATGCAATGCGGGAGAGTAGGTAGCCGCCTTCTTTCAACAGAAGAAAGCCTTTAAGCTCAACGAAGCTTGAAGGCTCTTCTTATTTTTAGGTGGGTGAAGCCTATATGTACATTTCAAATCTCAATCTGCTCGATATTCGAAATGTTGATAATCCTTGCTCTTTTTCCAGTCGCCACCCCATCTGAAACCGTTTGCGGTAAACAAGCGGTAACATAGGTCTCCTTTCGTTATCTTGTAATTGAATGATTTGCTTCGATCAACGTATGGCTTTGCGGTCGCTGGCTGAACGAATGTGGTTCCGTTAGACCTTTTCTTATAATATGGATTGTATAACGTGTTGATATCTACTGCAAGTCCTTTTCCATGTAGAGAAACAAGGGATGAGCCGGCGATGCGTCTAAAACAAAATCCAGATGTGTTGTTGGCTCGCATTGATTGTTCATCATTGGCGTTCCAGTTATCGATAAGTCGCATGCGTTCGATGGGATAGTGGGCTTCATAAAGCTTTAGAAAGATATCTGCCACTTTCTGTGCAATCATTTTGTTCAGTACCATTTCGCCCACGATGGTGTTACCATGAATATCCATATGAAGGCATCTGATGTAACGCAGGTCCTCTCTCTGAGTGGTGCAACCTTGCGCGAAGGAGCGTCCCTTCATTACCTTGAATATATCGTCAGGGATTGTGGTGACCTTGAACCATTGCTTATAGTTTTGTGATGTGATTACTTCTCGTGGTATCGTGTCACCTGGTGCATAGGTGCGCATCTGATTAAGCTCCAAAGATAACGATTCGCCTTTGTCGTTCTTGCGATTGTGCTGAGCCCCTGCTGAGCCTAAGCTCAGTGCTATTACTGACAAACCAAAGACTAAATGAGGGTAGGGGATACGCATAAAATAAGATTTAAGGTGGGGTAATACGTAAAATAAAAAAAAGAGTAGCCTCATATGATGGAAGCTACTCTAATATTCAATATTCAATATCTTCAGTTTATGTCCTATGGAAGACTGATAGCTTCGTTAGGGCAAACATCAGCACATGTGCCACATTCTACACAAAGATCAGCGCTGATAGAATATTTCTCGTCGCCAGCAGCGATTGCTCCTGATGGACATTCATCGATACATGTACCGCAAGCGATACAATCATCACTAATTACGTATGCCATAGTTGTTCGTTTTTTATAAATTTATAATGTTTCTATTTCAATTCTCGACCTCAGTAGGATACCTACTTTAGTATGATGCAAAGGTAGTAAATAAATCTTAGATACCTAAAAATAATGAATATTTTTTTGAAATATTTATTTTTGCAGCCTTCTTATCCCCTTTAAAGAGTATGATATTGGTAATGTAAAGGTAGCGTCTTACCATCTCGTTGGATATTGAGTGGCTTCTCAACAGATGATTCCCCGTTATTTCTAAGGATAACCTGTAACATTCCATTGAATGCCTTAACCTTGAGCGAAACGGTATTCTCATTTGTGGGACGTTCAGTCTCTTTGAAAGCCGGATCACCATTTCCCCATCCTAGGATTTCGTATCCACTTGGGATGGTGACGAGAAGTTCGTCGCATGCTTGTGCAGTTACATTGTTCTTCTTGTCAACAAGAACGATGTCGGCTACAAGGATTTGTCGTTCAACGTCTGTTGCTGTGCTTGAATGCAACGTTACTTCAGCTGCAGCAATGTCAGATGGTGCAACGAGTACTTGGCTTTCTACCTTTTTACCCTTGATGTAACCTTCAGCAACAAGCTTTTTAGGTTTCTGTGAGATGTTCCAAACTAGATGTCCGTCTTTAGGCATTGATTTCTTGCCAAGGCTCTTGTTGTCTGCTTTGAGTTCCACTTCATCACAGTTAGAATATACCCATACTTCCTTCGTGTCTACCACACAAGGGTTAGGGAAAGCGTGAACTACAGGTGTGCTAGTCCATGCCGCCTTGAGATAATATGCTTCGTCTTTAGGGAATCCGCAGTAGTCTAGAATACCAAACTCGCTTCCAGTGCTAGGCCAAACCATGGGATTGGGTTCACCGCGATAGTCGAAACCGGTCCAGTAGAATATACCACCTGCCCAAGGATGATCACGATAGAATTTCCATCCACGCTCGATGACGTTCTTTTCGCCATTTGTGCGTTTCTCACCAGTCCAGTTGATTGCTGCCATTCGGCCAGTGATGCTGTCAGTAAGGTATACGCCGCGTGTACCGCAGCCGCTTGTCTCCTCTGTACCAATAACGACCCAATCGGGATATTGTTGATGGCGGTTGTCCACATCGTTCTGTACAATGTAGTTGTAACCATGAACGTCCACTTCCTTTACCACGCCAAAGCCGCCAGAGTTGCCGTACGTTGTAGGACGACTATTGTCGAGCTGATGTACAAAATCATTCATTCTGCGTGCCAATCGTTCACCGCGGTCTCCGCTCTCGATAGCCCATTCTTCGTTTCCGATACTCCACATCACTACAGAAGGATGATTGCGGTCACGGTCTATCATTCGCTTCAAGAGGTCAAGTTGCTGGTCTGTGGTTCCCATTAATCGATTCTCATCAATCACATAGAAGCCCAATGAATCGCAAACATCCAACATAGCGGGTGAGGCTGGGTTGTGTGAACAACGGATGGCGTTCATACCTAGTTCCTTGAGCTTCTTAAGTTTGTACACCCATAAAGCGTTAGGTAGACCTACGCCTACGCCGGCATGGTCAAGGTGAAGGTCGCATCCTTTTAGTTTTACGGATTGTCCGTTAACCACAAACCCTTGATCCTTATTAGATGAGAGCGTGCGCACACCAACAGAAGTGTGCGTTTGGTCAATCTGTTCACCAGCATTATTGTACACAGTGGTCTCTAACTGATATAGGTATGGGTGCTCAGCTGACCAAAGAGTAGGGTTGCTGAATGTGAGTGAGGTCTTCTGAGTGGACGATCCATTAGAAGCTAGGTTGACATTATTAATATTTGCAGAAGCGCAAACGTTGCCTTTCTTGTCCTTCAGTTTATAGCTGACGTTTACAGTAGCATCTTGATAGGCATCATTGCGCAGTCCGGTAGTGATGTCAACGACAGCCTTAGAATGGTCTTCGTTCAGTGTTACCTCGTAATGAGAATCTGTAGTGGCTACATGTTGCAATGCGGTCTTGATGAGCCATGAGTTGCGATAGATACCTGCACCCTCATAGTACCAACCTTCTTCGGTTGAAGCATCGCAACGTACGGTGACGAGATTGTTGCCTCCATAATTGACATAGTCGGTGATGTTGTATGTCTGTGTAGCGTATCCGCTTGGCTCTTCACCAAGCAAGAAGCCATTGATAAATACTTCTGCATGGCGGAAAATACCTTCAAATCGCAGATAGATGCTCTTACCATCATCGGCTTTGTCAATGAATAGTTGTTTGCGATACCATCCCACCGAATGCTCAGGATATTTCCATCCTATCTGTTTGTATCCATGTGAGTGAGAGGCTTGTCCGCTATAAGGCAGATCCACTACCCAATCGAAAGGTAGATTGACTTTCTTCCAAAGGCTGTCATCAAACTTGTCGTTGACAGGGCCTTGGTTCTGTCCAGCAGATGCAGCTTTCGTGAGATATGTGAAATATTCGGTACCATGAGTGAAGTCTTTCTCCATGGACGCCGCATTGCCTAAAGCAAATCGCCAATCGGCGTTGATACTGCTTACAGTTCGTTGGGCTTGTGCTGTACCAGCAACTGAAAGAGCAAATGTTAGCGTTAGTGCTTTGAAAACTCCTGTAATTGAATGATTCATAAATTTAGGATGTTAGGTTTTGAAAAAGTGTGTCTATGATAGTCTAATAATTTCTATGTCAAGACTCCCTGCTTAATTGATAGCGTTGCAATAGGCTGCAGCCATCTCTGCACATCGCTCCCCATCAACACCTGCAGAGACTATGCCGCCAGCATAACCAGCGCCTTCTCCGCAAGGGAATAGCCCTTCGAGGCGGACGTGCATCAAGTTGTCTCGATTGCGTAAGATGCGTATCGGAGCAGAGGTGCGTGTCTCGCTAGCAATCATAACTGCTTCATTTGTCAGAAAGCCATTAGCATGTCTACCAAAAGTCTTGAATGCTTCTTGAAGACGATGGGTAATCATTTTAGGCATCCAAAAATGTAGAGGTGAGGATATAAGTCCGGGAGCGTACGATGAACGTGGCAAATCGTAAGAGAGCTTGTTATTGACAAAGTCGACCATGCGTTGTGCTGGAGCTGTCTGCTTATAGTTTCCTTGTTGCCATGTTTCTTTCTCAAGCTGCTCTTGAAACTCTAAAATGGCTAGGGGAGAGGAAGATGGAATATCCTCCACGTTGACCTGAACTACCATTCCTGAGTTGCTCCATTGGGTGTTTCGATTAGCAGGACTCATACCATTGGTCACAATCTGTTCAGGACCCGTGGCAGAGGGAATGATAAAGCCACCAGGACACATGCAGAATGAATATACACCACGTCCGTCCACTTGAGTGGTGAAGGAATATTCAGCGGCTGGAAGGTATTCGCCGCGACCTTCGCGGTTATGGTACTGGATTTGATCGATTAGTTTAGCTGGATGCTCCAATCTCACACCTACGGCTATTCCTTTCGCTTCTATTTCTATCTTTGCATCGTTGAGATAGCGATAGACGTCACGGGCGGAGTGGCCTGTGGCTAAAATAACAGGGCCATAGAAGATCTGTTGCTCTTGGTCTTTGCCGTTAAAGTGCAATGCTTCTACACCTATAATCTTGTTCTCAGAAAGAATGAAACGCGTCATGCGTGTCTGAAAGTGCACTTCGCCACCACATTTAATAATGGTGTTTCGCATATTCTCGATTACGCGTGGAAGTTTGTCCGTGCCAATGTGAGGGTGAGCGTCAGCGAGAATATCGGTGGATGCACCATGTTGGCAAAAGACATTTAAGATCTTCTCTACGTTTCCGCGTTTCTTAGAACGTGTGTATAGCTTACCGTCCGAATAGGCTCCTGCGCCTCCCTCTCCAAAGCAATAATTGGAATCAGAGTCGACGCGTTGTTCAGACTTAATCTTGGCAAGGTCCTTTTTACGTTCTCTCACGTCCTTGCCTCGTTCTAAAACGATGGGACGAAAACCCAGTTCGATCAGTTTGAGCGAAGCAAATAATCCCCCAGGTCCTTCGCCGATGACCAATACTTGAGGTTTGGTGGAAACATCTTGGTAATCAACGTATTTGAATCCCTCCTCTTGTGGAAACTCATTAACATATACACGTACCTTCAAGTTGATCCAAACATGTTGCCTACGTGCATCAATGGAACGTTTAAGGATACGTACATCATAGATACTTTGTAGATCGATACCCATTGTTTTGGACAAGTATTGTTTTAGAAAAATCTTGTTATATCCTTCTCTAGGTTTTACTTTAATGTCAAATTCGTTAATCATTGATGTCAAGTTGGGAAAAAAGAAAATTTCATATTGCTTTCTCGGAAATCAAGATAGGTAATCTACTTGCCTTCACTTAAAAGTAATATGAAATTTATTGTAAGTGTTTAGCTAAAATCTTTAGCTGATTATTATTGTCAGAATGGTAGGTCGTCTGTTGAACTTTCTACGTTAGAAGCATTTGGTGTAGCTGCGTCTAGTCCGACTGGTGCGCCTGCATCTGCAGGGGGGAATGGAGGAACGGTACCTACGGGTGCGTTCGCATTTGGAACTGCTGCGGCAGGGTTAACTCGTTGTACGTTCCAAGCTCTTATATCGTTGAAATAACGTCCGTTCCATTCGTGCGCATCGATATCAAAACTTACTGTTACTTCATCTCCGCCTTGAAGGTTAAACTGGGTAATCTTGTCTTCTCCGAAAACGGTGAATACGCATTTCTTTGGATAGGTGTCGTGTGTCTCAATAACGTACTCTTGTGAAGCCCAAGGATTGCCTGTGCGGGCTGATGTACCACTGCGTTTGGGTAGGACGGCTATAATCTTTCCTGTTATCTCCATGTTGATTGGTTTGATTTTTAATTTTCGAATGCGAAATTACGAAAATATTGTTGAATTATAAAACTTTTAGATTGAATTTTTGCCAGCCAAATCGTTTTTTTGTATTTTTGTGGATGCAATCTAAATGATGCAATTTAATCGAAAATTAATAAACCGATATAGAAATGAAATTCAGAATTTCCAGTACATTACTAAGCAATCGTCTCCAAACGTTGTCACGTGTTATTAATAACAAGAACGCTACGCTTATTCTCAATTGTTTCTTGTTTGCTGTAAAGGATGGACAATTAACAGTTATTGCTTCTGATAACGAGAATGTAATGCAGTCAACACTGCCGCTAGATGAATGTGACGGTGAATGTGAATTCTGCGTAGAACATCGAACAGTCCTTTCAGTAAAGGAGCTTCCCGAGCAGCCTTTGGATATAGATGTGAACATGGATGAGCATGTAATGAATGTCAACTACCAAAATGGTCAGTATAATTTCCCAGTAATCTCAGCTGAGGAATATCCTCGCCCAACAGGTGTGGATGAGAATGAGGCTATAACGATTACTGCTGATGCTGGACGTCTGAATGATAATATCACGCGCTCATTGTTTGCTACAGCTCAAGATGAATTGCGCCCCGTGATGAATGGTATCTATTTTGATATTACAAAAGATTATCTTGCCGTTGTTGCTACGGATGGTCATAAGCTCGTTCGTAACCGCGACTATTCTGTTCATAGTGACGTGTCAGCATCGTTTACGCTTCCAAAGAAACCAGCAACATTGCTTAAAGGAGTGCTGGCAAGTGACGGAAGTGACGTTGTTGTGAAGTTTGATTCTAAATGCGCCACCTTTAACTATGCTGATGGTAAACTGCAATGTAGGTTGATAGAGGGACGATTCCCTAACTATAATAGCGTGATACCCGAAAATAATCCTAATCAGATAACCATCGATCGTAAAAGTTTGGTAGGTGCGCTTCGTCGTGTGTTGCCGTTTGCAAGTGATTCGTCACAGTTGATCCGATTCCAGGTTGAGTTCGGAAAAGTAGAATTGCGTGCCGAAGATATCGACTTCTCTACCAAAGCCGTTGAAAGTATCGTTTGCTCCTACACGGGTAATCCTATGAGCATCGGTTTCAAAGGCTCTGGAATGCTTGAAATCCTGAATAATCTCGATAGTGATGATGTGCTTATAGAACTAGCAGACCCATCTCGCTCAGGACTGATAGAGCCAGTAACACAACCAGAGAACGTGGATGTGCTGATGCTTATTATGCCAATGTTGCTTAATGATTAATCAAGTAAACAAATTCAGTCAATCATAAAGATTAAGGAAAAGGATTTTGGATGAGACATCCGAAACTTTTTCCTTGATTTTTTGTTTGATGATAGAGAGCTTAACAATGAACTTAAAACTAGCTAAACCCCTCATCGTATTTGATCTTGAAGCAACAGGCTTAGATGTTGTAAATGATCGCATCATTCAAATCTCTTATGTTAAGGTCTATCCAGATGGGAGAGAAGAAAGAAATAATCTCTTTGTCAACCCAGGTCGTCCTATTCCAGCCGAAGTGAGCGAACTAACGCATATCCATGATGAGGACGTAGCTGATGCGCCTACATTTAAGGCGCTAGCTCCTGAATTGGCTAACGAATTCAAAGGATGTGATTTTGCAGGGTTCAATTCCAATAAGTTTGATATACCTTTGCTCTCCGAGGAATTTTCTCGTGCTCAAATTCCATTCGATTTCTCCGAATGCCAATTGATAGATGTACAGAATATCTATCATAAGATGGAGCGCCGGAATCTTGCAGCAGCTTATAAGTTCTATACTGGTCATAAAATGGAAGATGATTTTCAGGCACATAGAGCAGACGAAGATGCTGAAGCAACCTATCGCGTGTTGATGGGGCAACTGGAAATGTATGCTCCTGGGGTGCAAGAGGAAAGTGATCGAGTGTTGCATAACGATGTGAAAGAGCTTGCCGAATTCTCACGCATGAATGACAATGTCGATTTTGCAGGACGAGTGGTATGGAAGGAATTTAAAGGAGCTGATGGAAAAGCGTACCGTCGAGAGGTGTTCAACTTTGGAAAGCACAAAGGAGAAGCGGTAGCAGACGTGGTTCGTAATGATCCCGGATTTATCAGTTGGATGCTGAGCCACGATTTTTCCAACGATACGAAGAACGTGGTGAATCGCATTCGGTTGCGCGAAGCCTTTGCAAAGACCAAATAAATATATAGGAATCTAAAAGCATCATACCATCTATAAAAATTTGAAACAAAGAGAATGCTGAAAGGAAAGAAAATCGTTTTGGGAATAACCGGTAGCATAGCTGCATACAAGGCATGCGTCTTGATTCGCGAATTGGTGAAACGCGGAGCAGAGGTACAGGTTGTCATCACACCCGCAGGCAAAGAATTTATTACGCCGATTACCTTATCTGCCCTGAGTAAGCATCCCGTAATCAGTGATTTCTTCTCACAACGTGATGGCACTTGGCATTCGCATGTGGCTCTAGGATTGTGGGCTGATGCGATGGTGATTGCTCCATGTACGGCAAGTACCCTTGGTAAGATGGCGCATGGTGTAGCTGATAATATGTTGGTGACAACCTATCTGTCAATGAAAGCACCTGTCTTCATTGCTCCGGCGATGGACCTTGATATGTTCCAACATCCGGTAACTCAAGACAATCTGCAACGGCTAGAAACGATTGGTAATCATATCATTCAGCCTGAAAGCGGCTTCCTCGCATCAGGATTAGAAGGCAAGGGACGTATGGAAGAACCCGATAAGATAGCAGATGCGCTTGAAGCCTATTTTGCAGCGCAGGAGCAATCCTCGGAAATGAAAGGAAAGCATGTGCTTATCACTGCTGGACCTACGTATGAAAGAATAGATCCCGTAAGATTTATTGGCAATTTCTCCAGTGGAAAGATGGGCTTTGCCCTGGCAGAGGAATGTTTACGTAGAGGAGCCAAGGTTACGCTAGTTGCTGGACCGGTGTCGTTGCAATGCAGTAAAGATATTCAACGTATAGATATCGAGAGTTGTGAGGAAATGTACGAGGCTGCGGTAGGCTTATTCCCACAAGTAGATGTGGCAATCCTCTGTGCGGCGGTTGCAGATTTTAAACCCGAAGTCTGTGCAAAGAATAAGATTAAACGTGAAGGCGATGACCTCTTGATACATCTAAAGCCGACACATGATATAGCTCAGAAACTTGGGAGCATGAAGCAGTCGCATCAAAAGATTGTGTGTTTCGCACTTGAAACCAACGACGAAGAGGCCAATGCTTATAAGAAACTGGAGAAGAAGAATGCCGATTTTGTAGTGCTCAACTCTACGAGAAATCCTGGCACCACTTTTCAAGCGGACGATAATCAGATTTCAATTGTAAGCAAAGAAGGTACTCAATCGTATGCAAAGAAACCCAAACAAACGGTAGCTCATGATATCATAGATGCTCTTGAGCACCTTTATGTCTGATCTTAAAAAATGAGAATTGTATGAAAATGAAGATAACCATAGCTTTATCAAGGCACTTGATGAGTATGTTATATGTTGGCGCAATGCTTTGTCTGAGCACGATTCATGCCCAAGCGCAAGAATTGTCAGCAAAGGTTACCATCAATCATAATCAGATTCAGGGTACTGATGCCTCTATATTTGAGAACCTTCAGCAGACCTTGGAACAGTTTGTAAACGAAAAACAATGGACCAATCTTCATTTTCAGAAGAACGAACGGATAGTCTGCAACTTCAATATAACGGTAAAGAAGTATGATCAGTCATCCAATCTGTTTACTTGTACAGCCCTGATACAAGCTAACCGACCCGTGTACAACTCTGCTTATACGTCTACCTTATTTAATATGCAAGATAATGACTTCAACTTTGAGTTTGCACAGTTTGACCAAATAGAGTTTAATGAAGAAACGGTGGATAACCAGCTGACGGCATTGTTTGCCTACTATGCTTATCTGATTATTGGTCTCGATCTTGACTCATTTGCCCCGATGGGAGGCGAGGATGTTCTTCAGCAATGTATGAACCTCGCCAACAATGCGCAGAATCTAAACTTTACGGGTTGGAAAGCATTTGATAGCAGCCGAAATCGTTTTGCTATAATCAATGATTATCTAGATGGAGCCATGAAGCCATTTAGACAATTGCAATACGATTATTATCGTACGGGACTTGACGAGATGGCAAACAATGTGGAGCGTGGTCGCACCAACGTGACCACCGCATTGGAAAATGATCTTAAGAAGGCGCATGAGGATAAGCCTATGAGTCTTGTTCCACAGATTTGGACCGATTATAAAAAAGACGAACTCGCCAATATATATAAAGGTAAGGGAACCCAAAAAGAAAAAGAAGCCATCTATGACATACTCTTCAGTATCAATGCTTCTCAAAATGCTACTTGGGATAAAATCAAACAATAAGTTTATCTATCGTGTAGAACCATCATGTTAAAACATCTTTATATACAGAACTTTACTCTTATCGATCGTTTGGATATTGATTTCCAAAGCGGTTTCTCTGTTATCACTGGTGAAACAGGAGCTGGTAAGTCTATCATTCTTGGTGCTATAGGCATGCTCTTGGGCAATAGAGCGGATAGTAAATCGGTCAAGTTACCTTTGGATAAACAAGATGATAAGCCCGTAAAATGCACTATTGAAGCTCATTTCGACCTAAGCAGATATGACTTGGAATCATTTTTTCAGTCAAACGATATTGACTATGATGCTACGGATACGATTATTCGGCGCGAGCTACTCAGCACAGGCAAGTCAAGAGCCTTCATTAATGATGAGCCTGTGTCGTTGCAGACCATGAAGCGTTTGGGCGAACAACTCATTGACGTACATTCGCAACATCAAAATCTTTTGTTACAGAAAGACAACTTCCAATTGAATGTGGTTGATATTATTGCCAATGATAAGGGTGCACTAGACGATTACGTTGAAAGTTATCATTCGTTGGTAAACAAACAAAACGAACTGGAACGTCTTAGACAACAAATTGAAAAAGATACAGAGAATCGAGCCTTCCTTGAATTCCAATACAATGAGCTGTCTCAAGCGCAACTTGTTGAAGGTATGCAGGAACAGCTTGAGCAGGAGAGCGAAACGCTTTCACATGCAGAGGATATAAAGACCGCCTTATATCAAAGCAATCAATGGCTTAGTGATGACGAGAAAGGAATCGTTCCCCAATTGAAACGCGCATCGGATGCTTTGCAACAGATAGCGGATGTGTATCCACAAGTAAAAGAACTGACAGAACGTCTGAATTCGGCTTATGTTGAAATAGACGATATCGCCTCTGAGGTAAGTGGTGATGTGGATAACATCGACTTTGATCCCACAACGCTTGATGCAATCAATAGCAAACTAGATCAGATATATGCATTAGAGCAAAAGTTTCATGTTAATAGCATATCCGAATTGTTGCAGCTACAAGAGCAACTTCAAGAGCAGTTGGCACACATCGAAAACAGCGACGAAGCTTTGAACGAAATACAGCAAGAGGTAAATCAATTGCAGGCTATCTGTACCAAGAAAGCCCATCTTCTGACTGAATTGCGTGAGAAAGCGGCTGTCATTGTGGAGAAAGAAATGAAAGATTATCTCGTTCCGCTCGGTATCCCTAATGTCCAGTTCCGTGTAGATATCACTCCCAAAGATTTGGCAATAGATGGCGCAGATAAAGTGCAATTCTTATTCTCAGCCAATCGCAGCACGCAGTTGCAGCCTGTTTCACAGGTGGCTTCAGGTGGTGAGATTGCTCGTGTGATGTTGTCTTTAAAGGCAATGATAAGCGGAGCAATTAAGTTGCCTACGATAATCTTTGATGAGATCGATACGGGTGTGTCAGGAAAGATTGCCGAAAAGATGGCATATATCATGCAAACAATGGGTAATAATGGTCGACAAGTAATCTCTATCACCCATCTACCGCAAATAGCAGCAATGGGAAGACAACATTATAAGGTGGAGAAAATAGAAACCGAACAAGGAACGCAAAGCCACATGAGTTTGCTTTCAGACAAGGAACGTGTGGAAGAAATCGCAAAGATGTTGTCAGGTGAGAATATTACCGAAGCTGCATTGAACAATGCCCGTGAACTTCTAGGTTTTCCTGTAAACTAATCATGAATTGAATTAATTAATAAGGTTGAATCTTTAGGAAGCTTTTCTACGTTATGTGGCGAGCTTCGCAAAATAATATTACGAATGAAAAAACAATTTATTCTATCCTTACTCTGCTTCTTTATAAGCATTCCTTCAGCATTCTCACAGTCGTCTGCTGTCAAAAAAGCAGCACAAGCCACTTTTACCTTATCAACCTTTAAGGCTGATGGTAGCTTGATAGCGTCAACGAACGGAGTCTTTATAAAATCAACAGGTGAAGCGGTTGCTCCTTGGAAACCCTTTGTTGGAGCAGATCATGCTGTGGTAATAGATGCAAAGGGACAAAAGCATGACGTAGAGTTGCTACTCGGCGCAAACAATGTGTACAACTTAGCAAAGTTTCAAGTCAATGGGAAAGTGCCAGCTACGGCATCCATTGCTTCATCTACGGCTTCAGGTAACGCTTGGGTTGTGACCACGCCACAGAGCAATGCCCCTCAGAAAGCATCTATCACCTCTGCTGATAAGTTTTTAGAGAAGTACAACTATTATGTATTGTCAACTTCAACTGCAGACGAACAGTTTAATGGTGCAGCGGTATGTAATGATGGCGGACAACTGATTGGACTGTTTGATAAGTCTGGTGAATTGGTGACAGCGACTGATGTAAACTGTACAACCGATTTCGCCCTAACTGGTCTTTCTCTTAATGATGAGAATCTCAAGCAGTGTGATATCAGAGTAGCATTGCCAACAGATGAAAAGCAGGCGCTTATAGCTCTGATGCTTTCTTCTGAAAAAAAAGTCGATGTTCACGAAGCGACAGCTCGCGACTTCATAAGCAAGTTTCCAAAAGCTAACGAAGGCTATTATGCTTTGGCTGGTATAGAAGTGGCTAAGGGTGTGTACGATGAGGCTGACAAAACAATGATTGATGCCATAGCTACTGTTACCAATAAGGATGAGGCCCATTCTAATTATGCCCAACTGATATATCTAGCTGTTATCAATGCGCAAACGGATGGACACCGACCACAATCATGGACATTAGATAAGGCCATGTCAGAAGCTGAGGCCGCTTACAAGATTAATCCTTTGCCTGCTTATCAACACACGCAAGCACTGATTACATTCGCCCAGGGCAAATATCAAGACGCTTACAATCGATTTGAAGCCTTGACCAAAACCAACTTTAAGAATCCAGAATTATATCTAGAGATGGCTCAGAGTCAGGAACAACTAAATGGCCCAGATCAAGCTATTCTCGATCTATTGGAACAAGCGGTAGCCCTTTGCGATACTCCTTATGTTGCAACGTCAGCTCCTTATTTCTATGCGCGTGGTATCCAATACAATAAGATGGGTAAATATCGTTTAGCGATGGCTGACCTCATGCGTTATGAGTATTTTAATTTAGGTCGCCTAGATGCTTCGTTCTATTATATGCGTGAGCAAATAGAATCTAAAGGACGCATCTATCAACAGGCATTGAACGACATCTTGGTCGCATGTCAGTTGGAACCCAATAATCCCGTTTACAGTGCGGAAGCGGGAAGTTTGTTGCTGAGAGTGAACAAGCCCGAAGCTGCGCTTAGTGCGGCTCAGCATAGCATTGACTTGCAACCCGATTATTCTGATGCGTATCTGATATTAGGCTTGGCACAAGTGCAACTCCAAAAGAAAGAAGAAGGAATCAAGAACATTCAAAAAGCCAAAGAACTTGGCAATGCTCAAGCTGACTCGTTCTTAGAGAAGGTAAAATAACCCAATGCCTATAGTGTTGGCATGGTCTTTGTTTTATAATGATTGAATATTAGAATCTCTAAATACAATGAACACAAACGAAACACCTGTTCTGTTGTTGACAGGTTATTTAGGAAGTGGTAAGACCACATTATTAAATCGTATTCTCTCAAATAACAAGGGAATAAAATTCGCAGTTATCGTTAACGATATCGGCGAAGTTAATATCGATGCCCGACTCATACAGGACGGCGGGATCGTTGGCGAAGGTGATGAGAGCCTTGTAGCACTGCAGAATGGTTGCATCTGTTGCACTCTAAAGATGGATCTTGTCCAGCAGTTGAGTGATATCGTTTCCCAACATCGCTTCGATTATATAGTGATAGAGGCGAGTGGTATCTGTGAACCAGCACCTATTGCACAGACCATCAGCGTTTATCCTCAGATGTATCCTAATCTTGCTAAAGAGGGCAAAGCCAAACTAGATGCCATCGTAACGGTTGTGGATGCGCTCCGTTTAAGAGACGAATTTGCCCTTGGAACAGATTTGCAAAAGACAAATCTAGACGAAGACGATCTTGCTAGTTTGGTTATTCAGCAAGTAGAGTTCTGTAATCTGATATTGCTTAACAAGGCTTCTGAGGTTTCACCTGAAGATTTGGAACGTGTAAAAGTTATTATTCGTCAGATTCAGCCACAAGCCGAAATCATCCCATGCGACTATGGAGAGGTGGATTTTGAAAAGATTCTTAATACTCATTTGTTCGACTTCGAGAAAGTGGCCACTTCGGCTCGATGGATTGAAGCCGTTGAGGCAGATGAAGACGATCTTGATAATGAAGAAGAAGGAGAAGCGCTTGAATATGGCATAGGTACGTTCGTTTATTATCGCAGAAAACCATTCGACCTTACTCGATTTGACGAATTTGTCGCAACTAAATGGCCCAAGAGTGTTATAAGATGCAAGGGACTATGCTACTTTGAGGATGAACGTGATACATGCTATGTTTTCGAACAAGCCGGAAAACAAGTTTCCTTGCGTAACGCAGGTCAATGGTATGCAACAATGCCTGCAGTTCAACTAGATTCCTTCAAAAAGCAAAACCCGAAAGTGGAACGCGAATGGGATGAAAAGTATGGTGATCGTATGCAAAAGCTTGTCTTTATAGGCCAAGATATGGACCAAGAGGAGATAGAAAAGGCGCTTGATGATTGCCTTTCCGAATAATCTAAAGGATAAAAAACTAAGACAGGAGTAGAATGTGATGTTCCATTCGACTCCTGTCTTTCTGTTTATTGATCGCTGACAATAATATCAAATACGCTTTGCGTGGTCTCAGTTATGCGACAATCTTGATTAGGTCTTATGCCTACAACCCAAACGATTTGTTGATTTGCATCCACCAAAACCAACTGCCGTTCCTTTTCGATGATGCTCTTTTTGCAGTCGGTCAATAAATCACTAATCAGTTTTGAACCTTTCATTCCTAATGGTTTGATGCGATCTCCTTCGCGGGTAGGACGCAACACCAAGGGCAGTGCAACCTTGCTTGCGTCTAAAGCTACGTGCTGAGAAGTCTTGGGGATTTTCCAATCGGGTGTTCTGTCAATCTGTCTAAGCGTGATAGACAAGTGATTATTATATATATATCGTCCATCTTCTGGAATTCGAAGAAGTTTTGAAGGCAAATCACTAAGCGTGTGAACTACCAATCGCCCTCTATCTAAGACCAATTCATGACTTGTCGAAACCCATTTCGTTCCAGTTGGAGAGTCAAGTGATACAGCAATCTGACGTATCTGTTTTCCCGAAAATCCTCTATCTTTAAGGAAGAAGTATATGGCATATTCAGGAGAAGACTCTTGAAGTAAGGTTTCAATAGATACCTCATCTTGTTGAGAGTAATCCTTTAAAGAAGCATTAATTACCTTTGAGGCTTCATGCGCCTGCTCGCCTAATATGGAAAGCTGTTTGATGATAGATGGATTCAGCTCCTCAAGCAAAGGCAGAATCTGCAGTCGAATCTTGTTTCGTTTTACATCTGGGACAAGGTTGCTACTATCTGTGACATACGTTTGACAGAGCGTCGCTAGGTAATCAAGCACCTCTTGTCGGCTGACAGACAACATTGGGCGTAAGATGTTCCCGTTCTTTGGGTGTATTCCTTCCAATCCCGATATCCCCGTGCCTCGTACTATGTTGAGCAAAATGGTTTCTGCTACATCGTTTTGGTGGTGTGCTACACAAATACCTTCAGCGCCAATATCTGAACGTAGCCTTTCAAAATAGCTATAACGCAGGTCTCGGGCTGCCATTTCGATGCTGATCTTATGCAACGCAGCGTACGCTTTTGTGTCAAAGTGGACTACATGAAATGGTATATTCAGCTCTTGACACAAAGATTTGCAAAAGCCTTCGTCCCGATTAGATTCTTCTCCTCTAAGTTTAAAGTTGCAATGAACCGCTTCAAGCGTGTACCCCAAACGCTTAAGGCTTCTTAGTAGGGCCACACTATCAGCACCGCCAGACAATGCTACCAAGTATTTCTTTCCTTTATATAATAGTTGCTGACGTTTAATGTAAAGGTCAACTTTCTCTTCTAAAAGGTTCATTGCTATCTAATCGTTTCACTTCAGAAAACTATTCGACATATAGCACCAATCCCTTTAGATATTCGCCCTCAGGATGGTAAATGTTGATGGGATGGTCAGCTGGCTGATGGAGCTGATGAAGGATACGTACTTTACGCCCCGCTTGTGCAGCAGCAGTGAATACGGCTTGGCGGAAATGATCTTTGCTTACTACTTGTGAGCAACTGAACGTGAAGAGAATGCCACCATGCTTGATTTTTTGCAGACCTTTGACGTTGAGGCGGGTATATCCTTTCAGCGCATTGTGTAAGGCTGCTCTATGCTTGGCAAAGGCAGGTGGGTCCAAGATGATAAGGTCATACTTGTCGTTGTGAGCATCAAGATACTTGAATGCATCGTCACAAAAGGCTTGATGGCGCTCATCATTCGGGAAGTTTAGTGCGATGTTGTCATTTGTTAGCTCAATGGCTTTGGCCGAGCTATCTACAGAGTGAACTTGGCATGCACCTCCTCTCATAGCATACACGGAGAAGCCTCCCGTGTAGCAGAACATATTAAGAACCGAACGATCTTTGGAATAATATTCTAATAAGGAACGGTTCTCACGCTGATCAATAAAGAAACCTGTCTTTTGGCCTTTGAGCCAGTCCACATGAAACTTCAATCCATTTTCTATCGTGATGTCGTTTTCCGAACCTCCAAGTATGAAGCCATTCTCTTGACCGAGATTAGCTTTGAAAGGCAATGTGGTCTCGCTTTTATAGTAGATATTGCTAATCACGCCTTTCATTACTTGTTGCAACGCATGTGCTATCACCTCGCGGTTGACATGCATACCAACGCTATGCGCTTGCATCACTGCAGTGTCGCCATAACAGTCGATAACCAATCCTGGCAGATTATCTCCTTCACCATGAACTAAACGGAACGTTGTGTTGCCATTCTCTCCTGTGTGATAGACACCTAATGCTTTGCGTACTTGCCAAGCTGCATTAAGCCTACTTTCCCAAAAAGCGGAGTCAATAGTAATATCTCTGAATGATAAGATTCTTACAGCAATAGATCCTATCTGAAAATGTCCAACACCGAGAAAGTTACCGCGTGAATCTAATACTCTTACGATATCACCTTCGCCGACTTCGTCGTCAATGCGTGAAATAGCACCACTAAACACCCAAGGATGAAAACGCAAAAGCGATTCTTCCTTTCCCTTCTTTAAGTAAATGGATTTATACATTCTGTTCTGTTGTTTCTTCGTTTGTAATTGTCTTAAAATCACCAGTTTCTTTTAGTTGGATCATCTTTTCGTATAGGTTGATGCATGTCCATGCGTCGGTTGCGGCGTAAAGCTTTTGCTTGTCTGTGAGAATATCGTTTTCCCAATTGGAAAGTTGTTCTCGCTTAGATATGCGCTCATGGAAGAAATTAGCGTAAAGCTTCTGTAAGCTCAAATCTTCTATTCCAAAATCTTTCACCATGTCTTGTAGGTCTATGAATAGGCCAGGCTTGAAAGGTGAACGCTTATGAAGCATCAGCATATCATCACCCAGCGACAAGCCAATCTTAGGAACTGTGAGATCTTCTAAAAAGCCAATGATGCAACGTGGTAATCCGATGTTGCATAGTCTGAATAAGAAGCATGTGTCATGCGTGCTTACCTGTAGTAGCGCTACCTTATGATGCTGGCCTTTTCTGAATACTGGGCGAGTTTCGGTATCTATTCCAAGAATAGACTGACTTAGCAAAAAACGCACAGCACTTTCTGCTTGTTTCTCGTTATAAATCGTCACGATTCGTCCAGGGAAAGTAACACGAGGT
Organism: Bacteroidaceae bacterium; assembly: GCA_963639545.1. Lineage (GTDB taxonomy): Bacteria > Bacteroidota > Bacteroidia > Bacteroidales > Bacteroidaceae > Prevotella. The sequence continues at coordinate 18,773 of CAVHUZ010000042.1, forward strand.
AGGGTGGGGATGCGTTTCTTGTCAAACTTGTTGTATAATATGTCTGTCATACTTGCTCAATAAACGCTGCAAAATTAGAAAAAAGTTCTGAAAAGATAGTCGTTTGTCCGTATATTTTCTTACTTTTGCATTAATTTATAGAGCAAATATTGAACATGAGAGAGGTGAGGTGCGTCTCTGCGATACAAACCTAATGCCGGCCTCTTATCTAAGACTTTAATTGATGAAAAAAAAGAAAACCGACCGAAAATCCAAAAGTTTCTCGGAGGCGATAGGTATAAACTATATATTTAATGATACTGTTGGATTTGTAATGGGAATCATTTTGTTCCTGATTGCAATATATCTCATTGTAGCTTTTTGTAGTTATTTCTTTACAGGCGCCGATGATCAAAGTATCATAACAGCTCTCCGTCCAGGTGAGTTACTCAATTCGCATCGACAGTTTCAAAACTCCTGTGGTAGTATGGGGGCTTTGTTGTCATATTTCCTTATAAATCGTTGCTTCGGAATACCCGCTTTCTTGATTCCAGTCTTTGTGGGGTTATGTGGGTTGAAGATGATGAAGGCTTATCCCAAACTCAATCTTTGGAAATGGTTCTTTGGAATGGCATTGGTAATGATATGGAGCAGTGTGACCTTTGCTAAGATTCTGTCTCCGTTTATGGGCGACCAAGTGTTTAACCCCGGTGGCGATCATGGGGCTTATATATGCCAATGGCTTGAAAACGTAATTGGTGCACCAGGGTTGTTCGCTGTTTTGTTAATCGTGGCGTTGACCTTCCTCACCTATATTACTTCCGAGACGATTATCGTGGTGCGACAGATGCTTAACCCTGTTGGATATATATCTAGTAAGGTTAAGTTTACGGTGGTTAGTAAAGAACATTCGGATGATGAATCCGAACCTTTGGACGTTATTTCGGGTACTAAAGATCCTGACGTCTTTGATGATCCTGAGCCACAAACTGTAGATTTCACTCCTGAAGTATCAGAGGAAGAAAAGGAAGAAACAGATAATGAGAAATCGCCTGAAGTTCATCATCATATAGAACTGGAAAAAGTATCGCCCACACCAGAGATGCAGGTCGATGTACCCAAAGGTGACGAGAAAGCGCATGGGCTGGTGCTAGCAGATAAACAGGCTAACCTTACACCTATCAATCCACGTGAGCCATTTGTGAATTGGAAGTTTCCGACACTAGATCTGCTAAAGGAATATGAGTCGGATACCAATCCTAACTATGTTGATAAGGAAGAACTTGAAGCAAATAAAAATCGTATCATTAAAGTTCTAAACGACTTTGATGTGCAGATTCGATCCATTCGTGCAACGGTTGGTCCCACCATTACGTTGTATGAGATTACACCAGCACAAGGTGTGCGCATCTCAAAGATCAAGAACCTAGAAGATGATATCGCTCTTAGTTTGGCAGCGCTTGGTATTCGTATCATTGCTCCAATGCCTGGAAAAGGTACGATTGGTATTGAGGTTCCTAATGCCAAACCTAATATTGTGTCCATGTTTAGTATTCTTAACTCGAAGAAGTTCCAAGAATCAACGATGGATTTGCCTATCGCACTTGGTAAGACGATAACCAATGACGTGTTTATCGTGGATCTTGCTAAGATTCCACACCTGTTGGTTGCGGGTGCTACGGGTCAAGGTAAGTCAGTAGGCTTGAATGCAATTATCACCTCGTTGCTTTATAAGAAGCATCCTAACGAGCTGAAGATAGTACTCGTCGACCCTAAGAAAGTGGAGTTTAGTGTTTATGGTCCAATAGCCAAACACTTTATGGCTGCTGTAGAGGAAAACGAAGAAGAGCCTATCATTACAGACGTAAAGAAAGTGGTGAAAACCTTGAGAGGACTCTGCGTCTTGATGGATCAGCGTTATGATATGCTGAAGCAAGCAGGTGCACGCAATATCAAGGAATACAATAAGAAGTTCCTCAATCATCAATTGAACCCCGAAGATGGTCATGAGTTTATGCCATATATCGTGGTGATCATTGATGAGTTTGGTGACTTGATGCTCTCTAGCGGCAAAGAGATTGAAATGCCAATCACTCGTATTGCTCAGTTGGCACGTGCCATCGGTATACATATGATTATTGCTACACAACGTCCCACCACAACGATCATTACGGGTAACATCAAAGCCAACTTCCCAGGCCGTATTGCCTTCCGTGTCGGTGCAATGATTGACTCACGTACCATCTTAGACCGTCCTGGTGCTCAACGCTTGATAGGAAAGGGTGATATGCTCTTCCTCAACGGAGGTGAACCTGTTCGTGTGCAATGTGCCTTTGTTGATACACCTGAGGTGGAACGTATTAATAAGTTTATTGCTGAGCAGATAGGACCTGTCGCTCCTTTAGAGATCCCTGAGCCTCTGACCGATGATGGCACACCTGGTGGTGGTGATGTGGACTTGCAAAATCTAGACCCATTGTTTGGGCAGGTGGCTCGTGCTGTTGTGGTCAATCAGATTGGCTCTACATCACGCTTGCAACGCGACTTTGCCATCGGGTATAACAAAGCAGGTCGCTTGATGGATCAGCTCGAGAAAGCCGGTATTGTGGGCGAAGCACGTGGAAGTAAACCACGTGAAGTTCTTGTGCAAGACGAGGCAACGCTTGATAGCATTTTGGCTTCTCTCAAGCATTGATATAGATGTTGCTAATCAAACAAAGAACCATCTGTTAGTAATAGAAGTTTTAACAGTGCGTAAAATATTAAGAATACGCTTATAACAAATAATGATGACAATCATGAAAAGATGTATTAGTGTTTTGGTGTTGTTGTTGACCTTAACTCTTACGT
>CAVHUZ010000043.1:0-21588 GCA_963639545.1 Bacteroidaceae bacterium
GACCATGTACGCCATGTTCCGCAATTGTATGAAGCTCACCACGCTGGATCTGACCACCTTCGATACCCAGAAGGTGACCGATATGAGATTCATGTTCTGTGACGGGAAAGCGCTCACCCATATATATGCATCCAAACGATTTGTAACCAGTCAGGTAAAACGCTCAGGGAACATGTTCACTGGTTGCACCCTTCTGCCAAGCTTCGATGCACAATACACTGACACCACCAAGGTCAAGGTGTATATGACGTTTATCTCAGATCAGTCCTGGGTGGAATACCAAGAGGCCACCAACACACTGACGTTCCACTGTGATGCAAGAAAAGACCTTGTCACAGCCACCGGCAAGTATGATCTGCCCGCAGCAGGTGAAGACCCCGGATGGTTAGAGGGTGACATTAAGCATGTGGTGTTCCTAAGCGGATTTGCCAATGCACGCCCCGAACGTTGTCATCAGTGGTTCTATGAGATGAAAGACCTTACCGACATCCAAGGCCTAGAATATCTCTGCACCGACTCGGTCAACGATATGAGTGAGATGTTCTACGGATGTAAGGCATTGACCTCGCTAGATCTGCGTAGCTTCAATACCGAGCGCGTCACCACGATGAACAGTATGTTTGAAGAATGTAAAGCGCTCAAGAAGCTCGATATCTCTTCTTTCAACACACAGAAGGTAGACGATATGTCCAACATGTTCAGTACCTGTGAGTCACTGACCGAGCTCGACTTGAGCCACTTCAACACCCAGAATGTCATCTATATGACCAGTATGTTGTGTGAATGTGAGTCGCTGACCGAGCTAGACCTATCGTCCTTCAATACCGAGAAGGTAAACGATATGTATTACATGTTCGGTGGATGCACCAATCTGAAGAAGCTAGACCTTACCACCTTTAACACGAAGAACGTATACGATATGTCTAACATGTTCTACGCATGTAGCAATATAACCGATGTAGACCTCTCGTCCTTCAATACAGAGAACGTGCGTAACCTGTCCGGAATGTTCTATCAATGTGACAAGCTAACAGAGGTGGACCTTACCGCCTTTAACACTGCAAAGGTCACCGATATGTCCTACATGTTTGAAATGAGCGAAGAAGGATGCAAGCTAGAGAATATCTATGTCTCTGAACAGTTTGTCACTGACAAGGTCAACGACGGCGTTGATATGTTCAAGCAATGTACTACGCTGCCCGGCTTCACAGCCGCTCAGGTAGACAAGGGCAAAGCTCATTATAAAGCAGGTGGCTACCTCACCCTCCGCCGCCACTTCACCGTGGGTGAAGCCCGATACAATGTGGATGGCTACGATAGCCCGACGTGTTACACCGACGTCACCTTCACCGATGGCTCGGAATATAGCGCTCCGTGCGATTTCACCTTCTCGTCAGATAAGACCGCATCTTACACCCGCACCACCTCTAACCACTGGGCTACGCTCTGCCTGCCATTCGCCTTCAGTGCCGACAATAGCACCGCCCGCTTCTATAGCGTGAAGAGCTATGCCGATGGCAACATCGCCGTCACTGCTCTCACTGGACCTATCGCAGCTGGCACACCCGTCTTGGCTTACATCGCCGATGGCGAGCTATCTGTCACTGCCGCAGGTGCTGCAGCCGTAGCAGAGGCTATGCAGCTATCTGAGCTCCAGGGTGTGTTCGCACAGACCGAAGTAAAGGATGACGATTACATCATCGCCAATGACCACTTTTGGAACGCCGGCTGGCTCAAGAGCACAGAAGGCTCTTCTGCCCAGCACGTCTACGTAGCACCTTACCGTGCATCCCTCAAGCTCACTAACCTATCTACCTCTGCTAAGCCTAACAGCATCAGCATAGGCGAGGGCGAGACCACGGGTATCAGTAGCGTCACAAGCCTAGAAAGTCTCCTTGATGGCGCAGAGATCTATGACCTCCAAGGTCGTCGCCTCTCAGCTCCTAATAGTGGCATGATGATCGTCCGCAAGGGTGGCGTGAGCCGCAAGGTCGTCGTAAGATAATACGGTCTGTGACCGCGCAGCAAGACTAGACGGTCCGTGACCGCGAGACTAAAGCCTCTGTGAGGCCTGCGCGGCCACAGGTATTGGCATGGCGTAAAGGCGCCGCAAGAGCGCTGAAGCACAACGACGAGAAATAAAAACAAATTGCTTTCTGAGGGAAAATAAATCCAAATCGGTCATTAGAAAAAACTTCTTGTCATTTTCTAATGACCGATTTGGGTTAAAGGGTCTGCTACCCAATAAACGAAACGACGGGGCTCTTGTGGTATGAAGAGCTCCGTCGAGTGTGAAAGTAGCGTTAATAAATAAGTTAATAAAACACTAAAAATGGGGTGTATCTCTTTGGGGATATTAGTAGTCGTATGCTTTGCGTTCGCCTCTGAGCACGGCGAGAGCGTTCTCCGTGAGGGCTTGCATCTCGTCCTGTCCGGGGTAGAGCACCACGGGTGCGAGAAACTCGATACGCTTCTTGAGCCTTGAGATGATATAGTCGTTGTGTGCCATACCACCCGTGAGGATGATGGCGTCCACGTGTCCGAAGAGCACGGCAGCCTCGGCTACGATGTTCTTAGCCACGTGCCATATCATTGCGTCCACGATGAGCTCGGCGTGCTTGTCGCCTCCTCTGATCCATCGGATGATCTCTTTCATATCGTTGGTGCCGAGGTGGGCGATGAGTCCGGCTTCGCCAGCTACGCGCTTGAGGAGCTGATCCTGTGAGAAACGGCCCGAGTAGCATAGGCGGATGAGGTCAGCTGCAGGGAGCGTGCCGGCGCGTTCGGGTGAGAAAGGTCCTTCGCCATCGAGGGCGTTGTTAGCATCAATGGCTTGGCCGTTGTGGTGGGCGGCGATGCTGATGCCTCCGCCTAGGTGGCAGATGATGAGGTCGAGCTTCTCATATTGCTTGCCGATGCTGTGTGCGTAGCGTCGGGCGATGGCTTTCTGGTTGAGTGCGTGCCAGATGCAGTAGCGTGGCATGAGGGGCGAACCGGATATCTTGGCTTCGGGTGCGAGCTCATCCACCACGCCGGGGTCAGCTGTGAATGATGGGCAACCGATCTCTTCGGCTATCTCGTAGGCGATGATGCAACCCAAGTCACAGGCGTGCTGGTGTATGGCGCTACGCTGATCGTCTACCATCTGTGGGTTGACACGATAGACGCCGCTCTTGACGGGTCGGCTCAGACCGCCGCGACCGATGACGGCGTCAAACTGTAGGGGTATGTCGTGCTGCTTGAGATAGTCGACCACGAGGTTCTTACGAAACTCGAACTGGTCTGAGATGCGCTTGAACACCTTCAGCTCCTCGCGCGAATGGGCGATGTTAGCTGCATGGGTGATCTGATCGTCTTCAGCGATGGCTATCTTGGTGCTCGTAGAGCCGGGGTTGATGGATAGTATCTTGTACATGGTGTGTCTGATGATGTGTTCTTGTTGATGCCTATACTCTTTGTCTTAGAGGATGGCGAGCAGACAACTGAGGTATTTGGCCTCGGGGCTGTCGCCTCTTGATGGTACCACCACGGGTACGGCTGCGCCTTGTAGCACGGCTGCTGTGGGGCATGGTGCGAGGGTGGTGATGGTCTTATAGAACACGTTTCCGGCTTCGATGTCGGGGAACACCAGTGCGTGGGTCTTGCCTTCGAGGGGTGAGGTGAGGTGCTTGGCTTTGAGGGCGTCGGCAGAGAGGGCACAGCGCAGGTCAAGCGGTCCGTCGATGACGAGGTCGGGGGTGTTGGTTCTGAGCTCGGCATAGTGGGCGGTGAAAGGGAAGTGGCGCTCGTTGACGTGCTCGGAGCAGTGGATCAGGGCTATGCGTGGCTGACTGACGCCCATCTTATGGAGCATATCCACGAGGTAGCCTATCTGCTGTATGCGTTGCTGTGGGGTGGGATAAGGGATGACGGCGACGTCGGTGAAGAGCAACAGTCGGCCTAGGAGCTGTGGCTGACAGGCTGAGATGTGCGTCAGGACGGCTCCGCGTGGCAAGATGCCGGTCTGCTTGTTGAGCACGGCGCGTAGGAGCTCGTCAGTATTGATCAGTCCTTTCATGATGGCTGTGGCAGTGCCTTGACGTGCCATGTCGATGGCGGTGTGGGCAGCTTGGTCTTTGTCGGCAGCCTCTACCCATTGTATCTGGTCGTGATAGGGCTCAAGGGCTGGGTGATGGGAGGCTTGCTCGGTAGCTCCAACGAGGATGGGGGTGGCTACTCCTGACTGGAGGATGAGGGCCACAGCTTGCAGGGTGTTGTCGTCTTCGGGCCATACCACGGCAAGGGTGGGCTTGGCTTGGCCGGCTGCGATGCGCTGGCGGACGGCTTGTTCAAGGTCAGTAAAGGTCTGTATGTTCATAGCTTCTTGCTGTTAGATGCGTTTCATCAGTTGCAAAGATAAGTCTTTTTCTTGATATAATCGTATTTCCCCCTTACTTTTTTTGGGGGTCACGGACCCTTCTGTCTTGCTGCGGGGTCACCTATTAGGCATTATAGGCCTATTATGCATATTATGCCCATTAGGGCTATAATATATAAAGGGCCTGTGACCCCGAGACTAAAGCCCCTGTGACCCCCCGTTTAGAGGAGGTGTGGGAGGATGAGTTGACGGAAGGTATCGTAGCTGGCGTCGGATGGGAGGGTGTGCTTGGTGCGCTGGGAGAAGGCTTCGAGGCGTGGCGGCACGTCGACGGGTGTGGGTAGGATGGCGTCCACGGTATCCTTGAACTTAGCTGGGTGTGCGGTCTCGAGGAAGATGCCGTCGGTGGTGTGTGGGTCGATGGTGTCGTTGAGGGCAGCCCAAGCGCAGGCGCCGTGTGGGTCGAGGGTGTACTGATGGTTGTCGTAGCAGCGGCGGATGGCCGTGCGAATCTCGTCATCGGTGTAGGCGTGGGCGGTGATGTGGCGGCGGATGCGTGTGAGGTCAGCGTGGAAGAGGTCCTGAATGCGGTCGAAGTTGCTTGGCGCACCCACATCCATGGCGTTGGCGATGGTCTCCACGCTCTCCCGAGGGTGATATTGGCCCGTGGCGAGATACTGTGTGAAGATGTCGTTGCGATTGTTGGCGGCGATGAATCCATCTACGGGCAGCCCCATGCGCTGTGCGATGAGACCGGCGGTGAGGTTGCCAAAGTTGCCACTAGGTACGGCGATGACTAGGCGGCGAGGCTCTTGTAGCTGCTGACGCCACTGCGCATACGCCCAGAAGTAATAGAACGACTGCGGCAGGAGACGTGCGATGTTGATCGAGTTGGCCGAGGTGAGGATGTGGTCGCGTCGTAGCTCCGTGTCGGCAAAGGCGGTCTTGACCAGTCGCTGACAGTCGTCAAAGGTGCCGCTGACCTCGATGGCGGTGATGTTGTGGCCGAGGGTGGCAAACTGACTTTCCTGTCTGGGGCTGACCTTTCCCTTGGGATAGAGCACAAAGACGTGTACGCCGGGCACATCGAGGAAGCCATTGGCTACGGCTGAGCCCGTGTCACCGCTTGTTGCCACGAGGACGTTCTTGGGTCGGGAGGCTGTGTCGGAGGTGCTGTGCCTACTGATGGCGCTGATCATACGAGCCATGAAGCGTGCGCCTACGTCCTTGAAAGCCAGCGTGGGGCCGTGGTAGAGCTCTAGGGCGAAGATGCCGGGGCTCACGGGCTGTAGCGGAATGGGGAAGGCTAGGGTAGAGGTGACCACCTCATGTAGCTCCTCTTCGGGCAACGTGGTGGGGAAGAGCTGATGCGCCACGGTGCATGCTATCTCGTGGAAGGACATCAGATGGATGTCTTGGAAGAACTCTTTGGGCAATGGATCGATGCGTTGGGGCATGTAGAGTGATCCGTCGGGGGCCAAACCACGGTCGATGGCTTCGGCTGTGGTGGCGATGGGTGAGCGGTGTAGGGTGGAATAATAATGGATGGGTGTGGTCATAGTGTTACGTGTTAGGATGGAAACGATAGGGCAGATCTCCTTTTGGAGGTCTGCCTTATTTTTTTGGTTTATATGTTCATGAACGTCTGCATAAACTCTTGTAGATACATCATCTGCAATCTGCCGTTGACGGCCGACTGCTCATCGTAGCGCTCCACGTCGTCGGGCTGACAACCGGGATACCATATCGTCACCGGCACCGGCTCGGCTACGTGTGTGCGGAGCTCCACGGGTGTGGGATGATCGGGCAACAGCGCCACGCAGACCGGCATCTGATGCTCCTTTATATAAGAGATGATGGGGCTGACGATGCGTCGGTCGAGGTTCTCGATGGTGCGCATCTTGAGCGGTAGGTCGCCATCGTGTCCGGCTTCATCGCTTGCCTCGATGTGCAGATAGACAAAGTCGTGATGCTCCAGCGCCTCCAGTGCGGCTTGCGCTTTGCCCTCATAGTTGGTATCCGCCAATCCCGTAGCGCCCTCCACGTGGATGACCTCCATGCCGGCATAGCGGCCGATGCCACGGATGAGATCCACCGCTGAGATCACTGCCGCACTCTTTACCTGTGGGTAGCGCTCCTCCAAGGTCTGCATCTGTGGTCGATAGCCACCTCCCCAGGGCCATAGACAGGAGGCGGGTGTGGGTCGAGACCGATTCCACTCGTTGCATAGCAGATAGCTCTCTGACCGCTTGATGAGCTGCGTGAGCAGGGCGGCGGTGTCCTCGGGGCTCATGCGTCCGGGCTCGGTGGTGCCGCGATAGGCAGGATCAGCGTGAGGCAAGAGCTGCGCCACGGGTTCACCGGGGTGATCGTGGGGTGGTGCGGTGATGATGTGCTTGCTACCGCCGTGGACGATGAGTAGGTGTCGATACTGTATGCCGGGTATGAGCTGTATGGCGCCGAAGCCCATCTGCTTGTTGATAAAGCGGATGAGATCCTGTCCCTCTTCTGTGGTGAGGTGTCCGCCGTGATGATTGAGGATGCGTCCGTGCTGTGTGGAGATGATGTTACAACGCAGGGCGAGGTCGCCGGGCTGCATCTGATAGCCTATGCTGGCGGCTTCGAGTGGTCCTCGTCCTTCGTAGACGCGGCGTAGGTCATAGCCGAGGATGGCGGTGTTGGCCACCTCGCTACCAGGGTGGAAGCCGTGCGGGATGGTTTGCAGTCGGCCGTTGATGCCCTGCCGTGCTAGGTCGTCCATGGCTGGTGTGTGTGCGGCTTCGAGTGGTGTGCGTCCTCCGAGCGCTGCGATGGGGTGATCGGCCATGCCGTCACCTAGAATGATGAGATGCTTCATAGGCGCAAGAGGTTGGGCGTGAACAGATGGAGGCGTGGTGCTAAAAGATTCTAAGCATTGTCAGAACTGAAGGAGCGCGGGTCTGTAAGCTTCCACGCATCGTCAGACTAAGGGGGCGTGGGTTCACGCATGGTTAATGAAAAGAAAAACGTTGATTCTAGATGTTCATCACGCTCATCACGTTGGCAAAGACGCCTGCTGCGGTGACGCTTGCTCCGGCGCCATATCCCTGTATGAGCATGGGGTATTCGCGATAGCGCTCGGTGGTGAGGGTGACGATGTTGTTGCTTCCTTCGAGGTTGTAGAAGGGGTGCTGACGATCCACGGCCTTGAGGGAGAGCTTGAGCCGCTGGTGATCCATCTCGGCCACGAAGCGTAGGCGCTTGCCTTCGGCTTCGAGTGCGCGGCGTCGGCGTTCGAATCCGTCGTCTAGCGTAGGCAGATCGCGCCAGAAATCGTCCAGCGTGCCACGGAACATCTCTTCGGGCACAAAGGGTGTGAGCTCCACCTGATCCTGTTCCACCTCATAGCCAGCTTCACGGGCTAGGATGACCAGCTTGCGCACCACGTCGTGACCGGAGAGGTCGATGCGAGGGTCGGGCTCGGAGAAGCCGCGCTCCTTGGCCAGCTGCACGGCGCGTGAGAAGGGCACGGAGGCAGAGAGGGTGTCAAAGATGAAGTTGACCGTACCGCTGAGTACGGCTTCGATATGTAGGATGGTGTCGCCGGAGTTGCGCAGGTCGTTCATCGTTCCGATGATGGGCAGTCCGGCACCCACGTTGGTCTCAAAGAGATACTTCACGCCACGTGCCAGGGCGGTGCGCTTGAGCTGAAGATAATGATCGTAAGGTCCGCTGGCAGCAATCTTATTGGCAGCCACCACACTGATATTGTGCTGCAGCAGAGGCAGATAGATGGCTGCGATGTCGGGCGATGCGGTGCAGTCGGCAAAGACGGCGTTGAAGATGTTCATCCCGATGATGTGCTCCTTCAGACTCTGTGCGTTGCTCTCGGGTGAGGCATCTAGCTCGGTGCGCCATGTGGTGAGGTCGATGCCCTCGCGTCGGTAGATGGCGTGACGTGAGGAGGCGATGCCCACGACGTTGATCTTCAGACGGGAACGCCGCTTGAGCTCGTCAGCCTGTGCTGCAATCTGCTCGATGAGTTTGCCGCCTACGGTTCCTACGCCGCAGATGAAGAGGTTGAGCTCTTTATATTCGGATAGGAAGAAGCTATCGTGTATGACGTTGAGTGCCTTGCGTAGCCATCGGCTTTCTACGACGAAGGAGATGTTGGTCTCTGATCCACCTTGTGCGCAGGCGATGACGCTGATACCGCTTCGGCCCAGTGTGCCAAAGAGCTTTCCGGCGATGCCGGGTGTGTGCTTCATGTTCTCGCCCACGACGGCGATGGTGGCTAGGCCTGCTTCGGCGTGCATGGGGAACATGGCGCCTGATGCTATCTCGTCAGCAAACTCGGCGTTGAGCACCTCTATGGCTCGCTCTGCGTCCTGATCGCGTACACCGATGGACGAACTGTTCTCGCTGGATGCTTGTGAGACGAGGAACACGCTGACGCCCTCGCGTGCCAAGGAACTGAAGATGCGCTTGTTCACACCGATGACACCCACCATGGACAGTCCGGAGACGTTGATCAGCGTGGTGCCTTTGATGCTTGATATACCCTTGATGGGTTTATTGTCAGGTGCGATATGATCCTTGATGATGGTCCCAGGCGCAGCGGGATTGAACGTGTTCTTGACGCGTATGGGTATGCGCTTGACGCATACGGGGTAGATGGTGGGCGGGTAGATGACCTTTGCGCCAAAGTTGCATAGCTCCATGGCTTCGATGTAGCTGAGCTCGTCTATGGTGTAGGCTCTCTCTATGACGCGTGGGTCAGCGGTCATGAATCCGTCCACGTCGGTCCATATCTCTAGCACCTCGGCTTGTAGCTCTGCTGCGATGATGGCGGCGGTGTAGTCGCTTCCGCCTCGTCCTAGGTTGGTGGTCTCGCCGGTGGTGCTGTCGCTGGCGATGAATCCGGGCACGAGGGTGATGCGTGTGCTTTGCTGGAAGGCTTGTGCCAGGTCGCGGTGTGTGGCAGGTGTGTCTAGGGTGTGCTTTCCGGCTACGTCATGTGTATGGATAAAGGTGCGTGCGTCTATCCATCGTGAGCCTCGGATGAGGGTGGCTGCGATGCGTGAGGATAGTCGTTCGCCGTAGCTGACGATGCCGTCGCGTGTCTTACGGGAGAGGTCACGTATGAGGTACACGCCGTAGAAGATGCTTTGTAGCTCGGATAGGAGGTTGTCCACCTCGCTGAAGAGGCGTTCTCGGTCGGTGGTGTCGCTGATGAGGGTGTCTATCATGGTGTGGTGTCGGCTCACCATGTCGTCATATTCGTTGCGCCATGCTTCGTTGCCGTCACGTGCCAGGTCGGCTGTGCGGAGGAGCTGGTCGGTCACTCCGCCCAGTGCGCTTACCACTACTACGATTCTGCTCTTGCGTGCAGCCTTCTCCACTATCTGCTTCACGCTACGAATGCTCTCTACGGTACCCACTGAGGTACCGCCAAACTTTAATACTTTCATCTAGGTTATATTTAGTTATGACGCCGCGTCCCGTCTACTACAGGGCTACACGATGTCTTTATGCGTGCAAAGGTAATGCTTTTTTTTCTTTTTTTAGTCTTGCTTCGCCTAATATCATAGGCCTATGATGCATATTATGCCGCGCAGCGAAACTAAACGGCCTGTGGCCGTGCTGCGCCTAATATCATAGGCCTATTATGCATATTATGCCTATTATGCGCGGCGCAGCAGGGGCAAAAGGGTCTGTGACCCCTATGGCCGCGCAGCAAGACTAAAGGGGTCTGCGACCCCTAGCCGATATATTTGCGTAGCAGATTGACCGAGTGTGATCGGACGATGCGTATAGCTCGTTCGCGTATCTGTCTCACTCGTTCACGGCTGAGGTTCATGTCGTGTCCTATCTCGTCGAGCGACTTCTCTTCGCAGTCGATGCCGAAGCTTTGCTTGAGGACATTGATCTGCTTGGGTGTGAGGCATAGGTTGAGAGCTTGGTCGATCTCGGTTTTGAGGGATATGCGGTCAATGGCGGTGTCGGGCTGATACTCAGAGTCGCTGGTGAGGAGGTCCCCCACGGAGGTCTCGCTGTCAGAGGAGAGAGGTGTGTCTAGGGATACGGTAAACTTCATGGCTCTCAGTCCGCGCTTGATGATCTCGGTCTCTACGTGTATCTGTTCGGCGAGCTCGTCCACGGAGGGCATGCGTCCCTCGTCCTGCATATACTGGTTGACCACCTTGGTGATCTTCAGCGCGGTGGCGTTGGCGTTGAGCGGTATGCGCACGGCTTTGCTTTTGAGGCCTATGGCTTCGATGATCGACTGTCGGATCCACCATACGGCGTAGGAGATAAACTTGAATCCGCGTGTCTCGTCATAGTGTTGCGCAGCCTTGATGAGCCCGATGTTGCCCTCGCTGATCAGGTCGCCCAGTGAGAGCAGCGATCCTTGATATTGCTTGGCCACGGAGACCACGAAGCGTAGGTTGCCCTCGATGAGCCGGTCCTGTGCGCGTTGTCCCTCGCGTCCGCCTTTCTGTATGGCGCGTGCCAGGGCCACCTCCTCATCTGCTGTGAGCAGCTGGCGGCGTGCGATGTCGGTGAGATACTTGCTCAGCCCTTCTGAGTCGCGGTCGGTGATGGCGTTTGATCCGATTTTTAGTTCTCTCATGCTGTTGTGTGTGTAGGTTAGTTTTTCTGTTCGGGGTGTGGTGATTGTTAGGTTATTATCTGTTGCTTAGGATTTACAAAGATACAAATGTTTTTCTATTTTTATTCTTTTATGCAAAGAAATGTGTTATTTTCTTGCATTTTCAGCTTTTTGCTGATGTGCGAAGGCGTGGCGAATGGATGAGAAGTGAACGTGATAAGGACGCTCAAGGGGCAGTATGAGGGATGATATAAGGCTGCGTGAGGGATGATATAAGGAAGCAAAAGGGATGGAAGGAGCGTGTGGAAGGGAGCGTCTGAGCGTGTGAAAGGAATGGATGGATATAAAAAAATAAATTGATTTCTCGGAAGAAATAATTTATTCTTCCACAGAAATCAATTTATTTTTATTTCTTGTACTGCTCCTTCAGCGATATTGCGGCGCCTTTATGACATGCCTATTGCGGCGCAGCGAGAGTAAAAGGGGGGGTGGCTATTAGGCGAAGCGAGACTAAAGCCTCTGTGGGGCCAAGACTAAAGGGGTCTGTGACCCCTGTGGCCGCGCTTAGAGGAGCTGCATGACACGATTGAAATAGCTTTGTGTCTTTTTGATGCTATATGCGATGCCGCCTTTCCATAGGCGTATGGCTCGTTCGATGTTGTTGGTGGGGTTGTGGTGTTTCTGAATGATGACAAACATCTCTTTTGACTTCTGCGCGTTGGTGCGGTCAGCGAGGGTGTAGCGCTTTGAGCTGCCTTGGCTCTTGAGGATGTTGTTACACTCGGTCACGAGGATGGGTGATATCTGTAGCAGACCTACGTAGCTGCCGTTGCGTGCTGAAGCGTTGCCGCGGCTTTCGATGTGTGCGATGGCTTTGATGACGGGTTCCCAGTCAAATCCATCTGTGTTGGTGGTGGCGTGTGATGTTAGTGGAAGGGTGAGGAGCAAAGTGATGATTGCTGTAATGATTCTCTTTGTCGAATGTGTTGTTGAATATCTCATCATAAATGGTTTTATGAAACTTGCTTTCACATTACCTACCGGTAATCGGGGTGCTGAAAGCGCGGCACGTCTTATGTGAGATAAGAGTTATATGCGTGCCTGAGTTTCCGTTTGCGCTGCAAAGGTACGAAAATATTATTGATTTTCAGCCTTTTAGTCCTTTCGTTAACATTCCTTTACAGTAATCGCAGTGCTTTTAACGTCTTGCCACGCTAGATTAACAAGTGTGAAATGTGAGTTCCAAATGCCCCACAGGGGCGGCCACAGGGGCGACCACAGGCCGTTTAGTCTTGCTGCGCGGCCACAGGCCGTTTAGTCTCGCTGCGGCCTCACAGAGGCTTTTGTCTCGCTGCGCGGCCACAGGCCGTTTAGTCTCGCTGCGCCTTATGTTATAGGCCTAATAAAGTGAAGATGATGCAAAGGTACAACAATTATCCTATTGCTTATCTCCCCCCCCAAAAAAAACGCTCGGTGCAACTTATTCAGTCAGAATTGCTTACCTTTGCAATCTCTTTGCATAAGATATAGCTGCACTCGGGAAAGCAGAAGCGAGCTTCCTTTCCGCTCGTTTGCAATCTCTTTGCATAAGATATTATATATAATAAGGTAGATTAAGCTAGAACAGCTTTATAGGTAAAAAATAACAAGTAACAAGATGAACCAATCGATTAACATTCACATCAGAGCTATCCTCCTTATGGCCCTGATGCTTCTTATGCCCTCGATGATGTGGGCAGATAAGGAGACGTGGGTAGAATACGCTGATGGCACACTGACGTTCCATTATGACGAGAACCAAGCCAGCTGTAGCAATCAGACATATAGTCTGCCCGCATCGGGCGAAGATCCTGACTGGTTGGTACACAAGAGTAGTATCACAGAAGTGGTCTTCAGTGAGGACTTTAAGGATGCGCGTCCCGAGCGCTGTACCAAGTGGTTCTATCAGATGACATATCTTGCCACGATCTCGCACCTTGACTATCTGAACAGCTCAGAGGTCAATGATATGAGCAACATGTTCAATGGTTGTGAATCGCTGACCGAGCTAGATCTCCATAGCTTCAACACCGAGCATGTCACCACGATGACAGGAATGTTTGCCGACTGCGATCAGCTGACTCAGATTGATCTCTCGGCGTTCAACACACAGAACGTAGACGATATGTCTAAGATGTTCAGCTTTTGTTCGTCACTTACCACGTTGGATCTGACCTCCTTCGACACACAGAAGGTGACCAATATGACGGAGATGTTTGATGGTGATAGCAATCTCTCTCTGATCAAGGTGTCATTCAGCTTCGTAACCGATCAGGTGACAGCGTCGGAGCGAATGTTTAGAGACTGTGTCAGTCTGCCAAGCTATAAATCATATTACACCGATAAAGAGAAAGCCTCTGACTATCTGACCTATCTCTCGTTGCAGCCTTGGGTCGAATACGCTGATGGCACGCTGACGTTCCATTATGATGTGAATCGAAACATCTGCAGTAATCAGACATATGACCTGCCCGCATCGGGCGCTGACCCTGACTGGTTGGAACACAAGGGTGAAATCACGAAGGTGGTCTTCAGCGAGAGCTTCAAGGATGTGCGTCCCCAGCGCTTGGCTAAGTGGTTCTATGAGATGGATGGTCTCACCGATATCCAGGGGATGGAGTATCTCTGCACTGACTCGGTCACAGATATGAGCGAGATGTTCGGCTATTGTGAGCATATAGCCACGCTGGACCTTACCGCCTTCGATACGCACAAGGTGACCGATATGAGTGGGATGTTCACCCGTTGTATGGATCTCACGGTGATCTATGTGTCAGAGCTCTTTGTCGTAGACCAGGTGACCAGTTCCGATAATATGTTCTGGGCTTGTATAGGTCTACCCCCCTTTGACAACGAGCACACCGACAAGACCAAAGCACATGAATATCTGACCTATCTCTCACGTCAGCCTTGGGTGGAATATCAAGAATCCGCTAAGACGCTCACCTTCCACTATGATGCAAGGAAAGACCTTGTCACGGCTGATGCCAAGTATGATCTGCCTGAAGAGGGTGCTGACCCTGGATGGGCAGACAAATATTATGTAGAACATGTGGTGTTCCTAAGCAACTTTGCCAAGGCGCGCCCCGAGCGCTGCACCAAGTGGTTCTCTCAGATGATGTACCTCACCGAGATTCAGGGAATGGAATATCTCTGCACCGACTCGGTCAACGATATGAGCCAAATGTTCAATCAGTGTAGCTCGCTGACCTCACTGGATGTGAGTCATTTCAACACCGAGCGTGTCACCACGATGGCCTGGATGTTCTCTGAATGTGAGTCGCTGACGGCACTAGATGTTACTTCGTTCAATACCGCCAAGGTGGACGATATGTCCTATATGTTCAATCTGTGTAGCTCGCTGACCTCACTGGATGTGAGTCATTTCAACACCGAGCGTGTCACCACGATGGCCTGGATGTTCTCTGAATGTGAGTCGCTGACGGCACTAGATGTTACTTCGTTCAATACCGCCAAGGTGGACGATATGTCCTATATGTTCAATCTGTGTAGCTCGCTGACCTCACTGGATGTGAGTCATTTCAACACCGAGCGTGTCACCACGATGGCCTGGATGTTCTCTGAATGTGAGTCGCTGACGGCACTAGATGTTACTTCGTTCAATACCGCCAAGGTGGACGATATGTCCTATATGTTCAATCTGTGTAGTAAGCTGACCGAGCTAGATCTGAGCTCCTTCGATACCCGGAAGGTGACCAATATGGCTGGGATGTTCATTTATGACCAAGCGCTCACTCATATCTATGTGAGCGATCTCTTTGCGGTGAATCAAGTAGAAAAATCTGACTATATGTTTAACACATGTTATGCACTCCCCAATTATAGATTCTATAGCACAGGTAAGAAGAATGCCCATTATAAAGAATCTGAAGGTGGCTACCTCACCCTCCGCCGAAAGATGTCAGTGGGTGACAAGCAATACAACGTGGATGGCTACAATAGCCCGACGTGCTACACGGATGTGGCCTTCACCGATGGCGAGCCGTATAGCGCTCCGTGTGCCTTCACCTTCGACACTGATAACAGCGCTTCTTACACCCGCAGCGTCTCTAACCACTGGGCTACGCTCTGTCTACCCTTTGCCTTCAGTGCCGACAATAGCACCGCCCGCTTCTATAGCGTGGGGAGCTATACCAATGACAACATCGCTGTCACAGCTCTCACCGGTACCATCGAAGCCGGTACGCCCGTCTTGGCTTATGTCAGCGAGGGTAATGAACTCAGCGTCACTGCCACAGGTGCAGCAGCCGTAGCCGATGCTAAGCAGCTCACCGAACTTAAGGGCACGTTCGCCCAAACCGAGGTAGCGGATGAGGATTATATCATCGCCAACGACCACTTCTGGAACGCAGCATGGCTCAAGGAGAACAATAGCGCAGTGAAGAACGTCTACGTAGCACCTTACCGCGCATCGCTCACGCTCACCTCTACCGAGGCCAAACCCAATAGCATCAGCATAGACCTTGGTGAGACGGATGGTATCGACAGCATCGAGGCTACAGACCCATCAGCCTTCCTCGAAGGCGCAGAGCTATATGACCTCCAAGGTCGACGCCTCACCGCACCTAAGAGTGGCGTGATGATCATCCGCAAGGGTGGCGTGAGCCGCAAGGTCGTTATCAAAGGGTCACAGGCCCCACAGGGGCTTTAGTCTTGCTTCGCCTAATAGACATAATAGGCCTATCAACCCCACCTTATTATATATATAGGCGCAGCTAAGAATAAAAGAATCGCAGATACAATCTCACCGGTAGGGTGGGGAGGTATCTGCGATTTCTTTATTAGAAAGGCTGTACCGATTGTCCCCCCCAAAAAAAAACACTAAAACCGCAACTTATTCCGTCAGAAATACTTACCTTTGCTTATCGCCAAAGGTTGCGCATTGTGAATAGATCTATGCACAGAGGAGTTTGGAAGCAAGCGCTTCCTACCTTTTAGATACACGACAGATGAAACGGATAGATGATTAATGGGTGCTTGGCGCCCTACAAGGTAAATATATCAATATGTCAAAAGCAATTCATTTTTACACAAAAGCCATCTTCATGATGGTGTGTATGCTCCTCATGCCCTCAATGATGTGGGCAGAGAAGGAAGCTTGGGTGGGCTATGAAGAGTCTACCCAGACTCTCACGTTCCACTATGATGAGAACAAGAGCTATGCCACAGATGTGGAGACGTATGGTCTCAACACTGACTGGGATCCCTCTTGGCTCAATCACAAAGCCGACATCGTGAAGGTAGCCTTTGATGCGAGCTTTGAAGAGGCACGTCCCACGTCGTGCTATAAGTGGTTTAATGGTTTCACCAATCTCGCTTCCATCGAAGGTCTCCAATATCTCAATACCTCAGAGGTGACCACGATGTATGGTATGTTCCAAAATTGTTCGTCGCTGACAGAGCTTAAGTTTTCTGATCAGTTTACCGGAATCAACCTCGAGGATGCGAAATGGCTCTTCGCAGGCTGTACGTCCTTGACCGATTTAGATCTCAGAGCGTTTAAGACCACGAACAAGTTCCGCTTTGCTCAGAGTATGTTTCAAGATTGCACCTCGCTGAAGCACCTTGATCTAACGGGCATGAACACATCCGGTCTGACGTTTGCCAACCAAATGTTTATGAACTGTAGTGCTCTGAGTACGATCTATGTAAGCGATGATTTTCCATTCGGTTATAAGTGTATAGGTGATAAGATGTTTGATGGCTGTACATCCTTGCCAGGTTTTGATAGCAATGCCACGGACAGAACGAAAACCAAGATTTATCCAGATGGATACGTTTATAGTAAGAACTTTATAGCCAAGGCTGTCTACGACAGCTCTACGCGGACGCTCACCTTCTGTTGTGACGAGAACAGCCGTAGCGATATAGGCACAGAGTATGCCCTCAATGCAGACGAGGATACTCCCGGTTGGCTCGAACAGAACACCTATATCGAGCGAGTAGTCTTCGAAGAGAGCTTCTCTCAGGCACACCCCACAACGTGCTATCGATGGTTCTACAATTGTAAGTACCTTACCGACATCACCGGCCTCGAATATCTCAACACCGAAAAGGTGACCAATATGAGTGGTATGTTCTACGCATGTTCCTCGCTGTCCGTGCTTGATCTTAGGGACTTTGCCACCTCAAAGGTGACGACGATGGCCTCGATGTTTGCTAACGATAGCAAGCTCAGTAGCGTTCTGTTCTCCGATCAGTTTACCGGAACCAGCCTTGAGAGCGCCAATGAGCTCTTCTCGGGCTGTACGTCATTGACGGAGCTAGATCTCAGCGACTTTGAGACCACGAGCAAGCTTACCTCTACCAAGCAGATGTTCACCCAATGTAGCTCTTTGGATAAGCTTGACATATCCGGTCTGAACACCTCCGGGGTGACGGATATGAGCTATATGTTTGCAGGTTGTACAGCGCTCAGTGGTGTCCTTGTGAGCCACACCTACACCGTGGACAACGTGAGCGATGATGCCAATATGTTCTATAACTGTGGGGCTCTGCCCAGCTTTAGCAAGAGCGACATAGGGAAGGAGAAGGCCAATTATAATAATGGTGGTTACTTCACCTACATGGGATATGCCGACTATAATGCCACAACCAAGACGCTAGCCTTCTATAGCAAGGGCCGCTTTGCTGCCGAAGCGAGTGATGATGACGAGGTATATGATCTCAACACTGAGGCCAATGCTCCTGGTTGGGTATCACACAACACTGAGGTGGAGAAGATTGTGGTGGACGATAACTTTGCCAGAGTACGTCCCACATCATGCTATCGGTGGTTCTATAAGTCTACCAAGGTGCCCGCCATCGAGGGACTGACCAATCTGAACACCTCTGAGGTGACCAATATGGAATCGATGTTCCGCGAATGTAGCTCGCTGACCTCATTGGATCTCTCTAGCTTCAATCCCGAGAAGGTGACCACCATGGAATATATGTTCCGTGGCGATTCATTGCTGACAGAGGTCAAGCTACCTGATCAGTATGTCTGCACCAATCTCACAAACGCCGATGGTCTCTTCATGTATTGCCGATCCTTGAAGGGGCTAGATCTCAGCGGGTTTAAGACCACCGATCAGCTGCAATGGATCAACTCGATGTTCAGAGGTTGCTCCTCGCTCGTAAGCGTAGATCTGACAGGTCTGAACACCACTAGCGTCCAGGCGCTGCACCAGATGTTCCAGCACTGTAGCGCTCTGAGAAACATCTATGTAAGCGATACATTCGTCCTGAGCCATTGCATGGGCACTTATGTCTTTCAGAATTGTACCTCCCTGCCAGGCTTCGATAGCGACAGCCTAGGGTGGAGTAAAGCCAAGTACTTTCCTGAAGGCTACTTCTATAATGTCAATCCTGCGGCATGGGTAAGCTACGATGCCACAGCTAGCAAGCTCACCTTCCATTATGACAACACCTATAACACCAATCTTGTAGATAAGATCTTTCATCTCAACATAGGTCATGTTGCACCCCAATGGGCATATCTCAAGGACACTGTAAGCAAGGTTGTCATTGAGGAAGCCTTCACCGGAGCGCGTCCCACGTCATGCTATCAGTGGTTCTATCAGTTCTCGAAGCTGCCCGCTATCGATGGACTGACCAATCTGAACACCTCTGAGGTGACCTCGATGCAAGAGATGTTCCGTGACTGTCCGTTACTGACGGCATTGGATCTCTCCAGCTTTAACACCGAGAAGGTCACCCGAATGGGATCGATGTTCCGCAGCTGTCCGTTACTGACCGCATTGGATCTCTCTAGCTTTAACACCGAGAAGGTCACCGACATGGGCTCAATGCTCCGTGACTGTGTGTCACTGCAGACGCTGAGTATCTCCAACTTTGACACTCAGATGGTGACCGACATGAGCTATATGTTATATAACGACTCAACGCTGACTGACCTCACACTCTCTAGCAAGCTGACCGGTACAAGCCTTCAGAATGCCACTGCGATGTTCAAGAACTGTAAGTCATTGACCGCTCTTGATCTGAGATGCCTCACAACCACCGAGGCGCTGAAGACGACAGATCAGATGTTCGAGTCATGTTCGTCCATCAAGTATATAAACATACCGACGATGAACACATCTGGGGTGACCAATATGTCATACATGTTCCAAAACGACGCAGTGCTCAAGCTCATCTGGGCCGGTGACAACTTTGTAGTGGCCGACTCCGTCCCTGGCGACGATATGTTCAAGGGCTGTGTCTCGCTGACCGGCTATGAGGAGAACAAGATAGGCAAGGAGATGGCTGTCTATTTCCCCGAAGGCTACTTCTACAATAACAGCTCCGTGGCGTGGGTAGGATATGATACGCAGAACAAGACGCTCACCTTCTATTATGATAGCTCTTGGGACAATGCCACCGAGGACAAGATATATAGTCTCAATACCGGAACCAACCTGCCAGGATGGTACCAGTACCGCAATGAGGTAGAGAAGGTAGTGATAGAAAAAGACTTCTCCAGTGTGCGTCCTACGACGTGCTATCATTGGTTTGACAGTTTCACCCATTTGCAGACCATCGAGGGCTTAACATATCTGAACACCTCTGAGGTGACCAATATGGAATCGATGTTCTATGGTTGTGAATTGCTCACCTCACTGAATCTCTCTAGCTTCAACACAGAGAAGGTGACCACGATGAAGAGTATGTTCAATCATGCCACCGCGCTGAAAGAGGTCAAGCTCTCAGATCAGTTTACCGGTACCAGCCTTGAGGACGCCTCGTTGCTCTTTATGGATTGTACGTCCTTAAAGTCAGCCAATCTCAGTAGCTTTAAGACCACTGCGGCACTGACCGACCTTTCCTATATGTTCCGTGGCTGTAGCTCTGTAGAGTATATCAACCTGGGCGGCCTGAACACCTTTGGTGTGAAAGAGATGCTATTTATGTTCGCCGAATGTTCACAGCTATCCACCATTATGGTAAGTGATTCGTTCACGGTGGCCAATCTACAATCTCTGAACACACTTATGTTCCAGAACTGTACCTCTCTGCCAGGCTTCGTTCCTAAATATAATGGTAGGGAGAAAGCTTGTTACTATCCCGAAGGTTACTTCTACAACAGCGCCCGGAGCATGTGGACCGCCTATGACGACTCTACCCATACGCTGACCTTCCATTATGATACCGAGAGAGATTCGTGCAAGGCAACCTATACCTATGACGTGCCTCTCACTAACAAGACACCCGAATGGATAAGCGCCATCAATGCCGATACCATCACCGTGGATCATGTGATCATCAGCAGCGACTATGCCATGGCACGTCCTACGTCGTGCTATGGATGGTTCTTAGGTATGAAGAACATCACCGAGATCGAAGGCATCGAGAATCTCAACACCTCTGAGGCTACCTCGATGGAGTCGATGTTCCGCGGCTGCACCTCACTCAAGGAGCTTGACGTCAGCAGATTTAGTACCGCTAATGTGGTAAACACCACACAGATGTTCTCCTATTGCTCGGCACTCACCGGCCTCGACTTCAGATCTTGGGATCTGTCCGAAGACCTCTTCGCTCGTCAGATGTTCTACAATTGTTCTGCCTTGGAGCACATCTATGTCAGCGAGGACTTTGCACTCAATGCCAACTGCAACGGTGAACAGATGTTTGTAGGCTGTGCAAAGCTCCCCAACTTCCTCACCAATAACAACGACAAGACCTATGCCCATTATAAGACGGGTGGCTATCTCACCTTGCTGCGCCAGTTCAGCGTAGGCTCAACACAGTATACCGCTTATGGATGGGGTGACGAGACCACGTGTTATGATGACGTCACCTTCACCGATGGCCAGGCATATAGCTCAACCTTCGATTTTGCTCTCGCTCCTGAGAACACCGCCTCTTACACCCGCACGGCGAAGAACCACTGGGCTACGCTCTGCCTACCGTTCGGATATAGCGCCGAGAACGCCACCGCCAGCTTCTATAGCGTCAAGAGCTATAACGATGGCAACATCATCGCTACGCCTATCACCACTGACATCGCAGCTGGTACACCCGTGCTGGCTTATATCACCGATGGCGAGCTAAGCATCACCACCACAGGCGCCACAGCCGTAGCCACTCCCGTAGCTGACCCCGTGCTCCAGGGTGTGTTCGCACAGACCGAAGTAAAGGATGACGATTACATCATCGCCAACGACCACTTCTGGAACGCCCAATGGCTGAAGAACGACAACGACGCTGTGACGAACGTCTATGTAGCACCTTACCGCGCTTACCTCACGCTCACTAGCTTATCTGCCTCTGCTAAGCCCAACAGCATCAGCATCGATGCGGCGGTCACAGACCGTTTAGTCTCGCTGCGCCCTGGTACAGACCTTGCAGCCTTCCTAGATGGGGCAGAGCTATATGACCTCCAAGGTCGACGCCTCACCGCACCTAAGAGTGGCGTGATGATCATCCGCAAGGGTGGCGTGAGCCGCAAGGTCGTTATCAAAGGGTCACAGGCCCCACAGGGGCTTTAGTCTTGCTGTGCGGTCACGGACCGATTAGTCTTGCAGCGCGGCCACGGACCGATTAGTCTTGCTGCGCGGTCACAGACCGATTAGTCTTGCTGCGCGGTCACAGACCG
>CAVHUZ010000044.1:0-1886 GCA_963639545.1 Bacteroidaceae bacterium
GCACTCTTCGTCTGTGCTGTGGTATGTAGAGGAAAGTAGCATAGCATTCCCAATAATAATAGTACAATGATATTCTTTTTCTTCATATTGGTCTTTATTATAAGGTACTATTTCTTATTTCTATGTGCTTTACAGTAATTTATTATCGGCTGTACTATCTCTGCCATTACAACACGATAATCATGCTCATGATAAGGTTGCTTTATTTGGAATGTACCATCAGCCTTGATCAGTAAAGGACAATCTTTCCAAGTGAGAATTTCAGGAATCTTCTTCACTAAGATTTGTATAATCTTTTTTGTATTGTCTGCGTAAAAATAAAAACCTTCAGGTACATACGAACAAAATATATAAGCCAATTGAGCCGCACCTACAATCAGTCCAGCATATGGATCATTTTTGATTGCTTTAATCAATATTTCATATTCTTCACTCCCTGGCTTAAACGGTCTATAACTACCGTGATCGCGAATAAGCTGTTTTGCTATATCCCTTTTAGCGGGGTCAGTATCGAATTCGGCAACATACGAAATATCTTCAACTTCAGCAGAACTAAAATAGCGGTTATAACTATCGACATCATTAATTAGCTGTTTAGCAATATCATATTCAAAGATTGGGAAGACATCCTTAGCAGTGGTAATGTACTCTATAAGGGTTTTACGGTTTTGGGTGTAGCCAAATACGTAACCATCTTCTCTGCATTTCTTCCAATATTCCCTTTGAACTTGGAAGTTCTCTCCTTTCTGGGGACTATCAACGCAAAGCATTGAATCCACTTCTCGGATACCATAATCACTGAACGACTTTAGTAAATCCCAATTCTTAGAGCGGATGGCTCTTTTGATAGTTTGTTCATTTTCCTTTTTAATAATGGTATTGACGTCATCCTTCAGACCATACCTTATGGCTATTTGTTTTAAATTATTTTGTTCAAATTCTTTAAGGTCTATAGACTCGATCAAACTTATAGCGGGAGTCTTATCACCATTAACTTTATACAAGCAGCATTTGCCAGCAAATTTAATAGGTAATGTAGCATCATCTCCCATCCTGTTATAGATATCAGCGGCTTTTTGGTAGTTTTGAGCACATATAGGCGCGTAGCCAAGACTATACAATATCGCTGCCTTATTAGCGTCTTCTGCACTAATTTCCTTGCCCTTTGCTATTTTCGCATCTAGTTTCTCTAATTCTTTCTTACATTTTTGGAATACTTTGTTTGCCCTTATCTTCCAGTCAAATTTGTCCATACGTTTCCCACAATTATCAAATCCTTCTTTCCCATAGGCTTCGCAATAAGCATTGACTATTGTATCAATTCTATCTGCAGAATAACAGTTCAACAAGACTTTTGTAATGTGTGCTTTAAATTCTTTTTCAACTTCAGATATATTCTGCCCAAACGCCTGTTCGACACCGCAGACAAACAGGACAAGGCACAAAACCAATTTTATCTTCTTCATGATTATTGTTTTTTATTTATTGCTGTATTCTTTTTAATTTCTTTATATGTTGCTACGATGCTGTCGGCAATTTCTCCGGCAGCATCACCGACCAACTTCTCAAGTAGTTTCTTGCAGAATCCCTTCCCAGCATCGCCAAGAGCTTCGGCAAAGGTCTTCGGCAATTGGGTGGGCTCGTTGGTGTCCCGCTTCGCCTTCTTGACTATTTCCTTCCAATCATCTAGATATACCTGCTGAAGAATAAAGGAAGTCGTTTTTGTTCATTGTTCCGAAACCGCGATCGAGATACCACTCAACGAATTCACCCGTCACTGGGTCTTTGTTTTGAAATGCTTGATTCATATTTGAAGTTTTAGTTTGACAACCACTTATGTTTGTTTTGTTTATTACTTGCAAATATATAACAAAATCCCCCCCCCC
>CAVHUZ010000044.1:1921-21018 GCA_963639545.1 Bacteroidaceae bacterium
CCCCCCCGTGTTTCCATTCCTTTCCATTTTGATAATGATGGCGTTTTTTTTAAGTTTTAGGTCTCTTTTTGTCATATAAGCCCCACAAGATGGCTACACAATAAGGTTGTGCGATACTCTTAAGACGATTAACCCTGTGATTTGTAACGTGAGTAATGATGCTAACAATCAGCAAAGATGCTTGTCGTATGGACAAATATTAAAGGTGGAAGGGATGGGGTAGAGATACTGAAACACAACAAGGGGTGTATCATAATCAGATATGATACACCCCTTTGAATATCGTGTATATACGTCTCTAAAGACGGTTAAAGCCTTATTGCATACGGTTTAGTGATATGCTTGTTATCTTGTTGTCGGCAGAAACGCTAGCAGAAATCTGGTAGCGAAGGTTTGCTGTACCTCCTTCTCTGGCTATTTCCAATCTTGCAGGGATAGTGAGTTTGTATCCAGCCACTTTGCCATCTTGCTCGATTGGGTCACAACTCGTAGGTTGTTCCATGTGCCAATTGATGTTCTTTACGTCAGCTTGATACAAACGATCGGCCATGTATTTGTTTACGTCAGCTATAGAGGCACCTGAAGCACCATTGAATGAGAAGCTGCTCGCCATGCAACCCTCTATTGCAGACGTGCTCTTCGTGTTCATTCCAACTAAGAAACGTCGAATGGGGTCGGCTGCCTTTTGAGCATTCTCTTGTGCTTTCTTCTCATTTTGGCTCATGAGCTGTTGAGCTAACTTGCCTGCTTCTCCAGCGTGAGCTCCATTGCTGTGGGATGCAATATATTCAGCATATGCATCTTCGGTGTTCTGCTTCACGGCGGAAGCCCAATCAATAGAGTCTAGCTTTGAAAGAATAACTTGTTTATAGGGTGTGTTTGGATTCGCATCAAGGTATTCTTGGAATGTCTTGCGGTCATTCTTAGAAAGCACTGCGTTCCAGTTCTCACTTGATTGCGTCAACTTCTTCAACAAACTTTCAGCCTCGTTGCGATGCTCAAGCGAAATGCTTTGCTTGTATTTGTTGAGGTATTGCTGTATAACATCGGGGTTCTGGCTTTGTATTGCTTCGGTGAAAGCTTCCGCCTCATTGTTCTTTTGCTTATCTTGATAGAAGTATAATAGAACAAAACAAATAATGGCGGCAATAACAAAGGAAATCAAGAGAGCGACATGGTTATTCTTCTTTTGTTTTTCTTTTGTCTGGCCGTCTTCCGAATTGTTATCTCCCGTTTCCGTCTCTTCATCATCTATTGGTTCAGCGTAGATGTTTCTTGAAGGCTCGCTGATAGGTGTGGCTTGCACTATAGGCTCTTGAGGCTCACCTTGCAGAACGTTGTCTTGCTCCTCGGTTAGAGAAGTATCTTCGTTACTTGTGTCGTTTGGTTGTGAATCTTGGGCGGATTTGTTAGATGTTGGTGTGCTCTCTTTGTGTTCGGTTGTGGTATGAGAGTCAGCTACAGGGGTGTGGTGACAATTGGGGCAAATCTCTTCTTCGTCAAGATAGATTTCTCCGCAATATGAACAATGTATAATATGATTAGCGATCTTAACTCCGCAACTGGGGCAAACTGGTGCTTTGTCACTCACTTGGTGACCGCATTCTGGACATTTGATAATCATTGTTGCTTGTTATTAAGTGTGTTAGTTAGTCCGAAACTCTTACGTGCTGAACTGAATTATTTCCATCTACGATAGCGTAGCTCTCGCATGCTATGTCTACCCATGAGCCTGCTTTTGTCCACATATCCCGTTACACCGTTGATGTGGCCTTTGCCAGTGTACTGCCATGCGTATATGTCACGACCATCTTGTAAGACAGGTTCGCTACTTGAATATTTAGCAATAAACAAGAGGTAACCATCAAGCTCGCCTTGTAAATACCGGTTGTAGAAGCTCTCATAAGTATAGATGAGCGGTTTACACTTGTATTCGCGCTGCATCAAGTCAATAAACTTATGAAGAGAATCGCATAAAGCCTCTCTTCCCAAACCGCTTGTGGTCTCAATGTCAATCATCGGAATCAAGTCTTGGTCGTCAGGTCGACATTGGTAACGGAAGTTTCTCAATTGGTCTGCTTGTGGTTGGCGAGGGCGATAGAAGTGATATGAGCCTACCTTTAAGCCATATCTGCGTGCCAACTCGATATTTTCTTCATATCTCTGGTCAATGCGTGTGCCGCCTTCCGATGCTTTTAGATAGACGAAAGCCATCTTGCTGTTATTGCCAACAGCCTCCCAGAAAACGTTTCCTTGATAATGGCTCATGTCTAAACCATGTACGTGGTTGCAAGTATCTTCACATTGGATATTATAATATTGCGCCTTTGAGGAAACAAAGACGAACAACATAGAAATGATGGTAAGGATTTTAATTCTGCTCATGGAATGCAAAGTTAAGAAATAAGTTTTAATTAATACCCACCTAAGAGAATAAATTACCTTAAATATTATATCTGGCTAAGTTATGGAGGATTGTAAAGGTTTATCAATAAGCTCGATGCAGAATAGTATCATGTCAGAGAAAGAATAGCAAGATGGCTGTTAATGCAAGTTTATAAGATGAAAAATTGATAAAATAGTATTATTATCAGTTATATTCTAAATAGTGATTGGAGGGATAAATCGCTAAATTTGCATTTGACTTAAAATACTAACGAATTCTTAATTAAATATCTATGCAATTTGTAAAAACCTTGTTCACTACTGCACTAATTGCGTCATCAGTTTCGGCTTTTGCCGCTGATTACACAATTAATGGCAACTATGTGACGATTCCGGTCAAGCAGCCGGCCGCAGATGGGGCCAAGATGGTTCGTTTGCAAGTGATTAACAAGGGCATTGTACGTGTAGAAGCGACACCAACCAATGCCTTCGGTCAACGCAAGAGTTTGGTGGTTTTGCCTCAAAGTGAGTTTACCGATTTCCAAGTGAAGGAGTCTGACGGCTCTACAGTAACTATTCAGACCACCGACTTGTTTGTCAATGTCAATACGACGACGGGTAGAGTGGAGTTCTTTGACAAGAATCACAAGTCGCTCCTTTCTGAATTGCCAGATGGTAAGGGTAAGACCTTTAAGCCTTTTTATGTTCCCGACCGCGAGATAGGTGTGGATAGCCGTCTCAGTGAGGCTCAACGTCACGGATGGACTTGGCATGCTGAGTTTGCGTCACCTGATGATGAAGCCTTCTATGGACTTGGTCAGCACCAAAGCGAAGAACTCAACATGAAGGGCAACAACGAAGATCTGTTCCAGTATAACACCAAGGTAAGTGTGCCTTTCGTGGTAAGTAATAAAAACTATGGTGTGTTGTGGGATAGTTATAGCTTTAGCCGTTTCGGTAAACCCGATGATTATCTTCAGCTCAATCGTGCTTTCACCCTTTACGATAAGAATGGTAAGAAAGGCGCTCTTACTGGTACGTATGTTCAGAAAGACGGCAAGACCGTAGTACGTGATGAAGATTCAGTCTATTATGAATTTGCTTTGCCTGATATCGCGGCACGTGGTTTGAGCGATGTTGGTGTAGGTAATCTGCCAAAGGGGTTCAATCTTGATGGTTCACATGTGACCTATGAAGGATATATCGAGGCTCCAACGAACAACTTCTATCGTTTCATCTTATATTACGCTGGATATATGAAGGTGTATATCGATGGCAAAGAAGTGGTGCCAGAGCGTTGGCGTACAGCGTGGAACCCTAACAGCTACAAGTTTACTGCCCCATTAAAGAAAGGTGAACGCACCAAGATTCTTATCGATTGGTACCCTGATGGCAGTGTAAGCTATTGCGGTCTGCGTGCAGCTGCTCCAAGAAGTGAGCAAGAACAAGGCAACTTGAGTATCTGGAGCGAAATGGAACCAGAGATGGACTATTACTTCATTGCAGGCAATAACCTTGACGAAGTGATCTCTGGCTATCGTACACTGACAGGTAAAGCACAAGTCTTCCCTAAGTGGACCTTCGGCTTCTGGCAGAGCAGAGAGCGTTATCAGTCAAGCAATGATATGGAAACGGTGCTGAGCGAGTTCCGCAAACGTCAGATCCCTGTAGATAACATCGTTCAGGACTGGAACTATTGGAAACTAGATTCATGGGGTTCACACGAGTTTGAACAGTCACGTTACCCCAATCCACAAGCCTTGCTTGATAGCATTCATAGCATGCATGGCCGTTTCATGATTTCGGTTTGGCCTAAGTTCTATTGCACTACAAAGAACTATAAGGAACTCGACTCTAAGGGTTGGATGTATCACCAGGCAGTGAACGACTCTATCTATGACTGGCTCGGATTCATGGGTTCATTCTATGACGCTTATGATCCAGGAGCACGTAAGATGTTCTGGCGTCAGATGGACGAAAACCTCTATTCTAAATATAAGTTTGGTGTAGATGCTTGGTGGATGGACGCAAGTGAACCTAACGTTCGCGACTGTACCCCAATGTGGTATCGTAAGAAGCTTTGTGGATCAACTGCTCTTGGCTCAAGCACCGAGTATTTCAATGCTTATTCTATCGTTAATGCCGACGCTATCTATAACGGACAGCGTGGTGTGAACCCTAATCAGCGTGTGTTCCTTCTCACTCGTAGTGGATTTGCAGGCGAACAGCGTTACAGTACCGCAACCTGGAGTGGCGATATCGGAACCCGTTGGGAGGATATGCGTGCTCAGATGACTGCTGGTATGAACTATAGCATCTCTGGTTTGCCTATTTGGGGTATGGACCAAGGTGGTTTCTGTGTGGAAAATCGTTATGTGAAAGCACAACAAGAATTTGACAAGACGGGTGTAGAAAATGCTGATTTGAAGGAATGGCGTGAGCTGCAAACACGTTGGAATGAGTTTGGATGCTTTATTCCTCTTTATCGTGCTCATGGTCAGTGGCCATTGCGTGAGGTTTGGAACATTGCTCCTGAAGGTCATCCAGCTTACGAAGCCATCGTGAAGTATGACAAGTTGCGTTATCGTATGATGCCATACATCTACTCTCTCGCAGGTGCAGTGCATCTCAACGATTATACCATGATGCGTCCATTGGTAATGGACTTCAATGGCGACAACAATGTATATGACGTTAAAGATCAGTGGATGTTTGGTCCTTCATTGATGGCTTGTCCTGTAGGTTACTATCAGAAATATACCCGTAGCGTCTATCTGCCAAAGCAATGCGGTTGGTACGACTTCTATACAGGTAAGCATTATGAAGGTGCACAGACCATTGAGGCTGACGCTCCATACGATAAGATTCCTGTTTATGTACCCGAAGGATCTATCCTTCCATTCGGCCCAGCTCTCCAGTGGACTGATGAGAAGCCAGCAGAGCTAATCAATCTTTATGTTTATGCAGGCAAAGATGCCGAGTTTACGTTATATGAAGATGAGGGCACGAACTACAATTATGAGAAAGGAAAGTATGCAACGATAAAGATTACCTATAATGATAAGGCCAAAACCGTCAAGATTGGTAACCGCAATGGTTCCTTCGATGGTATGTTGCAGAAACGCCGCTTCAACGTAGTTTACGTTACACCACAAACAGCAAAGGCTCTTGACCTTGAATCACCTAAGGGTAAACTCGTTAAGTATTCGGGTAAAGAAGTTTCAATAAAGCTGTAAATCTTCAGATTTTTTGATATTACATAATACATTAATCCGCCAATGTAATCACATTCGTATTACATTGGCGGATTTTTTTTGATTAGAAGCAGATTCCGATACTTCCGTAAACGACATTCATATCAGGTATACCAAGAGTGGAAGATTTCTCTTGTCGGAATCCGAGAGACAATGATGGTGAAAGCCCATCTCTCATTTTCCATGTCACATTGGCATCATATATGGTCTTTTTCCATTTTCAAAATACGGTTACCACCACCGTAAGTCTACATTCTATACCTATTAATTGTTTGCAAAGTTATCAGTTATTTTATTAATAAGGCAATAGAGGGTCGCTTTTTTTCACCAACCAAGTATCTTTTAGCATTTATACGTTCAGCTTTTGTCTTGTGATAGATATTGCATGGAATAGCTAAATGAGTGCTTCGACAATGAAAAACAAATTATTTTCGGAAGAGAAATAATTTGTTTTTCTAGGAGATTTAATTTATTTCTTGTTTGATTAGTAGCTTTGTTAATCTCTAATAGTAATGGTTCATGATTGGTAGATAGCTTCTATTGCAAGAAGTTTCATGCTTTATGGCCTATTCATTATTGATCAGAGCACCTGTCAGAAGAATAAGAAAGAGCCGTGCCAAACTCATGTTTAGAGTATTGGCACGGCTCTTGTTAAGTGGGTAGCTGCGTTAAACAACTAGGTAGATTATTTTTTGGTCTTAATCTTTTCTACATAAGCGTCAATCGAAGCAATAGCGGTGATGTTGACGATATCGCGTACAGAGCTTTCAAAGTCGGTGAAATGGATAGGCTTGTTCAGTCCCATTTGGATAGGGCCAATCACCTCTGTATCTGGAGATAAGGCTTGTAAAAGCTTGTAACCGCTATTTGCTGAATTGAGATCGGGGAATACCAACGTGTTAACTTTCTTACCTTTAAGGCGAGAGAAAGGATATTTCTCGTCACGAAGCTTTCTGTTAAGGGCGAAGTTGACTTGCATCTCGCCATCAATAACCATATTGGCATCCTCCTTGTGAAGTTGGGCTACAGCATCGTGAACCGTCAAAGGAGAACCTTGCTCGTCTGAACCAAAGTTGGAATATGATATCATTGCAATGTTAGGAACATCGTTGAAGAACTCTACCATCTTAGCTGAAAGACGTGCTACATCGGTCAGAACCTCAGCGTCAGGATGGCGGTTAATCAGCGTGTCAGCTATATAATAGGTGCCTTTCTTGGTGTTGAGGATGTGCATCGTAGCAAAATGCTTGTATTCGGGACGAATGCCAATCACCTCTTTAGCCACTTTGATAGTGTTCGAGTATTTGGTGTAAAGACCTGTGATAAATGCGTCTGCATCCCCGTTTTCTACCATTGACATACCAAAGTAGTTGCGCTCATACATCTTGTCGTAAGCTTCCTCAAAGGTGTAACCTGCTCTTGCTCGTTTCTCAGCAAGGTGCTTGGCGTATGTAGCACGTCGTCCTTGCTCCTTGTCTGCACGCATATCTACAATCTCAACACCTGTTAAGTCGAGCTTTAAACGGTTAGCCAAACGATGTAGACGATCAGGATTGCCTAGCAAGATAGGATAGCAGATGCCTTCTTGACGTGCTTGAACGGCAGCTTTCATCATGGTTTGGTGGCCTCCCTCAGCAAACACTACGCGTTGAGGGTGCTTGGCAGCCGTAGCATGAAGCGTGCGTGTGAGCTTAGTCTCTTGTCCAAGCATTTCCATGAGGTGCTGGCGATATTTCTCCCAGTCCTCAATTGGTGTACGTGCCACACCGCTTTCGATAGCAGCCTTAGCCACAGCAATACTTACCTCAGTGATCAAACGAGGATCAACAGGTTTCGGTATGAAGTATTTGGGACCAAAGGATAAGTCGTTAACATGATAAACGTCGTTTACCACATCAGGTACAGGCTGCTTGGCTAGCTCGGCAATAGCGTGTACGGCTGCGAGCTTCATCTCCTCGTTGATTGCTTTGGCGTGAACGTCGAGTGCTCCACGGAAGATGTAAGGGAATCCGATTACATTGTTAATCTGATTGGGATAGTCGGATCTACCAGTTGACATCAATACGTCGGGACGTGCAGCTACAGCGTCTTCGTATGAGATCTCTGGTACGGGATTGGCCAATGCGAAGACGATGGGGTTCTCTGCCATTGAACGAACCATATCTTGTGAGAGCACATTGCCTTTAGACAATCCTACAAAGACGTCAGCGCCCTTGACAGCTTCTTCTAGGGTGTGAACGTCGCGACGGTCGGTAGCAAAGAGTGCTTTCTGCGGAGTGAGGTTAGGACGGTCAGATGTGATGACGCCTTTAGAGTCGAGCATGACGATGTTCTCTTTCTTTGCTCCTAAAGCGCAGTATAGCTTGGTACAAGAAATGGCGGCTGCACCCGCACCATTCACCACAATCTTAACCTTTGTAATGTCTTTTCCGGCTACTTCCAAAGCGTTCTCTAATCCTGCTGCAGAAATAATGGCTGTGCCATGCTGGTCATCATGCATCACCGGAATGTCAAGGGTACGTTTCAGGCGTTCCTCTATCTTGAAGCATTCGGGGGCTTTGATGTCTTCTAGGTTGATACCGCCAAACGTAGGTGCGATGCGTTCTACCACTTCGCAGAACTTATCAGGATCTTTCTCGGCAATCTCTATATCAAAGACGTCTATACCACCATAGATCTTAAAGAGCAATCCTTTGCCCTCCATAACGGGCTTTCCACTGAGTGCGCCAATGTCACCTAGTCCTAACACGGCAGTACCATTGCTAATAACAGCAACGAGATTGCCTTTGTCGGTGTACTTGTATGCATCATCAGCTTTTTGTTGGATTTCTAAACAAGGGTAGGCTACACCTGGTGAATAAGCCAAACTTAAATCAGTCTGAGTGTGATAAGGTTTTGTTGGAGTTACCTCAATCTTTCCCGGCCTTACCGATGAATGGTAATCAAGGGCAGCCTCTTTTGTAATCTTTACCATTTTGCGAATTTGCTTTA
Organism: Bacteroidaceae bacterium; assembly: GCA_963639545.1. Taxonomy (GTDB): domain Bacteria; phylum Bacteroidota; class Bacteroidia; order Bacteroidales; family Bacteroidaceae; genus Prevotella. Next base: position 10,552 of record CAVHUZ010000044.1, read on the forward strand.
TACGTTGTCGCAGTTTGATATATCCTCTTCGGGGGGAGTAACTGCTTGAATTTTAATTTTCAGCAAAGGTAACAATAATCCCATAAAACGCTAAGAGATTAATAAGTTTTTTGTAAATTTGCAACCAAAATTAACAGGACCGAACATGAATGAATCCACCAATTATCGTTTGGAAACAAAGAAGAAAATTCGCTCTGTCGCATTGAAGCTTTTTCTCAAAAAAGGCATACGACAGGTGAAGATGGACGATATTGCAAATGAGCTTTCTATTTCAAAGAGGACGTTATATGAGCTATATGAAACAAAGGAAGACTTGTTGATGGATGTCGTGAAGTTGCAGGAAGAGTTAAAACATCAAAAGCTGGTGGATAGCATAAAGCCAACAGACGACTGTATAGAGATCTTGTTGAAAGTGATTCAGTTGTCATATGAGAGCATTACAGCGACCTCACCCCTGTTCTTCGACGATCTGCGTAACTACCCCGTTATCTTAAAGTATATGGAGGATAGAGAAGCAAAGAATGAGGAACAAAATTACAATTTCTTTAAGAAGGGAGTAGAGGAGGGATATTTCCTCTCGACAGTAAACTATCCTCTTGTGACCAAGATTAGTAAAATGGTCTGTGACAATATGATGGCTACTAGAATATATAAGCAATATCCTCAACACGAAATATTTTATACTATAATACAATTGTTTTTTAGAAGCATCTGTACCTTAAAAGGTATAGAACGAATTGATAACTTTTTAGCATCGTTGCCCACGCAAGAATATGAATAACAATTCAACGAAAAGACCACTGCTGTTGACAGTATTGGTTATAGTGTTTCTTATAGCACTGCACTTTTTGCCCAAGATTAGTATTGACGGATACGAAATACGACAGATAGACATATTAAGTGATCTCACAGAGAAGAAAGCGGTACATAATGATGACGGCTTGTCAAATAAGAGTCAAGCTGGAGAAACATTGACAAAGAATGCCAAGGGTGAAACCATCACCTTTAAAGAGGTTTGGCCTAAGGGCGTGCAAGCTATTGTTGACTTCTCTGATGGAGGTGCGAATGGCCTTGACCATTTCTATGCTATGGTTGACTCGGTGGCTCATCATAAGCTCAAAGGACGCCCCTTGCGTGTGGCTTATTATGGCGACTCGTTCATAGAGGGTGATATCCTTGTAAGTGATTTACGTGAATTGTTGCAAAAGAAGTTTGGTGGAAATGGCGTCGGATGGATTGACGCAGCCAATGACCTTACTCAATATAAACTCACAATAACCAATCATTTCTCTGGACTAGCTGAGCACATGGCTATGAAAAAAGATAATTATCGTGCACAGCAAGCAGGTATTGCCCAACGCTATTATACTATGGATGGTGGTTCCGTTAAGATGACATATGATGGACGAACCGATTATCCGCACACTACTAAGTGGGGAGCTACTCGTCTTTACTTCACAACGACGGCAGGGATGTCGCTTCAGATGACGCAAGGGCAAAACTCGCAAGCCCAAAGTTTTGCAAATGACGCACATGTGCAAGTGGCTGAGGCTAAAGGTGTGACTAGTCATAGCGCCATTAACGTCACAAGTGGTAATGGTATCTTGTTTGGTACGGCTCTTGAGACAGATGGCGGTATCATTGTGGATAATTTCAGTTTGCGTGGCTCGGCAGGTAACACCATTGCTGATTTGCCTTTAACGATGTTGTCCGACTTCAATCGTATTCGTCCCTATGATTTGGTTATACTACAATTTGGAACTAACGCTGTGACCGAAAATAGCAAAGAAAAGCAGTTGCAAGCCTACGCAGATCAGTTGAAAGTGGTGGTACAGCATTTGCAAAAAGCATTCCCCAATACAAGTTTCTTGCTAGTAGGAGCACCTGACCGCGGATCTAAGAAAAGCGACACGGGGACTATGGAAAGCATTGTGACGCTCAACGAATATCAAGAACAAATAGCTAAAGAGAGTAAAATAGGTTTTTATAGCCTCTACAAAGGAATGGGCGGAGCAGGAACGATGCGTCGATTGGTGGATGAACATGGATGGGGATCTAAAGACTATGTCCATGTCAACTATAATGGAGGTAAATATATAGCTGAAAAGTTTTATCGTTCCTTACTTGCTGCGCTTGACAACTATCATCGCAGAATGAAAACAATAAACGCTAACTCAACCCCTTCAAACAATAAATAAGCAAATCATGAACGACTTATACAATTATATACAATCTATTCATTGGGATCAGTTGGGGTCAATGCTCCTTTATAATCCTAAAGAACCATTGTTGTTCTCATCTGGACTGTTCTTGTTTATCTTTCTCTTTGTCACTTTAGGCTATTATGCATTGAGCAAGAAGTTGACAGCTCGTCTGTTGTTTTTAACCCTATTCTCTTATTACTTCTTCTATAAAAGTAGTGGGCTCTACTTCGGATTGTTGGTTTTGGTGACCCTTACCGACTATTATATAGCTCGTTATCTCGTTCCAACGATACAAGAACCAACACCGCTAAAAGATGAAAATGAAGAAAAAGCGACGTTAGTAGAGCCTAAACGCTTAAAGCCTATTATTCTGCATTCTACAAAAAGTAGATGGCTTTTGGCTCTTTCCTTGATCATTGACCTAGGCCTCTTGGCTTATTTCAAGTATACCAACTTCTTTTTAGGATCAATAGCGAGCCTTATTGGTAACAACTTTCAGCCTTGGGATATCTTTCTTCCAGTAGGTATAAGTTTTTATACGTTTAAAAGTGTATCATATGTCGTTGACGTATATCGTGGCAAGCTGCAACCTATGGAACACTTATTAGATTATGCTTTCTACGTAAGCTTTTTCCCAACGCTTCTCGCTGGACCTATTACTCGCGCTACCGATTTCGGTCCTCAGATTCGCAAACCTCTGTGCATTACTAGGACGATGTTTGCTACAGGAGCCTATTTTGTTATTATTGGTCTTTTCAAGAAGTGTGTCATCTCCGATTATATATCAATGAATTTTGTGGATCGTGTCTTTGATAATCCTACATTATTCTCGGGTGGGGAAGTGCTCTTGGCCCTTTATGGTTATTGTATACAGATCTATTGCGACTTTTCGGGCTATAGCGATATGGCAATTGGTATCGCAATGCTACTTGGTTTTAAGATTCCTATGAACTTTGATGCGCCATTCAAGGCCGATTCGATGAGCGATTTCTGGCGTCGTTGGCACATATCATTGTCTACCTGGATACGCGATTATGTCTATATTTCGCTTGGCGGAAACCGTAAAGGCACCGTTCATATGTATATCAATCAGATGATTGCAATGATAGCTTGTGGTCTTTGGCATGGTGCTTCTTTGAGTTTTATTGTTTGGGGCGCATTACATGGAGTATTGGTTTGTGTGCATAAGTTCTTCTCACAGGTAGTGCTGAAGCACGACAAACGATATCATCCCCATGGTATACGACGTGTGTTTGCAGTAATCATAACCTTTCATCTGCTATGTTTTACATGGATATTCTTCAGAAATACCAACTTTGCAGATGCCTGGATTATGATAAAGCAAATGTTCACGAAGTTTAATCCCGATGTCTTACCTAAAGTGCTAGTCAGCTATAAGTACGTCTTTGGATTGATGGTCTTTGCTCTTGTGACTCATTATATCCCAGATGCATGGCACAAACGTTTTATCGGAGTTTTACGTCAAGGTGGAGTTTTGCTGTGTGCGGTGGTGCTGACCGTCGTAATCTATCTCATAATGCAAGTAAAAGGAAGCGATATTCAGCCTTTTATCTATTTCCAATTCTAATAGGAACGATAAGAGGGATTGAAATGTACGATTTACATTACAATCCCTCTTATCGTTTTTTCTCTATCTTTTATTGCTTAAGATCCTTCGAATATCTATGGATGTATCCTGACAAAATCGCCAATGCGCAGATGATAATCGTGTTTGGCTAACTGCGGATTCATTTTTATCAGACTCTTTAGTCTTATGCCGTATTGCTGAGCAACGTCATACATACTCACCGCACTCGTTACATAATAGTAGGGTTTTTGCTTGAAAGGATTGGAAGGTGCACACTTTTTCTTCTTAGATAACCAGATAATCTCCCCTTGGTGTAAGGTCTCGTTGTCATCTCTCTCGTTCCATTTGGCTAGATGACGATAGTTGATGCCCATTTCCTTACCTATCTTTTTAAATGTATCTCCTTGCTTTGCTCTGATGTAGAAGTTGTCATTGAAAGCTAATACACGATGCTGGTCAGGAACTCTAGGTACATTATTGCTGATGTTGACCTGTGTGGCTGCTAGTTGTTGTTGGTTGGTTTCAATCTGAGGACGTACGGAGTCGTACTCGTAGAGACGGTAAGTCTCGATGATACTGATGAGTCGGTTGGCGTATTGAGGGTTGGTGGCATAACCAGCGCGCTTCAGTCCGTGGGCCCAATTACGATAATCGGTATTGCTATAGGAGAAAAGACTTTGGTAGCGCGAACGATTGGCTAAGAATTTACTATGATCTTCAAAGCTTTCTAGAGCCGTGTCATATACGCGAAACTTCTCTCCTCTCAAGTCGTCATCGTGTCGCATGGTGCGTCCTTGCCATCCGTGGCTCTTGATTCCAAAATGATTATTGCCCTTAACGGCTAATTCGCTCTCCCCAGCAGCACTCTCCAACAAACCCTGTGCAAGCGTGATAGAAGCAGGAATGCCATACTTGTGCATTTCGGTGATTGCTATGCCTTTATACTTATCAATATAGTTTTGCCAACGTTGATTCCATTTTATTTGTGCGTTTAGAGGGATGGAAATAAATACGGAACACAATATGATGAATAGATATTTGAACTTCATTATATAAAAAAGAGGTTGATTATTTGGACAAAATTAGCAATTTATTTTTTAATGAATACTTGTTTTATGTATAAATTAACTACTTTTGCAATATAAGAGCATCATATCCTTAAAAACAAAGCGATAGTCTTTCTATGGAGGTACGTCTTACATTAGGTTCAAATACCAATCAGCAACATAACATTGCTGAGGCTCAGAGGATGTTAAAGAGCTTCTGCCCATCTATAATCTTTGGCGAGCTACGTTGGACCACTCCGATTGGAATAGTATCAGATGATTTCCTTAATGTTGAGGCTACGGGTCATACGTCCCTTTCACTCGAACAATTCAGCACAGGATTGAAAGAGATTGAACGCTTATTAGGTGACAATCATGCCAATCATAGCAAGGGTATTGTCTTGATAGATATCGACTTGATAGATTATGGTAACACACATTTAAAAGATATAATATGGAAAAAAGATTAATAAAACCATTTGGGCTGCGCATGATGTTGTTGTTAGTATTTGTTTTAACAACTCTCAATAGCCAAGCACAAAAGTTTGATTCATATTTCACAGATGCCACCTTGCGCATTGATTATGTGTTTGCAGGCAATGCAGACAAGCAATGGATTGCGGTGGACGAACTCAAGCGTATACCTCGTTGGTATGGAAAACGCACGCGCCTTAGCGAACTTCCGATGGAAGGTAATGGACAGATTACGGTGCGTGACCATCGTTCTCAGAAAGTGATATACCGCAATTCGTTCTCCACTCTCTTCCAAGAATGGCTCTCATATGATGAAGCCAAAACGCAAACCCATTCATTTGAAAACGTATTCTTAGTACCTTATCCTAAGGATACGGTTGATGTGACTGTTGATTTGCGTAACAATCGTAGACAAGTCATCACTTCCTTGACCCATCAAGTGGTACCAAATGATATCTTGATTCGGCATTTGGCAGAACATGGAACCACTCCTTATGTAACCTTACAACAGGCTGATGATACAAGCCAATGCATCCATATAGCTTATCTCGCAGAAGGATATACTGAAGCAGAAATGCCTACTTTTTTAGAAGATTGTCGAACGGCGACAGAGGCGTTGTTCGCCCATGAGCCATTCCATTCTATGCGTAACCGATTCAATGTCATTGCCGTGAAATCACCATCACAAGAAAGTGGAACCTCTGAACCCGGTAAGGGCGATTGGCGCAACACCGCTTTGCATAGCCATTTCAATACATTCTATAGTGATCGTTACCTGACAACACTAAACTTGAAGGACTTACACGATTGGCTAGCGGGCACCCCCTATGAGCATATCATCATATTGGTTAATACATCAACGTACGGCGGTGGCGGTATTCTCAATAGTTACAACCTTGCTATGGCGCACCATTCGGCATTCAAACCCGTTGTGGTTCATGAGTTTGGTCACTCTTTTGCAGGTCTTGCTGACGAATATGCTTACGAAGAAGAGCAGATACCGATGTATCCTCATGATGTAGAGCCATGGGAAGAAAACATCACTACTAAAGTCTACTTTCACAATAAGTGGGAAAACCTAATAGGCAAGACAAAGGGAGTGGGCCAATACGAAGGTGCGGGCTATTCTCTTAAGGGCGTGTATCGTGGGTGTGAGGATTGCAGAATGCGTAGCAACAATACTCCCGAATTTTGTCCAGTATGTCAGCAAGCACTTAGAAGAGTGATAGATTTCTATACCAAATAGCTTGCCCTTCTTGTTATATAATGCATAGCAATCAATATCAAGCAATCCTATCTTCTATTTTACAATTGAAATGGAAGCGTATGATTCTATTGGTATGGTCGTTTTGTGTAATAATGAGTTCTGCTCCAACGTTGGCACAAACATCGTCTGCAAATGTTGGAGCAGATGCGTTGGAACATGCTCTAGACTATTTTGCTTCGGGTAAATACCATGAGGCGCTTATACTATTTAAGCAACTGAATAAGCAATATAAGCTGAATCCACGATTCAAAGCCTATACCGCATTATGTTATTATCATGAATGGGACTATAAAGAAGCGGTTAAGTGGTTTGATGAGAATATCCCCCAATTAGAGGGGTTGGCGCCAAGTGAGCTTTCAGTATATAGTTTTGCAGCAGCCGAGTCATATTTTAATTTAAACGAATATGCTAAAGCTATACCTTATTATAATAGAACGCTAGCATTGTGTTATCCTCGTGATCGTGCCGATAACTACTATCGTTTAGGATTCTGCTTCCATTTGCTTCGTATGGATATGATCGCTCAGGCCTATTTTATGTTAGCCGACTATTACTTTACACAGTATCGTAATGGCGATGAAACCATATCCAAACGTGCACAGATAGCCCACATGATTAAGGGACTATCTGTAGAAACTCTTAAAGAACTGAGCAAGAGCTATGCTCAGTCATTGTCTTTGCAACGTGAAGGACGTGAAAGCTCGGATGAGAATAGCAACACCACGCAGTAGCCAAGGAATGGTATCACAAATGGTAGTCCCATCATCTGCGTGCTATCGGCAATGAACCCCATTAACAAGAAGCCGCAACCGCCTATTGGTGTCATCATGAGAAGTGATGATGCGCTCTTAGTTAAGTTGCCCAAGCCACGCAATGATAGCGAAAATATCGTTGGAAACATAATGGCTTCAAAGACATAGTTGGCCACCAAAGCTATCATGGAGATATAACCAAGGTTCATCAGTACCAAACCTATGGAGCAGACACTACCCGTAGCACAAATCAGCAACATTGTCTCAGCTTTGATATGTTGCATAATCCAACTTCCTAAGAAGCGTCCAACCATAAAGAAGCCTAACGCAATTGTCAACACATCTGAGGCTTGGCTATCACTCATCCAACCCTTGGCTGTTACATAATTGATAAAATAACTATTGATGGAAATCTCAGAAATCTCGTAGGCGAGAAGCGTAAACAAGCCAAAAACAAACATTGGATGATGACGGAATAGCTGTATGATGCGCGTTTCACCTTGCTTATGCTCTTCGTCCTCCTTCTTCTCTGCCTTTATTTCAGGAAGGTCGATGCGGGTAAATATAACCGCAATCACGATTACTACAAAGGCAAGAATAGAGTAGGGAAGTACAACGTCGTTGCTATTAGCCTCATCTCGAAACAAGAATCGCCCAACAAAGAAAGTAGCGCACAGTCCTCCTAAGCCATTGAAAGCCTGTGAGAAGTTGAGACGTGCTGTGGCCGAACTCTTATCTCCAAGCTCTGTAGAATAAGGATTGGCCGATGTTTCAAGAAAAACGAGTCCGCAACCGATAACAAACAAAGCTCCAAGATAGGCGTAGAACGTTCCTGCCAACGCTCCTGGTATAAACATCAGTGCGCCGATAGCGAAGAGCATAAGCCCAAAGACCACACCATGTCGATACCCTCTACGATTGATAAACCATCCTGCAGGGATGGCCATCACAAAGTAACCTACATAGGTGGTCACTTGTACCAATGCTGATTGGGTGATAGAAATATCCAGTTCGTTCTGGAAATGCTTGTTCATCACATCGAGAATTGCTCTTGCAAACCCCCATAGGAAGAACAATGTGGTGATAAGAATGAATGGTAAAAGGAATTTCTTCGTTGTCAGACTGATTTTGGATCTTTTCATGATTAGTCGTTAGTGTTAGTCAATAGTTTATTATTACGAATAACTTCCATGATAGCATCTTCAGTTTTGTCAAATGCACCCGAGTGTTGCAGCTTCAAGGTGCACATCGCAGCAGCATATTGACCTGCTTCTTTGTATGATGCTCCATTCATCTTGGCGTACAGATATCCTGTCGAATAGGTGTCACCGCATCCAGTGGCATCAACAATGTGCTCTGCGTGATAAGCTGGAATGTTGATACATTCCCCATTAATCCCAATTACTGATCCATAACTTCCCAATGTGATAAGTACTTCGTCCACGCCAGCATGGTTCAATTGCTTAGCCACTTCGTAAGGATTATTGTTATGAGCGATGGCTTCCATCTCATGCTCATTGAGCTTTAGGATATTGATATAGGGCAACGTGACTTCCATATCTTTCCATGTTGTTGGCAACACTTGTTCTCCATCCACCTTGCGCAGAAAGCCTTGAACATCTACAGATACCTGCCCTTTCTCTCGTAAGAGTTTTATGACCTCTATAGAAAAGTCGTCGCTAAGCAACGAACCTAAATGAAAGACCTTTGCTTCAAGATCTTTTACCTCTTCTAAAGTAAATGGATCCGCCTTGTCCAAGAGTCGTTGTGATCGGTTATTTGCGTTTTCTTCATATCGGTTTTCAAAGAATACAGTATGTCGGCTATCAAAACAGCGCACTGTAGTGCCTTCATCTTCTAGCTGTTTTATCGTCAGACGATCTTCTTCTGCAACTTTCGTAACCAATTCGAAGTTTATTCTTTGAGGTAAATGATTGATTGCTTTTGCAAAATAATAAGAAGTTCCCCCTGGAAGACTTACTGTTTGCTCGGGTGTAATGATTCGGTCACGTGTGATGTGACCTATACAACATATGTCTATCATGCTAATATTTACGTATATTCTAGTATGCAAAGGTACATAAAAACTCAAAAAATAAAGTCTCTCTAACCCGATAGATGTGTCATTTTGGTCTATTTTGCCTCTTGTTTTGACTTGTAGGGCTATGATTTGTTATGCATTGACATCTGTAAAACAAGCTAATAGCTCTTTGCGTAGACGTGTATGTCTATAGATTAGCGTACTATAAAAATGTGTTCAAACGTTTTGCGCATCTAGATATATTCATTAAATTTGTGGCATATTATAGAATGAACACGCAAGATTGGTTTCTTGGATATTAAGAAAAGAACGAATCAAGATAAGAACAAACTAATATTCTTAACCCTAAATTCCGCAACCTTATAACCGAGTAGCGAGGAAGTACCTCTGGAAGTCAGAACAAGGTCAAAATTTCCAATAATTTAGTGAGACTGTGTTTTGCAGGTGCAATTCCCCCCCCTTACCCCACAATGCTATTTGAGGCAACAAGCAAAAAGACAGAAGCGTTAGGGGGCGGTAAAAGTTTGTGGCGAGAACTGGGTTTTATACCGCCGACATATGGTACATGAAAAGCCTCATGTCTTATCCTAAATCAAGTTTGAAGATGTTGGCGTAAGCTTGGTTCTCGGTATAGATATTCAGAACCTGTGCCGGGCTGTTTTTACCCATTTTGCGGGAACGGAAATGAATTTGAACCCGAACGTCTTGACACGGCTTGTGGCTTTCAGTCCGAATCCTTTCACGTCCACCAACAGTATGACTGCTTTGTAGAAGTTGTGTATCAATGCGGTAAGGAGCAGGAATGCCGTGTTGAACTCGGGCATGAAAAACATTAGTTTCTACCTTCCTATACATATTTTACAATCATGTTTTCTTATTTCTGCGCAAGTTTCATAAGGCAAAGGTAACAAAATAAATTTCTACCATGTGTCGTTGATATTTTGGTAAGCACTTGCCACGGACTTTGTCGAGTGGGCCCCAAAAACGCAATTTGTCAATTTTGAAACTCGCCCTCCATTTCTTTTCGTAAAGTAGAATATAAAGCCCAAATCGGTCATAAGACATAAAGAATCTAACGACCGATTTGGGTTAAAG
>CAVHUZ010000045.1:0-20472 GCA_963639545.1 Bacteroidaceae bacterium
CCCATCGGCACCACCGAGGACAACCACCGCATCTATGACCTACAAGGCATCGAGATCCAGCATCCACTGCCACACCATATATACATCATGGATGGTCAGCCCACACTAGGGCGTTAGGGGTCACAGACCCTTTAGTCTCGGCCCCACAGGGGCTTTAGTCTCGCTTCGCGGCCATAGGCCGTTTAGTCTCGCTTCGCCCGCCTATTAGGCATTATAGGCCTATTATGCATATTATGCCCATTAGGCCTATAACATAAGGCGAAGCGAAACTAAAGCCTCTGTGAGGCCGCAGCAAGACTAAACGGCCTGTGGCCGCGCAGCGAAACTGAAGTGTCCGTGACCCTAAAGGAGCACTTGATGGCGCGGAGCATGTCGCGTGGTGTAGCTCACGTGCAGCCAGCGTCGGTGCTTGCTGCCGCGCGGTTCGAAGATCAGCTGGTCAAACGGCGTCTCACGCAGCACCGCTGCCCACTTCTGCGCCATCTCGGTGGACGAGACATAGAGGTCAGCAGCCTCGCCGAGGAGATGTTGGGAGTGGGCCACGCCACCCACGGCAGCATTCAGACGCGGCGAACGATAGCCGCTCGTCACACGCACACACCCCACACGGCGGCGCAACGGTTCGAGCACATTGACACACAAGGCTTCAAGACGAGCCACCACCTCAGCAGAGGGCGTGTTGTCGATGCCCAAGCGCAGAGCCGTGCCAGAGAGCGTAAACTCGGATAGACGAAAATGTGGCGAGAGCCACACAGAGGATTCATTCTTCATGGTAATGATAATTAATAAAGTGAAACTGTTTTAGATTAATGCGCAATCGGTCCAGACTTAACGTCAAAGCCCTTAGGACCGAACGGTGTCCTTCAGACTCTACGTCCAATCTATTCTGATCACACGGCAAAGGTAGCACTGTCGTTCCACACCCCATCATCACTGCACCGCATGACATTCACTACATCCATCGCAGAGCGGCACCACGAAGACTGAAAAACTATCGCCGAGCCTCACACAAGCGGTCATTCGGCTTCAATGAGCAGATGATTCAGCTACGAGAAGCCAATAATCCTGTGTAGAAAAGCAGACAATACAATCTCAATAAGATATTAATAATAAAACAAGTAAAAGACAAGTAAAGACAATGAGACATTCACACATCATCCTCGCTGCAATGGCCAGCACCATCGCGCTCTCATCATGCGGAACAATCGGAAGCGGTTTGCTCAATGGAGCAACGGGTTCTTCCAACTCATCTTCTACCGTAGGAAGTGTCCTCGGTAGCGTTCTCGGCACAGCCACCAGCGGCGAGACTCTAGGTAACATCCTCTCATCGGTCATCGGCACGGACAAGCTGAAGACCTCTTCACTCTATGGCACATGGCACTATAACGGCCCTGGCTGCGCCTTCACCAGCGAGAACGCACTGGCTAAGGCTGGTGGCGAGGTAGCTGCGTCAACGGTGAAGGAGAAGCTCGCTACCGAATACTCGAAGCTAGGATTCACCGCTAGCAACACGTATATCACCTTCAACAAGGACAACTCGTTCAGCGCAAAGATCGATGGCAAATCGTTCAGCGGCACTTACACCTTCGACGAAAGCACGCAAGCGCTCAACCTCAAAGGACTGATCATCAACCTCAACGGCTACGCTAAGAAGAATACCAACGGCATCGCTATCCTCTTCGAAAGCAAGAAGGTGCTCACCCTCCTACAGACTGTCGCTGCAGCAAGCGGCAACTCTACCCTATCCACCATCGGTAGCATCTCAAAGAGCTATGACGGTGTACGCGTAGGCTTTGATCTAAAATAACGCGGCTACCGGGGTCACAGGCCCCACAGGGGCTTTAGTCTCGCTTCGCGGGGTCACAGACCCATTAGTCTCGCTGCGCCCACCTATTAGGCATAATAGGCCTATTATGCATATTATGACCATTAGGCTATAACATAAGGCGCAGCGAGACTAAAGCCCCTGTGGGGCCGAGACTAAACGGCCTGTGGCCGCTGCGCGGCCTTACGATATGCAAGGGAAAAGCGCAGAAAAAGCGTCAAAGTGAAAGATTAGCTAAAAAAGAAGAAAATAAAAATCGGAAAATCTTACGGAGATTGTTGCAAAAGCATTACTTTTGCAGATGGTAAGCAAGAAGCGATACCATCAAAAGAGTATTCATCACATATGCCCGACACAAAGCATAGTAACCACCATCACGGGATGACCACCATCCACTTTACCAAGATGCATGGCGCCGGTAACGATTATATCTACGTCGACACCGACCGCTACCCCATCGCCGACCCCTCTGAGGCAGCCAAGCTATGGAGCCAGCACCACTTCAGCATCGGCAGCGACGGCCTGGTGCTCATCTCCAAGGTAGACGGACAGAACCCCGAAGAAGCCCATTATCGGATGCGCATCTTCAATGCGGACGGCTCCGAAGCCATGATGTGCGGCAACGCCAGTCGGTGCATAGGCAAGTATCTCTATGACAAAGGGCTCACCCACCACACCACCATCTACCTCCACACCCTCTCAGGCATCAAGATCCTAGAGCTCCACCTCGGCGAGGATGGCACCGTGGACGAGGTCACCGTGGATATGGGCACACCCGAAGAGCTTCACTCTCAGCCCCACCGTCACCCCGAGGAGCTACCCACACCGGGCATCCACCTCTCGATGGGCAACCCCCACTACGTCAGCTTCCTCAACGACATCCCCTCATCACCCGAGACCCACACCCTCAGCGACGCTGACCTCACACGCATAGGCTCGGCCTTAGAGCATGATGCCGCATGGCCCGACGGGTGTAACATCGAGATAGCATGGCTCACCGCACCCAACACCATCCGCATGCGCGTATGGGAACGCGGCTCAGGCATCACCCTGGCTTGCGGCACCGGAGCATGCGCCACAGCAGTGGCATCGATCATCAGCGCACGATGCCGACGAGAACTGCCCGTGAACATCGACATGGATGGCGGCACCCTGCACATCGAATATCGCAGCAACGGACACGTCATGATGACTGGACCCGCTCGCTTTGCATACGAAGGAGACATAAGCATATAACACCAACAAGCGTGCGCTCAAAAAGCGTGCGCTTTTTTAGTTTCGGCCTCACAGCGGCCACAGGCCGTTTAGTCTTGGGGCACAGGCCTCACAGAGGCTTTAGTCTTGCTTCGGCCTCACAGAGGCTTTTGTCTCGCTTCGGCCTCACAGAGGCTTTTGTCTCGCTTCGCATAAAGAACAAAAAATGGGTTCATAACCCTATATATATAATAAGGTATAAGAAAGACTAATGGGTCTGTGACCCTAAGGTATAAGAAAGACTAATGGGTCTGTGACCCTAAGGTATAAAAAGACTAATGGGTCTGTGACCCTAAAAAGATTAATGGGTCTGCATAAAAGACTAAAGGGTCTGTGACCCTGTGACCCTGAGACCCCAAATAAGAAAGATATGGCACTGATTAACGAACACTTCCTCAAGTTACAGAAGAGCTACCTCTTTGCAGATGTAGCCAAGCGCGTCAACGCATACAAGGCAACCCATCCCGGAGCCGACGTCATCTCCCTCGGCATCGGTGACGTCACCCAGCCATTGGCCCCCGCCGTCATCGAAGCCATGCACCAAGCCACCGACGATATGGCATCCATGGACACCTTCCACGGCTACGGACCCGAGAACGGATACCAGTGGCTCAGAGAAGCCATCGTCAAGAACGACTTCCTCCCACGCGGCATCCATCTGAGCGAAGACGAGATCTTTGTCAACGACGGAGCCAAATCGGACACAGGTAACATCGGCGAGCTCGTCCGTTGGGACAACTCCATGGCCGTGACCGACCCTATCTACCCCGTCTATGTCGACTCGAACGTGATGAACGGACGCGCCGGACGCTTCGAAGACGGCGCATGGACCAACGTCACCTATATGCCATGCAACGATGGCAACCAGTTTATCCCACAGCTGCCCGACCACCGCGTAGACATGATCTACCTCTGCTATCCCAACAACCCCACCGGCATGACGCTCACACGCGACCAGCTACGTCAGTGGGTCAACTATGCACTGAAGAACGATAGCATCATCTTCTACGACGCAGCTTACGAGGCATACATCCAAGACCCCGACATCCCCCACTCTATCTACGAGATACGCGGCGCCAGAAAGGTAGCCATCGAGTTCCACTCCTTCTCCAAGACCGCCGGCTTCACCGGCATACGTTGCGGATACACCGTCGTACCACACGAGCTCACCGCTGCCACACTAGACGGCAAGCGCATCGAGCTCAACCCGCTATGGGACCGTCGCCAATGCACTAAGTTCAACGGCACCAGCTACATCTCACAGCGAGCAGCCCTGGCCACCTACTCACCCGAAGGCAAAGAGCAAGTAAAATCTACCATCCAATATTATATGGAAAACGCTCGTCTCATGCGAGAGGCCTTCCTCAAAGCCGGACTCACCGTGTACGGAGGACAAAACGCCCCCTATCTCTGGGTTAAGACACCTGAGGGAGTCTCGAGCTGGGACTTTTTCCAAGACCTGCTCTTCCGCGCACAGGTGGTTTGCACACCAGGCGTAGGATTCGGACCCGCAGGAGAAGGATACGTGCGCTTCACCGCCTTCGGCAATCGTGAGGACATCCTCCGTGCACTGGAACGCATCATCTCGCTGTTCTAATCTGAAGAATAAAACAGTTCCGATTTGAAGAATAAACGATTCTAATCTGAAAGAGAATACTATTCTAATCAGAAGAATAAGCAGTTCTAATCAGAAAGAGAATCTAAAGAACAAGACAAAAGAGAAAAGGTAAAAAGGTTTTTCAACATACATAACAACTATGAGTTTAAGATTCCAAGCTGTAGCAGAGGCCAGCAAGAAAAAGCCTCTATCAGTAGAGACACCTACCGAGCGTCCAAGCGACTTCTTCGGTAAGAAAGTGTTCAACCGTCAGAAGATGTTCAGATATCTTCCAGCCGACGTCTATCGACAGCTCACCGACGTCATCGACAACGGCACTCCGCTCAACCGCGACATTGCCGACGCCGTGGCAGCCGGAATGAAACAATGGGCCATGGAGAATGGGGTCACCCACTACACACACTGGTTCCAACCTCTCACCGAAGGCACTGCCGAGAAGCACGACGCCTTTGTAGAGCACGATGGCAAAGGCGGAATGCTAGAACGCTTCTCAGGTAAGCTACTCGTACAGCAAGAGCCCGATGCCAGCTCCTTCCCCTCTGGCGGTATCCGTAACACCTTCGAGGCTCGTGGCTACTCGGCTTGGGACCCCACATCTCCCGTCTTCATCATCGATGACACCCTCTGCATCCCCACCATCTTCATCTCATACACTGGCGAAGCGCTCGACTATAAGGCTCCGCTGTTGCGTGCCCTACGCTCAGTAAGCGATGCCGCAGCTAGCGTATGCCGCTACTTCGACCCCAACGTGAAGAAGGTCACCAGCAACCTGGGATGGGAACAAGAATACTTCCTCGTGGACGAAGCCCTCGTAGCTGCACGCCCCGACCTCGTGCTCACCGGCCGCACCCTCATGGGACACGACTCGGCTAAGAACCAGCAGATGGACGACCACTACTTCGGTACCATCCCCGAGCGTGTGCAAGCCTTCATGAAGGATCTTGAGATCAAAGCCCTCGAGCTGGGCGTGCCTTGCAAGACACGTCACAACGAGGTGGCTCCAGGACAGTTTGAGCTAGCTCCTATCTTTGAGGAGTGCAACCTCGCCGTAGACCATAACATGCTCCTGATGAGCCTCATGCGCAAGGTGGCACGTCACCACGGCTTCCGCGTACTGCTCCACGAGAAGCCTTTCGCTGGCATCAACGGTAGCGGTAAGCACTGCAACTGGTCTCTATCGACCGACACCGGCACGCTCCTACACGCTCCCGGCAAGACACCCGAGGAGAACCTACGCTTCCTCGTATTCATCGTAGAAACCCTCATGGGCGTATATCGCCACAACGGTCTGCTCAAGGCATCTATCATGAGCGCCACCAACGCACACCGTCTCGGCGCCAACGAGGCACCTCCTGCCATCATCTCTTCATTCCTCGGCAAGCAAGTGAGCGATCTGCTTGAGAAGCTCGAGGCTTCTTCTAACAGCGAACTGCTCCGTATGGAGGGTAAGAGCGCCGTAAGCTTTGACCTACCACAGATCCCTGACATCGTCAAGGACAACACCGACCGTAACCGCACCTCACCATTCGCCTTCACCGGTAACCGCTTCGAGTTCCGTGCCGTAGGATCTAGCGCCAACTGTGCTTGCGCCATGATCGTCCTCAACACCGCCGTAGCTGAAGCCCTCAACGACTTCCACCGCCGTGTTGACGCTCGCATCGCCGAGGGTGAGGACAAGAACACCGCTCTGCTCACCGTCCTCCGCGAGGATATCAAGACCTGCAAGCCCATCCGCTTTGACGGCAACGGCTATAGCGACGAGTGGGTGGAAGAGGCTAAGAAGCGCGGACTGGACTGCGAGACATCATGCCCAGTAGTGTTTGAGCGTTACCTCGACGCTGACTCGGTGAAGATGTTCGAGTCAACCGGCGTCCTCACACGCACCGAGCTCGAAGCTCGCAACGAGGTGAAATGGGAGACCTACACCAAGAAGATTCAGATCGAGGCACGCGTCATGGGTGACCTCTCTATGAACCATATCATCCCCGTAGCCACCCACTATCAGAGTCAGCTGGCTAAGAACGTGCAGAGCCTCGTAGAGATCTTCGGCAAGGACGAAGCCCTCAAGCTATCCGAACGCAACGTCAAGCTCATCCGCGAGGTGTCCGAGCGCACACAGCGCATCGAGACCGGCGTAGAAGAACTGGTCAACGCACGTAAGGTGGCCAACAAGATCAGCGACGAGCACCAGCGCGCCATCGCCTACCACGACACCGTGGCTCCTAAGATGGATGCCATCCGATACGAGATTGACAAGCTAGAGCTCATCGTCAGTGACGAGCTCTGGACGCTACCTAAGTATCGCGAGATGCTCTTCGTCTAAAGACGCATCCTTCTCACACCAAGCGTGCGCACACACCCCATGCTCACGCTTGCAAGCATTAAGACACTATAGTTTTTTTTGAACACAATAGTATTAACTATTTATTTTTTCTCCATAATAGCGGTGTAGCGATACACCGCTTTGGATAAGTTAAATATCGGTGCTTAGCGAAGCATTGTAGACAATAAGAAAGGCGCTGTCAGTGATGATAGCGCCTTTTTGCGGCCACAGGCCATTTAGTCTCGCGGCCACAGGGGGTCACAGACCCTTTAGTCTTGCTGCGCGGCCACAGGCCGTTTAGTCTCGCTTCGCCTACCTATCATGCCCATTATGCATATTTGGCCTATAACATATGCGCAGCAAGACAAAAGCCTCTGTGAGGCCGCAGCGAGACTAAAGCCTCTGTGAGGCCGCAGCAAGACAAAAGCCTCTGTGGGGCCGCAGCAAGACTAAACGGTCTGTGACCGCGCAGCGAGACTAAAGCCTCTGTGGGGCCGCAGCAAGACTAAAGGGTCTGTGACCCCTGTGAGGTTCGTGACCCTTGCGGAGCCAACACGCCCATAGCCTCGCGATAAGCTATCGGTGTGATGCCATAACGTTCTAGGAAGAGGCGGTAGAAGGTCTGCCTAACGGGAATGCCACACTCCTGCGCCACTGCTTCTACCGTATACTGGGGGTGTTCAACGAGCAGCGACGCCCCATAAGCTAGGCGCATCTCGTTGATATACTTTGTAAATGTGATCACCGAGAAGCGCTCAAAGAGATCCTTAAACCGCTGCTGACTCACCCCCACATGGGTACAGACATCGGCACGTGTCAACCTTGGACGCAGAAAGAGCTTATCCTTACGCACCGCGATATCGATGCGTGCCCACTCAGCATAGTCGCTCTCTTCCTCATCGGTCATCGTGCTATGCCCCGAGATGCGCTCATAGACGTCAGATAGATTGGTACGCTTGCCTGAGAACATCTGCGCAAAGTGGTGCTCTATCATCTTAAAGATATAGTTGTACTTTCGATTCAACGTGCGAAAGTATATCACCTGTGCCACAAACAGCGCTGTAGAGATGATCAGCATCACCGCTGCCGCCAGCAACGCAGCTAGTGAGAGGTGCTCATAGGAGGTGTGACGCAGCACGGTGGACGATGCCCAAAGGGGTAGAAATGGTGTCATAAAAAAGCTTTCGTTTTACTTCTACTGCAAATTTAGGCATTTCTGAGCATATATACAATAATGAGACAAAGCAAAGTAAACCTAAGATAAGGCTAAACGTTTATTCCTCAACGTGTTATATAAAGCGGTAAGTAAATAAGTTTTTCAGCCCGAACGTGAATGTGTCCCAATGTGCAAACAAAAAACCGCGGTTTCATCGAAGCGTAAATATCTTGATAAAAAACACTTTGGGACAACATTTTTTCTTCCTTTACGACAACCACCGCCCCAAAAAGCTTTGACCTTTGGGGCGGATTGGCTATCTTTGCATCAGTTAATCTAAGAGCCGTAAGATAGATTAAAATTGTTTGTAAGACTATCATAACAATGTAGTTGTTAAGAAATTTCCGACTCTTCCCCCACCGATCGTGATGATTAGTGGGCAACCTGAATCTCTCATTTAAACCTATCTACATATCTGAAAGCGGGACTTGATAGAAAGTCTCGCTTTTTTTTGGCTCTTCGGTTAAAGGCATGGATAGCGCCAAAAAAGTTGTACCTTTGCATGCGCGTATGATTTTCGGCATGCGCATTTAATATAAAGGTGTATTATCTATCTCATCACGAGTTATCATTAATCGATATGGAATATATGTCTCAAGAGGGTTACGACAAGCTCGTAGCCGAACTGCAATATATGGAGAATGTGGAGCTTCCGCAGGTGCGCGACGCTATTGCGGAGGCTCGCGACAAGGGTGATCTGAGCGAGAACTTCGAGTATCATGCTGCCAAACGTGAACAGGGACGGTTGCTTGGACGCATCCGTTTCAAGCAAAGGGTGCTGCAGAACGCTCGTGTCATTGACAAGGCTCGCCTTCATACTGACTGCGTGGGGCTGCTCAGCCGCGTGGAGATCACTAACATGGCCAACGGCTGCCGGATGTGCTACACGATCGTCAGTCCGCATGAGGTCAACCTCAAGGAGGGAAAGATCTCTATCAAGTCGCCCATCGCCAATGCGCTCATGGGACATAAAGCCGGGGACATCGTACAAGCGCACGTACCAGCAGGCATCCTACAACTGCGCATCGAAAGCGTAACCCTCTTTTAGTCTCGCTGCGCCGCAAGCCCCCTTTAGGGGTCACAGACCCTTTAGTCTTGCTGCGCCCCATGGGGCGCACCGACCCTCTAGTCTATTAATAGACCTTGAGAGGTAGCTTGGGGTACTATTTTCTTTACGGATATGAATGCACTATATACTATCTTGTTGCTCCTTCTGAGCAATATCTTTATGACCTTTGCCTGGTATGGGCATCTTCGCTTACAGCAGACTGGTGTCAGCAGTCACTGGCCGCTGATTGGTGTGATAGTCTTCAGTTGGGCTATCGCTTTCTTCGAATACTGTTGCCAGGTGCCCGCCAATCGTATCGGGTTCAGTGGCAACGGCGGCCCATTCACGTTGGTGCAGCTCAAGGTGATACAAGAGTGTGTGTCGCTCGTGGTCTTTGCCGTTGTGGCTGGCGTGTTGTTCCAAGGACAAAGCTTGCATTGGAACCACCTCGCGGCCTTCGTATGCCTCGTAGCTGCGGTATATTTTGTCTTTATGGAGCCATAAGGGGGTCACGGGCCCTTTAGTTTTTGCTGCGGGGTCACAGACCCTTTAGTCTCGCTGCGCCTAGATTGATAGGCATAATATGCATAATAGGCCTACTAGGCGAAGCGAGACTAAACGGCCTGTGGCCGCGAGACTAAAGGGGTCTGTGACCCCTAGTCGATAGCTTCGAGGTAGATCACGCGTGAAGCCCAATCGTTGAGCTTGTTATAATCTACCTTATTAGTATAGGGGAGGTCGAGTCCTTGTTCCATGAGAAGCTGTCCGCTATAGGTTTTTCCTTCGCAGAAGAGGGGTTCGTTGTCGATGCGATTTAGCTCACGCACGCGGTAGTGGCGGTTAGGATCCAGTCCGGCGAGCTTCACCACGGGGAGATGCTGACTGACGAATGTTTCTGTCTTCCACCAGTACCACACAGCCTTCTGCTTGTCGGTAGAGACATACATCAGCGAGGCGAGACCCTTATGTTCGAAGGGCGACTGCAGACGATAGATGTCGCCGTGCTGCACCACGGGGCGAATCTCCTTATACTCGGCGATAGCCTTCTTACACTGTGCCTTCTCCTCGGCAGTGAGGATAGCGGGCTGAATCTCCATGCCCAGGCGTCCGCTCATAGCTACGTCGATGCGATACTTGATAGGTATGGTGCGGAAGGTCTGATGGTTAGGAGCGTTAGAGATGTGGCTTCCCATGGCTAGTGCTGGGAAGAAGTAGCTGGTGCCCCACTGCATGTAGACACGCTGGAGGGCATCGGTGTTGTCAGAGGTCCAGTATTCGTCAAACCACCGCAGCGTACCATAGTTGACACGACCGCCACCGCTGGCACAATCCTGTATGACAAGGTCAGGATACTTCTGACGCAGACGACTCAAGACGTTCTCCAAGCCACGATGGTAGGCGATGTAGACGTGGGTCTGATCAGCTGCGGGTAGATAGGACGAACCGGCATCCTGCACGGCCATATTGGCATCCCACTTGATGTAGGCGATGTCCGGGTAGCGTGTCATGAGACGATCCACCACGTCGAAGACAAAGTCTTGCACGCGAGGGTTGCACAGGTCGAGGACGAGCTGTGTGCCGCCACGTCCGGGTTTGAGGTCGCGGTTCATAGAGCGTAGCACCCAGTCGGGGTGTTTCTCGTAGAGGACGCTCTGGGTGTTGGTCATCTCGGGTTCGAGCCAGATACCAAACTTGATGCCGTGCTTCTTAGCCGAAGCTATCAGTCCATCGATGCCACCGGGTAGCTTTGTGGTGTCCACGTCCCAGTCGCCTAGGGCCGCGTTGTCCTTGTTGCGCTTATACTTGGTGCCAAACCATCCGTCGTCCATGACGAAGAGTTCGCCGCCCATGTCAGCGATGTCAGCCATCATCTGATCCATGCGTTCCTGGTTGATGTCAAAGTAGACTCCTTCCCAACTGTTGAGCAAGATCATTCTGTCCTGGTCGCCATTGTTGAGCATATACTTACGTCCCCAAGAGTGGAAGTTGCGACTCACGCCCGACATTCCGTCGTGTGAGAGAGTGAGCGCCAGTGCGGGCGTGGTGAAGCTCTCACCTCGGCGGAGGTGATACTCAGAGTTTTCCTCGTTGATACCTGCTATATAATAATGGTACTCGGTGTCATCGGTGATGGTCTTGAGCTTATAGTTGCCCGAGTAGACGAGCGCAGCGCCGATGGTGGTTCCGGTGAGTTCCTGTGGCCGTCCGTCGAGTGAGAACATCACCTCAGCGTGTGAGGTGTGTGCGTTGCGCGTACCGTCGTTGTTACGGATGACGCTCTCTCCGGCGATGAGTTCTTCCTCATGCACCTGTGCCTCGTCAGCCCATGTGCCGTAGAGGCTGCTCTGCCATACGTGTCCGCGGCGGATGGGAAGCACGGCGGAGGCATACTGGGTGAGGGTCACCGTGCCTCGTTCCTGGTTGTGTATCTCCGTCCAACACTCGATGATGTCCGACCCGGTGCGTGTGCGGTAGAACATATCCACGGTCAGCGCATACTTAGGGTCTTTCATGTGGATGGTGGTGAGGTCAGCGGTCTGTGTGCTGCCGGTGATCTCAAGGGCTGTGGTGGGGTTGCCGTCTGCGTGTCGGCATGAGAAGGCTGCCTCGGCGGGTGTGTTCTCGCCATAGGCTGGGTAGAGGTCAAAGCGTCCGCCGGTGGGTGTGGGCAGAGCGTCGATGTCCGTGGCGGCAAGGCGCGATCCAAAGTAGACATACTGCGGTTTGCTTCCCTCGTTAGCGTCGATGACCAGTGATAGGTGTGGGGTGCTGACGGTGAGACGTCGGGCTTGCAGCGATAGTGTAGCCAGTGCTGCTGCGAGGAGGATAAGGGTACGTTTCATACAGTAAATGGTTGTTAGTAGTGATGGTTATCTCCCTGGCGCGGTGGCTGTGTGTGGAGAGGGGCCGATTCCTTGATAGGAAAAGAGTGTATCCCGCCTATAACAACAGATGTCCACACGCCTGAGGTCTCGTTGTGGGACTTGGGAGTGTGGACAAAGTTAAGCAAAATTTCTCATTCCTCGCTCATCGATGGGGCAATAATGTACGCGTCCATCGATGGGCTTTGCTTGTTTTACCCTTGGTTTGACTTATCTCATCAATGACGTCGCCTATCGTTACATACAACTGGTCACGCCAAGGGTGGTGGCCACTGCGGTAAGCACGGAAAGGGCGAGCTGGATGATGAGTTTCCAGATGTTTTTGTTTTCCATAGTGTTAATAAGGTGTAAAGGTTTTTTAGGGTAGCTTCACCGGATTGATAGGCTTGATGGGCATATTAGATATGTTAGATCTATTGTGCATATTAGGCCTATTATGCCCATCGCGCCTATCTGTCAGACTAAAGGGTCAGTACGGCGAAGCAAGACTAAAGGGTCTGTGACCCCCTGTGGGGGCGAAGCGAGACTAAACGGCCTGTGGCCGCTGTGGCCGTTAGGGTTCTACGGTAGATCCGCTGTCGGTAGAGCCGCTGTTGCTGCTGTCTGCCGACTTAGCGTCGGTGTAGGCAGGCAGTTCTTGTACGGTGATGCCGCTGAGGAAGGTTTTCTGTCGGGTGCGGTCAGCCGAGATGTGTAGCTCGGGTTGGAAGAGCACGTGTACGCCCTTGATGTTCTTGCTCACGGTGAAGTCGGCCTTATCCGCTTCGCCCTTTGAGCTGATGCCCAGCTTGAAGGCTCCGAAGCCATCGAGCTTGACGCGGTGTGAGGCTTGTAGCTCATCGGTCATGACCTCTACCAGCTCAGCGAGTACGGCCATGACGTCGCTCTTCTTTGCGGTACAGTTGCGCTGGATGCGTTCGGCCAGTGCTGCGAGGTTAGTCTCTTCAGTGATTGCTGCTCGTGCGTACCAATAGTCCTTCTGATCACCGGTGCGCTTGTTCTGATACATGCGATAAAATAGTGCCATGTGTTGATTGTGTTTTTTGATAAAGTAAATAAATAATGTGTTGATTGTGTTTCTCATGTGAGAGGAATTCCGTTCACGATTGCAAAGGTAATACATCTGCAGACCGATTCCAAATATCTCCTACCTATTACGCACACACTAAGCAATAAAAAAACAAAAACCGCAGATACATCCCCCCCACAGGGGGATTAGTCTCGCTGCGGGGCCACAGGGGCCACAGGCCCTTCTGTCTCGCTTCGCCGGGTCACAAACCCTTTAGTCTCGCTGCGCCGGGTCACAGACCCTTTAGTCTCGCTTCGCCGGGTCACAAACCCTTTAGTCTCGCTTCGCCGGGTCACAGACCCTTTAGTCTCGCTTCGCCGGGTCACAGACCCTTTAGTCTCGCTTCGCCGGGTCACAGACCCTTTAGTCTCGCTTCGCCGGGTCACAGACCCTTTAGTCTCGCTTCGCCGGGTCACAGACCCTTTAGTCTCGCTTCGCCGGGTCACAGACCCTTTAGTCTCGCTTCGCCGCGTCACAAACCCTTTAGTCTCGCTTCGCCGCGTCACAAACCCTTTAGTCTCGCTGCGCCGGGTCACAGACCCTTTAGTCTCGCTGCGCCTATATATATAATAAGGTGGGCGTAATAGGCAGTTATAGGCGTATTAGGCGCAGCGAGACTTAACGGCCTGTTGCCGCATTATTTGATGACCACCTTGCGGCTCACGCCACCCTTGCGGACGATCATCACGCCTCGCTGAGGAGCGGTGAGGCGTCGACCTTGGAGGTCATATAGCTCTGCCCCTTCGAGGAAGGCTGATGGGTCTGTAGCCTCGATGCTGTCGATACCATCTGTCTCGCCTTCACTGATGCTGATGCTATTGGGCTTAGCGCCAGCGGTAAGGTTGAGCGTGAGGGATGCGCGGTAAGGTGCTACGTAGACATTCTTCACGTCGCTATTGTTGTCCTTGAGCCAGCCGGCTTTCCAGAAGTGGTCATTGGCGATGATGTAATCCTCGTCCTTTACCTCGGTCTGCGCGAAGGCACCCTTGAGCTCGCTGAGCTGCTTAGCCTCGGCTACGGCTGTTGCACCTGTGGCGCTTACTGATAGCTCGCCATCGCTGACATAAGCCAAGACGGGCGTGCCGGCTTCTATCTCGCCCGTAAGAGCAGTGACGGCGATGTTGCCCTCGGTATAGCTCTTCACGCTATAGAAGCGGGCGGTGCTATTGTCGTCTGCGCTGAAGGCGAATGGTAGGCAGAGCGTAGCCCAGTGGTTGCTAACCGTGCGGCTGTAAGAGGCGGTGTTATCTGAAGAGAAGGTGAAATCGCACGGAGCGCTATATGCCGAGCCATCGGTGAAGGTGACGTCGTCGTAGCACATCGGGCTATCGTAGCCATCCACATTGTACTGCTTGTCGCCAACAGTGAAATGGCGGCGGAGGGTGAGGTAGCCACCTGCTTTATAATGGGCTTTCGCCTTATCTACGCTATGAGAATCAAATCTAGGTAACGCATCACTGTAGCAGAACATATCGCTAGAGCTGATCACCTGATCCACCGCAAAGAGATCGGACACATAGATACGTGCGAGCTCCGAATCATAAGCGAACATCCCAGCCATATTGGTCACCTTCCGGGTATCAAAGGAGCTCAGATCTAGCTCTGTGAGCATATCGCAATATCTAAACATATAGGACATATCGTTCACCTCATGGGTATCAAACGTAGTGACATCGAGCGTGGTGAGCGAGTAACATTCCTCAAACATATTGGTCATCGTGGTGACTAGCTCGGTATTGAAATGGCTCAGATCTATCGAGGTTAGATACTCACAGCCATAGAACATATAGCTCATATCGGTGGCCGAGTCGGTGCAGAGATTCTGCATTCCCTGGATGTCGGTGAGATACTTCATCTTGTAGAACCACTTGCCACAGCTCTTGGGGCGTGCGTTCTTGAAGCTCTCGCTGAAGACCACCTTCTTGATCTCTCCATTGTATGTCAACCATCCTGGATCCTCACCCGCTGCGGGCAGGTCATACTGTGCGGTAGCTGTGACTGCGGCTTGCGTGCGGTCATTGTGGAAGGTGAGCGTCTTGGTGTCTGCCTGGTATTCAGCCCAAGGCTGGATATAGGTCAGATAGATAGGTGCTTTTCTCTTGTCGTAGCAATCGGTGGCATAGTGGGGCAAGCTCTCACAAAGGTAGAACATATCATCAGAGAGGCTCACCTGATCCAATATAAAGCTGCTTGACACATAGATATGGGCGAGAGCCGTGGCTTCGGCAAACATCCATTCCATATTGGTCACGTTCTGGGTATCGAAGGAGGTCAGATCCAACGAGGTGAGGCTTTTACACTTAGAGAACATATCCCACATCGTTGTCACCTTAGAGGTGTTGAACGAGGACAGATCGAGCTGTTTCAACGCTTCACATGCGATGAACATACCTTCTATCGTGGTGACACGCTCCGTGTTGAAGTGGCTCAGATCTAGCTCTGTCAGCGACACACAGTTACTAAACATAAAGGACATATCGTCTACCTTCCGGGTATCGAACGTAGTGACATCCAGCGTGGTCAGCGAATTACAAAACACGAACATTCTTTTCATCGTGGTGACCTGCTCCGTATTGAAATGACTCAGATCTAGCGACTTCAGTGACATGCACATACTGAACATATCGCTCATATCTGTGACCGAGTCGGTGCAGAGATATTCCAAGCCCTGGATCTCGGTAAGATTGCTCATTACATAGAACCATTTGGCGCAGTTCTTGGGACGCGCATCCTTGAATTCCTTGTTAAATACCGCCTTCGTGATACCTTCATAGTGGGCTATCCATCCAGGTTCGTCGCCCGCTGCGGGCAAGTCATACTTTCCCGTAGCTGCGACAGCGTTGCGGGTATTGTCATAGCGGAAGGTCAGCGTCTTGGTGGCGTCTTGGTATTCCACCCAAGGCTGGGCAGCAATATAGGTGAGATAGTCAGGGGCCCTGGTCTTGTCGGTGAAGGATTTGTCAAAGCTGGGCAGAGAGGAACAATAGTAGAACATTTCCTCTGAATTGGTCACCTGATCTAGGACAAAGAGATCGGTCACATAGATATGTTCCAGCACTTCATCAAACTGGAACATACTCTTCATATTGGTCACCTTCTGGGTGTCAAAGGCGGTAAGGTCTAGCTCGGTCAGCTTCTTACAACTAGAGAACATAAAGGACATATCCTCCACCTTCTGGGTATTGAACGAACTGAGGTTGAGCTCCTTCAGCGCCGTACAACCATAGAACATCGAGGCCATCGAGGTGACGCTGGCCGTGCTGAATGTGCTCAGATCCAGTGAGCTCAGTGAGCTGCTTTCGCAGAACATATGGTTCATGTCTGTCACCTCTGAGGTGTTGAGATATTCTAGGCCCGTGATGGTAGCTAGGCTTTTCATCTTATAGAACCACTTGGCGCAGCTCACGGGACGCGCATCCTTGAAGGCCTCGCTGAAGACCACATTCTTGATATAAGTCCAATTCTCCAACCATCCTGGGTCACCCGATGTGGGTAGGTCATAAGTGGCTGTAGCTGTCACATAGTCTTTATACTCATCATAGCGGAAGGTCAGCGTCCGCGTATCCTTTTGGAATTCGGCCCAAGGCTGTGGCGTGAGAAGGGTCAGATAGCTAGAGGCATTGGTCTTGTCAGTGGCGTCTGCATTATAGCTAGGCAGATTGTAACAATTGCGAAACATATCCTCAGAGCTAGTCACCTGATCCAGGACAAAGCGACTGGTCACCTTGATAGAGGTCAGACCTTCATCATAAGCAAACATCCCAGTCATATTGGTCACCGTCTGGGTATCAAAGGTAACAAGGTCTAGCTTGGACAGCCTCACGCAATCACGAAACATATAGGACATATCGTCCACCTTCCGCGTATCAAACGAGGTGACGTCGAGCTCGGTCAGCGCTTTACAACCACAAAACATTCTGATCATCGTGGTGACGCTCTCGGTGCAGAAATGGCTCAGATCCAGCGAGGTCAATGCCAGACATCCGAAGAACATCTCGCTCATATCATTGACCGAGTCGGTACAGAGATACTGCATCCCCTCTATATCGGTGAGCTTAGACATATTGTAGAACCACTTAGCGCAGCGCACGGGGCGTACATCCTTAAAGCTCTCGCTGAAGACTACCTTCGTGATAGCAGGTCTGTGTGTCAGCCATTCGGGGCTGACGCCCGATGCGGGCATTTCATAAGTAGCAGCATAGCTTGCTCGGTTCTCGTCATAGCGGAACGTCAGCGTGCTATCGGCGTACTGGACATACGCTTCCTTTTGCGCCCACAGCGCTGAGGGCAGAAGCAACATGAGGGCCATCAAGAAGATAGCTCGTGTGTAAGTGGTAATGAGATGTTTCATCTTTTTACTTGTTATTATCTACCTATAAAACTTTTCGTGCTTAATCTACCTAATTATATCTTAAGCAAAATCTTTGCAAAGGTAAGCAATTATGACTGAATAAGTTGCACCGAGCGTTTTTTTTTGGGGGGGGAGATAAGCAAAAGGATAATTGTTGTACCTTTGCATCATCTTTACTTTACATATATTATATTGATTATGAAAAGACTTCAGACATATCTTCTCCTAACGTTGTCCCTCATCTTCCTTGGGACACTGCCCAGCTTTGCCTTCGGCATTACCGAATCGTGGAGCTATCCCAGTTCCAGCCCCGGATTATCAAGCTTTTCCGGTAGCGGCACAGCATCCTCACCCTACCTCATCCAGAGAGCACAGGATCTGGCCAACCTCGCTTACATCGTCACCGACGACAATGAAGACGTGACGGGTAAGTACTTTAAGATGACCAGCGACATCTACCTCAACGACTTCACCGTAGATGCCGAGGGCAATATCACCGCCAATGGTGAGCTAAAGAAATGGACACCCATCGGCGAATATGGAAAAGTTTGGGACGATGACTTCCAAGGCATCTTCGATGGCGACGGACACACCATCTACGGACTATACATAAACACAACCGATCGTCCATACGTAGGGTTGTTCGGATCCGCTGAGGACGCTATCATCAAGAACCTCCACATCAAGAACGCTTATGTCAAGACAGTCACATCAAAAAATGATCTAAGTGTCGGCACATTGATTGGAAAAGGTGAAAATACAACCATCTCTAATGTAAGCATAGAGGGGTGTTACATGGAAGTTATCGATAAGGCGTTTCATCGTTATATGCAAGGAGGGTTAATGGGAGAAGCCTATAACGAGGCTACTATCAACGATTGCTCTTTTGACGGAACTATCAATTGTTCTAGCGAAATATCAGCGAACGTTGGCGGATTAGTCGGAAAGCTATCAAGCGGCGCAAGCACTCCTTATCTACGACTAACACGCTGCCAAACCAAAGGCGAAATAATTGTTATGATACAGAACTATAGTGATATATACGTTGGAGGATTTGTAGGAGGATCGCAGTGGAATTCCGATTATGTTTATATCACCGAAGGTGTGAACAGAGCCAACATAACTATATGTCATAATGGTGAATATGATCAAAATTCGACTATCTATGCCTACAACTTTAATTATTTGTTAAGGAGATTAACTAAGTCTGTCAACCTTGGAAACATCACCATTACTTCTAATAAAATAAAGAATTCATGCCTCGGCCTGGCTATTGAAGATGATGGATACGTTGATTGTGCCAACTACGGCCACTACATTTTGCCCGAAGACCACGACGGCACACAGAATACCATCAGGCCAGGAAAGAACCAGGTCTACCACGGCAGTGATGGTCAGAACCTCATCGTCTGGCAAGAAGCCAAACCAACAAACCTCGGCGCCAATGACACATACGACAGCAATGGCACCGAACTGAGTCTAGACTCGCTGAACAACAACACGGCTCTCGTGAAAAAGCTCAATGAGGAAGTGGGCGGAAACGTTTGGGGCTTCCGCGATATCACCGAAAACGGCAAGACCTACTCCGTGCCTTTCCCCGTAGCATGCGGCGGCATACCTACCAACCTATATAAGAACGAACAAGGACAGTATCTGATCAGCTCCGAAGCCGATCTGCGCATGCTGCAAAACATCGTCAGCAATGGTGGCAACACCGACGGCTACTACCTCCTCACACGAGACCTCGATATGACAGCCAGTGAGCCACTCACACAGATAGGTGACGAGGCGCATCCGTTCACCGGAACATTCGATGGCAACGGACACGTCATATCCGATCTGACCATCAACGGACGCGCCCTGTTCGGCAATCTCTCGGGAACAGTGAAGAACCTCGGATTGGTGAACATAAAGTTTACGGGTGACTATGGTTACTGCGCCACCTTTGCCTACAAAGCGGGCTGCTCTGCAGATGCCGCCATTCTCAACTGCTATGCCGGAGGCACCATCACCATGGCCGATAACTCCAACGCCAATACCTTCCTTGCCGGACTAATCTTTGAAGCTACAGCCAACAAGGTCAGCATCAAGAACAGCTACTTCCGCGGCATCATGGCCAACAGCACCAACCTCAGCAACCAAAAGCACGCCTACTACGGCATCGTGTATCGCAACCTGATAAAGACAGACTTTAGCATGGCCGACTGCTATGCTCACTTCGATTTTGATGACGAGGATGCCGCGGGCTATGGCACGATGCCTACCACCTATGTGGCTACTATGGCCAACTGCCACTACCTCTGCCCGAAATTCTCCGACCTCAATGGACGCGTGAAGAGCAATGGCGAGCTAGCCGCTTGCTTTGCCGGCAAGGAGGGATGGCTCACTGGCGCTTACCGCCCCGTGCTGGACAGCGTGCGCCACTATGAGCTCACCACATACAATGGGCAGACCGTATATGCCGACGCCATACCGCTGGACGACGATAGCTGCCGCAACGAGATCTTCTGCCACCAGCTCACCACCGAGACCGCTGCCGATCAGCTCCTATGGGCGCTGCCTAAGGTGGCTGTGTGTGACGCGGACCTCAAAACCAACTATCTTCGCTCCTGCCAGCTCTATGCCGACAAGCCCTTCCGCTTCTCCCCGCCCGAGGGCACAGAGACCTATGGACGGATCCACTACCCGCTCACCTTCTCAGACGAGTATGCCGTCCGTCTGATGTGCCTACCCGCCATGCTGCTCAAGAGCCATCTGCCCGAGGGCACTGAGCTCTTCCTCATGAGCAAACCCACTGGCGACGCCACCGAGGGCTACGAGGCTTATATCGTGGCATGCGACTCTGTACCCGCAGGCGTGCCGTTCCTCATCTATATGAGCAAGAAG
>CAVHUZ010000046.1:0-17678 GCA_963639545.1 Bacteroidaceae bacterium
CGAGCACTTCTATTTTTTGCACCTCGTATGAGTGTATTCCGTTACTCTGACTTTGACGACCTTCTTCTCTCATGAGCGTCATGATACGATAATCCTTACCATCAATTCTTGCCACACCATAGAATCGGTGCATCAATGCACTGGGATTGATGTTACCATTGTCACGCGCACCGCTTGTCTTCAAACGGTCGGGATGCTCTTCCACCTCAATGCTGTTATTGATAACCTCGTCAAGGTGCTCGGCTAAAGCAAGATGAACGCCCTTGTTCACACTCTTCCCTTGATGCGTTGGGCTTAATAGCACCTCTATGGCATTTCCGGAGATGGAATAGTCAAACGCTACACCATGGTTGTCATAGTGCAATGTCTTCGGCTCTCCATTGGGTGCATACTTCTTTTTGGATGCGTCTATGGCCTGTTGTGTGGCTTCAGCGATACTGCCAGTGTATGGATGTCTTGGAATATCCTTCACCACCGTCACCTTGGCGTCATTCAGACCGGGCATGACAACACCATGCATCTCTTCGGCTCGCTTCTGACGTGCCTTGAATGTCTCGGGCGCATCACCCATGTTATACCGTGCCTCGTCCGTCAATCCTAGCTCCTCACGCTTCACAATATCCCGTGCTACATCTATTGGATGCTCCTTGCCACGCTCCAGGTGTTCCTTACTGCGCCAAAGCATATAGCGCAGTTCGTTATCGCCCAGCTTCACCCATTTAGGTAGCTTCAGCGACTTTAGGAACTTGTCGATAGCTTTCATCACCTTCTCCTTCAGCCACTGCCATATGGTACGCTCCACACGGTCAAAGTCCTCAAAACCTTTCTCTGCCAACCTTGACAGATATTCGTCCGTGGCTTTCTCGAAATCCCAGTTATGATTGGCTGCAAGTTTTGCGATACGTCTACGCACGTCCGCCTTAACATGATCATACACCTCACGAAGGAACTCTGAATATCCTTTCTCACCGATTATCTCACGCAAACCTTTATGGCCTACGGTCTCGTGCAGCACCGTTGCCGCCACATCCTCCACGTTTCTGTTGTTCGGCAATACGATTACTACCTCGCCAGTCTTTGTGTCATACCAACCCTTGCTCTTGCGTCGGCGTGCCTGTATCGTCGGATTGTCGTGCGTGATGGCATTCGTGTCCTCAATGATGGTCATTGGCGTATGCAACGCAGATGATAGGCGTCCTGCCTCGGTACGCTTAGCCTCGGGCGAGTTCGCCATGCCGCGTTTCGCTTTCTCGTTCATCTCGGCTATCATCCGGTCCGTCACATACTCAGCCTTGCCGTATGATGCGTCTTCACTTATAGTACCACTAGCCTCGTCGCTTATCTCCACACCAAGTTTCTCCAGCTCGTCACGCAGCTGCGGCCACACCACATTATAAGGTATAGCAATGTCAGTGTCCTCTAATTGCTCGGCTATCATCCTCGCCACCTCTGCATGGGGTATAATCTCCATCGGCTTGTCATAACGTGATAGGATCACCCTGCGAGGCTTGCCTAGCTCGGCTAAACGGCCACTCACCGTACCGCTGTGCCATGACATCTCACCCACGGCATCCTTGGCATACTGCGCCTTGTAACCGCTTGTTAGTTCGCTCTTCGGCACAAGTGTACGCACCACCACAAGGTTCGGACGGATATAGGCGGACGAGAACTGATCGTTCAGCGCCGTGCGTGACGTATGCCAGTAAGGGTTATAGGCGGCTTTCAGTGAACCTTTACCCTGCCCTTTGTTCAGTAAGAACTGTGGTTTGCCGTTCTCATCGAAGGTGATGAGTTCGGGGTGTTCCTCTGCTTGCTCCACAAGGCCCAGTCTGATTGGTTCCACAAGATCGCCTTCACGCACGGCAGCCATCGGTGGGTATAGCTCTCCATCGATTACTTGCATCACGCGGTAAGCCTCTTCCCATTCGCCATCTTCCAACTCATTCAGAAGCATAGGATCATCCACTATGCGGTATGAAGCGCTATCACCATCTCCGTCCTCTTCTTCCTCATCGTCGTCGATATACACATCCGAAGCGGCTTCTACGCTCTTATCCATCTCGGCATACTTTTTCTCTTTCTCCTCGAGTTCCTCCTTCATAGCCTCAGAGTACTCCTCGAGTTGGTGCTTGGCTTCTTCGAGTTCCTTGCCAAACTCGAACGGCTTACCCTCACGCTGCTTCAATTGCGCCAACTCTGAACGGTCGTGCTCCGCTGAACGCAAAGCATATTCCTCTTGCTCGGCAAAGTCCTTACCTGTAATCACGTTCTCCGTGATATCCTCAATGGCATTGCGCAGTAACGACTGCTTCACGGGCACGTCTTTAAGCCCAAGTTCAGGACACGAATACGTCATCTTACGGTGCACCTCTGTGAATAGGCCGTTATTACCATTGACTACGTCACGGTACAATTCGGTATTCACCACAAAGTCATAGCCACCCAACGATAACGTCAGTTTATGTCTATGCTTGTCGTCAACAGGGTTCTCCTTCATCGCCTTCGTGTCGTCGATGATCTTCTTGTTGTAGTCCTTGACAAACTCGCCCATGTCTTCCACCGAACCAAACTTATTCTTGCCAACGGTGATCTCCTTAAACTTACCATTGGGAAAGGCCTTCTGCACGGCTTGCAGATTCTTCTTCGCTGCCTCGGCACGTTCTTCGGCGGCTTTGATCTGCCCTTCCATCTTTGGTTTGGCATTGTGGATATATGTCTGGTCGGCTTCCCATTGCTTCTTACGGCTCTCATACTTGCGCACTTTCTTCTCTGCGTTGTTCTTCAACAGAGCATACTCACTACCGGAGAGCTGCGCCACCGTATCACCAAACACGTCCTCTTCCTCTTCCAGCACACGGTTGTTCATGCTGTCATTCATCAGCTTGTCACCTTCCATGATGCTATCAGCAATGGCACCCTTGGTCTTTAGGCGTTGGTATGCCGTCACGTCTAAACTATCTTCTACACCAAAGCGGAGCACACGTACAGGCTTACCCCATTCCTTATGTAGGTTGCCTTGGCGTAGAATACGGCCGTTACGCTGGGTGTAATCCATAGGACGGTTTGGCGCATCCACATGAATAAGGGTGTGCAGACGTTCCTGAATGTTCACACCGGTACCCAATGTGGCGGTACTGCCGAGTATCACACGCACCTCGCCGTGGTTCACCTTATCAAAGATGTCGAGTTTCTTATTGATGGTCATGCCCGATTTCATCACGACGATTTCCTTTTCGGGCACACCCGCTGCCACCAGTTTCTTCTTGATATCCTCATAAAGGTTGAAACCGCTCAATTTGTTTTGATAGTGGTCGGCAAAGATGGCCACCGTACCTTTATAGTCGTCGGTGTCTTTCAGTGAGCGCAGTGTCTGGCGCACCACCTCGTTGGTCTTACTATTGGGGTCGTCCTCTGCATCACCCATGACAAGACGGGCATCCACAGCGGCACGTTGCGCTACGCCGTACATAGTAACAGGAATATGGCTGTTCTCCTTCTTCTCCTTGCCACTCATCTGCTCAAACTCTTTCAACTGTTCTCGCACATACTTCATCACGCTTCGCAGAGCACGGGTCTGTGGCAGATAGATGTCTTGTGCCTTGCCACCTTCCATGGCGGGTATCTTGTCCACCAGTTCTTTTTGGTCTTTGGTCAGCACGGTATCTGCCACGCCTGACCATATACGCACCAGTTCGGGAAGGTTCACATAGCCAGCAAAGCGGTTGTTCTCTTGGTACTTGCCGCTTGTCGTAAACTCCATCATCTGTTGAATGTTTCCGAAGTTACGCACAAAGTCGTCAAAGTAGAAGATACCATACTCCTTCATCCTATCCGCGGGCATCAGATAACGCATGAAGGTCCATATCTCCGCTGCGGTGTTACTGATTGGTGTACCTGTGGCAAACACCACGTTACGGCCTTTGTTCTTCTGCAACACGGCTTGGGTCTTCAGATACACGCCTTGCGACTTCTTGCTGTACGTTGGGTCCACGCCTTTCACACCTCGCTGCATGGCAGTGGCAAAACCAAGATGTTTGTATTCGTGTGCCTCGTCCACAAGCAATGCATCTATGCCCATCTGGTCAAAGTTCTCCACGTCGTCCACCTTGCGTTCAAGCATCTCTTGTGCTTTTACAGCGGCGTTCTGCTTTGCCACGGCACGTTTCTTCTCGTTCTTGGCTGATTGTTTCGGGGTATCTTCGTTTGTCAAAGCGCTCTTCTCTGCAACCAAGTTCTTGATTTCGTTCTTGGCTCTGTTGATCATTGGGTCTTGGCCTGTGGGGTCTGCCGCTTGCATCTGCTCCAGCACCTTTACCTTCTCCTCTATCTTGCTTTGGATAAACGCCATCTGACGTTCTTTGCTGTCGGGGATGTGCTCAAAGGTGCTTTGGGGTACAACGATCATATCCCAATCGTTATACTTGATCTTACTATAGAAGTTCTTTCTACCTTGCTCGCCATGCTCTGAATCCTCAAGCGACAAGATCTTCACGTTAGGATAGAGTTCCTTAGCTGACGCTACAAACTGACCCACCGTGGCATTCTGTACCACAATCATTGGTTTATGCGCAGTACCGAGGCGGCGCATCTCCATCGCAATAGAGATAAGGGTGAACGTCTTACCCGTTCCTACCTCATGGGCGAGCATCAAGGGTTGCATCGTTCCTTGCACAATTGCCTTACCTTGGTGCTCTCGCATCTGAAACTTATGCGTGGCGCCACCAA
Organism: Bacteroidaceae bacterium; assembly: GCA_963639545.1. Taxonomy (GTDB): domain Bacteria; phylum Bacteroidota; class Bacteroidia; order Bacteroidales; family Bacteroidaceae; genus Prevotella. The sequence goes on from CAVHUZ010000046.1 coordinate 4,726, forward strand.
AGTATTCCGGTACAAACTCCTTGGGTATCTTCATCGGCACATAGTTGTTGAAGCGCTCGTTATAGTCTGCCTCCACCTTAGCCGACATCTCCGGATCGCTTTGCATCTTCTGACGTGCCCAGTCCTTAAAGTCAAGACGTATCTCGTCTATCTTCGATGCACATTCGGCCGAGGCGCTGTGGTCCACTATCGTCTCCTTCTTTCCATTCCAATGGGTGATGGTCTTCGATACGATGATAGTCTTGTTCTTGATGGCGGCTTCGATGAGCTCATGGCCGTATGTCGTCTTATCCAGCTTATCGCTTCTCACACCCATAGCACGGTTCTTCTCGTATCTAGTGGATGATGGTGTACTCATAAGCCAAGTGCCACCCACATGTGTAAACTTCACGTTTACGCCCGTGCGTTCCTTCGTGTACTCGTCGTAGAGTTTTGGATCTATCCATGACGAACCCAGTGTGTAGTCTATCAGATGGGCAGGGATATCCATTGGCACCACGTCCTTCAAGGCTTTGATGTTTCCGTCATACTCGCCGTTCTCGTTGTTCGTCTCTGCTTGGTGCAGCTTCTCACGCACATTTCCGCTAAGGTATTTGTATGACACCTCCACTTGACGAGTAACAGGGTCTTCGTATCCCAGCTTGCTGTCGATGATCTCACGTTTCACCTCAGCCTCGCTCTTGCCTGTCTGCTCTGCGATATAAGGAATATCGATGCGACCGTTCTTGAACATACTCACTACCACGCCATCTTTGACATTCTCAGGATGCGGATCGTTCTCTTTCTCCACCACACGGCGTTTCATCACGTCTGCCTTGCCGTATGTCTTGGTCACTCCACCCTTGCCGTCGCCCTGTTCCTGGTAGTTCTCTAGCGACAGCACATTAGGATAGTCCACGTCTTTGCGTAGCCATGCCAGTTGGTTGTTCTTGTGCAGATAGCCATACTTCGTCACAAAGCTATCGTAGGCTCTGTTCAGTTTGTCTATCAGCGGTTGCAGTCCAGCATTGCCTTCGTTCTCCGTCTGATATTTCATCACCTCGGACAATGCTTCCTTGATGGCGGTATAGTCCTTAAAACACTCGGCCTTCGTGTGACCCTTGATTTTCTTGCCTTGGAAGCGCTTGCGTAGGTCTTCCTCGGTCACGCCACCTTTCTTCTTGTCAGTTGTCGATAGCTTTGACCTTATAGGCACGGCTTGGCCATACTGCGCTATGCAGATGTTACCCTCGCCGTCTATCATCATACTACCTTCCTTCACGTCTTTGCCAAGGTCTTCGTACACTTTCTGTGTCATATCCACAGGCGCCTCGCTCGTGCCTGGTTCCTCTGCCGATAGGGTCTCGACAAATGCCTGCAGCATCTTGCCTTGGTCCTTACCTTCTACCGGATAAAGGCCTTTGCTCATCGGTCTGAACGTGTCTCCTTCCTCAAACGCAAAGCGCATCTCACCAGCCATGTGGTCGGGATGCTCAATGAAGTACTTGTTATAGTCCATGGAGAGTTGTCTCTTGTTCTTCTCTCCTGGTACTTGGTATTCGGCTGAACGCTCGCCGCTGATATCGCTCACATCAATGGCATTGGGTGATGGCTTTCCGTTCACACGCTTACGGATAACGATGATATCCGATGTCACAGTGGTGCCACCAAAGGTCTTGTTGTTCATACGGAAAGCACCGATAAAGTCCGAATCTCCTTCGCTTACCACCCAGTCACGTAGCGTCTGACTGTTATCTAGTGTGCCGTTCGAAGATATGAAGATACCCAAACCACCCTCACGCAGTTTGCGGACGTTCTTCGCTATACAGAAGTCGTGTATATTGTGGAATTTCTTCGAGAGGTCTCTGTCGCCTGTCGTGTCGTTCACACGCAGTCCGGTAACAAATGGCACATTCGTGATAGCTAGGTCCACGCTGCCGTTGGGTATCTTCGTCTGCTCAAAACCCTTGATGTCTACCTTCGCATCGGGATAGAGCAACGAAAGGATACCACCTGACGTGCCATCTATCTCTATCGCATGGATGTTACTGCGACCACTCATATCAAGTGGCATCTGACCAAGGATATTACCGATACCGGCTGAACCTTCAAGGATATTTCCGCCCTTGAAACCCAACTGTCTTGCAATGTCCCAAAGCGTATCCACTACGTATGCTGGTGTATAGTAAGCACTATTGGCGCTCATCACGGCCTCCTCATACGCTTCTTGACCTAGAAGGTCGTGTATCCTTTGGTTACGCTGACGTATCTTCCAATCGCTGGCGTTATGGTTAAAGGCTGCACCCAAGCCACCCCAACCACTAAACTGACGGAGCACACGCATCTGCTCGGGTGTGGCTGTCTCGCCGCTCTCGAGTAACTTGCGTGCCAATTCTATGGCCTCGACGTTTGCCTCTATACGCGCATTAACCGACGTTGGTGCATGATCCTCACCACGTTCCGAATGGTTGTTGCGTGCGTTCTTACCCTCACCTAATCCATGAAGTCCAGTGGACAAAGGCCTATCATGCCCATCGCCCTGTCTTCCTCTTGCGGTGTCAGGTCTTCCACCTTCTTGTGGAGTTTCTTCGCTAGCTCTTCTTTCGCTGCTTCGTAGTCCTTGTTGTTGTCCACTACCGTCGGCTTGCAGTCCTTCGGTGCGTACTGCTTCATGATTTCGTTCCAGTCCATTGTCTTCTTCTTTATCGAACAGACTGCCGGCAAACAAGTCGCCTACCTTCTGCTCGGGTTTAACTTTCTTCTTCGATACTTTCTTCGATTCTTTCTTAGCCAGTGTAGGCTGATTGGTAGCCATAAGGTTCGCATTGACTTTTGGCGCCTCCGCTTCGGTAGCTTTCATGCGTCCGTACACATAATCCAGCATTGCTTGGAACGCGTCACGCATGTGAGTAAAGTTGCTTACCGCATCTTCGTGGCGCTTTAGGTCCTCGTCACTCTTGATACCAATAGCGGCCCCTTTCTCGAGTGTAGTCAGCCTGCGCTTGGCCTCGGCAATCCTGTTTCTCAAAGCCTGAACATTAGGAAGCATACCTTCGTGCTCTATGCCATAGATGAAATCATCATAAGCCTTCTGGTATTTACCAAAGCCTTTATCAAGGTCCTCCGCACTGGCTTCCTTCGCTATACGTGCAGCCATATCCACGTAGTCCTCGTTAGGAACAAATCTGCGACCAAAAGCAGCGTCAAGTATCCTTCCGGTCCATGACTTGTCGGTAAGCAATCGCTTATAAGCATCGATATAGCCTTCTTTGCGTAGCGCAAGACGAACATCATTAAGGATCTCGCCATCCAAAACGGCACGTGCACCATCACTGTCAGGATTGTCGTTCACCAGCTCCTTAAACAACGGATGCTCCGTTATACGATTGATGATGGCTACACCACCAATAGATTTAGATTGCGGTTCCGCTTCTTTCGCTTCCGTAGGCTTCGCACCTTTCGGTGTCTCGGCTACTTGCATTTTGCCACTCTTGAGATAGCCTTGCACGGTAGGCACTTCAAAGCCCGTGCTCATAAAGGTAGACTTGTTGTCAAACACGGCATAGTTGCCGTCTACGCCCGTACACACCAGTTTGGTGCCGTTATGGGTAAACGTCTTACCTACCCACGACTGCGGATTGTCTGCAATGTTCTCTGTGCTTGGCTTTGTACGCAGATTGTCTAATGCTTCTTTGAGTGCATCACGCTCACCGATACATTTCAACAGTGTAGACTGCAAATCTACATTTTTTATTCCGGAAAACGTACCTGTACGCTCACCATTTCTCACCCGCTCGCCCAATTCGTCAATATACTTGTCGCGCTGGGATATCTGGTCAGTCAGCATCTTCTTGTCAAGATGTTCCTTGACTTGCTCGAGCTTTGCAGCCATAGCATCCTTGGCTTGCTTGACTGCCGCATCAACGTCCGCTTTCGGTGCTTCCTTGTGACGAAGCTGGTCGGGATGAGCATTCACCCATAACACTGGCGCCTGACCCGTGTCGATACGGATACCACCCATGTCGTTAGGCTGCACCACGACGCCATCCGTCCAAGTGCGGCCGCCGTCATGCGTGTACTCCACCTTGTCGCCAATCTTATACTCACCCTCTGCGATATCCTTACGCTTGGGCAAATACTGGTACACCTCACGCTGGATACCGGCCAACAGGTCTTTATACTTTACGTCTGCGCTTACATAATTATTATTGCCATAGCGGTCTCTTCCTGTTGGGTTCTCCACACGGTAGTACATACCAGTCACCTCGAGGTTGTCACCCTCAAAGCCTCTCACACCTCTCCGTGCCACTGGCTCCAAGAAGATATTCACATGTAGCTCCCTACCCTCTTCCAATGGCAGTTCAATGTAGATCTCACCACCTGCAGGGGCAATATTCGCCACAGCGAGTGGTTTCTTCTTGCGCCTGCCGTTTCTGCCAGGTGCACCAAGGGTAGCCTCTTCTCTGTCAAGACCAAGGTCGTCTATCAGTTGGCTTGCAAGGCTTGCCGCATCCTTCACCGCCTTCTTCTCAGCATTACGCATGTAGCCGGTAGCCTCGTTGAAGTCCCGCTCCACATGGTTAGCCTCATAGTAGCCCAGCAAGGCTAGTTGGTTGTTCACCTTGTCTAGAGCATTGTCTATGTCCTTGGCTTTCTCGTTTACTGCTCGCTCAGTTCCCGCAGACGCGAATAGCCTTTCAGTTTCGCTTGCAGTAGTCTCTCCTTCGCGTGCAAGAGCAACTGTATCTGTTGCTCTTTGCTCATCGGTTTCTTTTCGTTGTTCATTACGTTGTGATTTTATTTTCTTTGTTGCCTCCTTCGCCTCACGCTCCACCGCTTGCTCTCTCGCTACATGCTCCGCCGTAGCCACAAGGTCTTTCGCGCCTTCCTTGTCGAAGTTCTTTACATCAAACTTGCGTACCTCTTCATAAGGTGTCAGTTCCTTCTCAAAGTCTTCCATCTCGGGAAGGTCACGTGCACCGTTATAGAACGACTTTAGATAAGGACGTACGTTCTCGCCCAATGCCTCGATCATGTTCTTAGCATATTCAGAGAACTTCCTTGCGCCGTGCTTCAGCATGAGGAAACTCATCTCTACGCCGATAGAGAATGCCTCGGGGTCAATACCCATGTTCAGTTGGCCGCCCAGCTTCTGACGCAAACGCTTGCGTAGCTCCTCAAAACGTTCCGCATCCGCATCGTCCACCCACTTGCTCTTGGCTTTCTTCTCCTCTTGCTTGGATTCTTGCTTTGCCGATTCGTTTGCAGTTTTGTTTGCATCCGTTTGTGGTTCTGCTTTGGGTTGCTCTTGGACGTGCTCCTCAACATCGGCTAATTCTATACGGTTCGCAGGCTTTGGCTGCGGCTTGGCTTTGGTCTTGGCTTTCTCGGGAAAATCCGTCTCCACAGCTGGATACACATACTTACCGCCAAAGTCCTTCGTGTGTAGCTTCACGTCGGCATCAATCACACGGACGTTGCCCGACCTATCCCTCACAATGTTGTTGCCTTGCAGGTCTGCCACAACGAACGTTCCGTTACTGAAAGCGGTCTTCTCTTCATTCATCGGCTTGAAGCCCATGCGGTCCATATAGTCCACACGTTCCTCGGCCGACAATGGAGTGCTGCCAGTAAAGTCTACTATTGGTTGCTTGAGGAATTTTACAAACTTTCCATCCACTTCGCCATAGCCCAAAATCTCATATCGGCTATTGGGGAAGATATGGTTAAACAAAGTGACTGCATCAATGTCAGGACGGAATTTCTTTAGATTGTCCTTGCCAGCCGAAACCTTAATAACATTCTTACCATCGTCCGACTGGTAGACAACAGAATCCTTGCCTCTGCCTATTGGCTCCGTGTTGTGAGTAAAATCTGCAACACTTGTGTGCCAATTGCCAGTGGCTATTGCCCATCCTTTGAGGAGTTCTTTCTTTTTCTCCTCAATTCTTCTCTTTGCTTCTGGACGAGTTCGTTCATGCGCTGGGACTGCGCTCTCAGATATTCTGCTGAAAAGTACATCGACCTCACTCGTGCGTTCTCCTTTTCGCACTCCTCGTCCCACTTCCGGTGGAAGTCGTTTAGATAAAGGTCGTCCGTATTCGTTGTTTGGTGTGACATGGTCAAGATAATCATTGATGCGTTGCAAAGTTACATCATTAAAGTCACCCGACAAAACCGCATCATACAATTCTTTCGTCTCGGCCTTGTATTCTGCCTCACGCTCTTTACGCTCTTTACGCACCTCCTTGGTAGGTTTACCCGTCACCATTGACACGGCTTGATCAATAGTTGATAGCGTTTGTTTGCGCATCTCTGACCTCTTGCTTGCCGTTGCCCCAACACCATTGTCATTCACGGCTTCCATATCCTTTACAGATATAGGTTGAGCATCCTGCACGGCCTCGTCATTTCCGAGTGCTTCCGCCAACTCCTTGGCTGCTTCCTCGCTACGCATCATGAAACCGCCCTGCTTAGCGTCCCACCAGCCACGACCCTCTTTCGCCAATTCCTTACCAGCGCTCTTCTGTTCCTTCGTCAGTTCATGATCAAACTTCACAAGGTGCATCGCAGTGGTCTTACCCTTCTTGTTGGTGTAAGTCGTTGGCTCAATGGTGTAGCTCTTGCCTTCGACTGCCACATCTTTCTGCTTACGCGCTCCAAACTTCTTGTTCTGAGTTGATGGGATAAACTCATGGTAGTTACCTTCTGCATCAGATATCCATGCACGGATGTCTTCCGCACCAATGTCAGTGATGTCACCGTCTTCGTCAAATGGCACCCACAACGGCTTGCCATGTTCTATCTCGTCAAATGGGCGAGCTTTCTTATAGCTGCCATGATGTCCTTCCTGCCAATCCATGATGCTGCCGGGGACACCAATGAGTACCTTTTGAGCAGTTCCACCCGACAGTGTTCCACCCAATGTACTCCACGGCGCACCCTTTGCGAAGCCCTTGCCTCCATGCGAATTTCCGTACTCCTTCCCGAAGGAAAAAGTCCTGCCGCTCTTTGATTGGAATGTTCTGGATGCCCCTTCTACCACTTTCCCTTCTGGAAGTCTTCGCATATAGCCAGTCTCCAATAAGTCTTCCAACTCATTGATGTCGGTCTCGCGATATGCCATATCCGTAGGCAGGTCTGCCAGGTCAGTCACATCTCTGCTCAATGTTCCATAGTCGGCAATCTTCTTCGAAAGTAGCATTCCTTCCTCATTTACAGAAGATTTCTCGCCATTCGCTTGCACGGTTGGGCTACTTTCCGTAATTTTGCCTTCGGAAGATGTAGGAACATTCATGCTGGAGGATGTCTGAGTGTCGCTCTGTTCAGCGTCCTGCGATGTTTCAGCAGCTTCGACAGGCTGTTTAGCCGTAGTATGGCGGTTATACACTTCCTTATTTTTTTTACCGTAGGATATCTTGAATATCCCTGCGGTATTTATGTTCCAATAAGTACCATCACCAGACAGTTCAACCATAAGTGTGTTGTTATGCTTATCAGTCAACTGCAATCTATATGTTTGGTGTCCGTCTCTAAGGTTGCCCTCCTTGATTACATCATAGTTCTTTGCAACGGTTTCAATGAAATCAAGGACCGACTTGTACCCAGCTTTTCTTATTTGATCACCATGTCTTGCCTCAATATGCACAAGACCATAGCCGTCATTGGTCGCTGGATTTGTTATCATACCCTCACTGAGGAGGATAGGGGCAGCGGTCAGCCCTGCTTCTTCACTAATCTCTCCAAAGACAAGTTCGCCCTCCGATGTGAGCACGAACTGCCGTCCATTCTCATCTATCTCGTCAGAAAGTTTTATCTCTTCGGTCTCCGCCAAATTACCTTGGCGTTCTGAAGTTCTTCCGACATCCGTTGGTCTTCCTCCATCTGTCTCTGTTTCTTGAGTTTCTCCACTGCGCCCAGTACCTTCTGCAACTTGCGCATTTGCTTCTGCTCTCTGCTTTCGTTCTGCGACTGCCGCATCAACGATTGCTTGTTGTTCTCTTGGTGTTGCATTTCTGAAATATTCGTTTACGTCGTTAAGTAATTGCTCCTTGGAGCGTACATCCCCACTGAACATGTCTATCTGACCGCTTGCCGGGGCTTGCGCCTCATTGTTATAGGTGGCGAGCATCTTGCGCAGGTCGCTCGGCTTGCCGCTGTTCAGCACGTCGGCAAGCAAGAGCACGGTCGCATCCGTCACGCGGCTGTCTCCGTATTCATCGTCAAAGAGTCCTGCCTGTCTGCCGTAAGGCGAAACGGGCATACCTTCCTTATATATGTCGGGAGCCTCTGCCTTGGCTCTTGCCACAAGGTCAACGGCTCCCGACAACTCTTGACTCAGGTCATATCCACTCTTGGCAAGCGTGCGGTTATGGGCTATCTCGTTAAGCCCCATGATGATGGCCTGACGCAGTGTCGGTGTGGCGATAATCTGACGCACAGCATCAGGCGAAGCCTGAAAGACCTTGCCTATAAGTGCGTTCTCGATAAGTTCACGTCCGACTGCCGACACGGTGTTGCCTGTGCGAAGCTCCGGCATCTGCATATCATTGATAACACCTGCACTATGCAGTTCACCCAGTACGTCGTTCACAGCCTTTGCGTCTGCATAGAAATCTGACAGACGGTCATACCTGCCTATTGTAGAAGCAATGGAAGTAAAAGTCTTGTCCGGCACTGTTTTGCTCAACTTCACTGCCATCTCCGGCTTACTCTGCTTCTTCTGTGTCTCTGCATTGAAGCGTGCAAAGGTATTGGCATCATACGGCATGTCCTCGTCAGCTACGAACAGAACACGCGGGTGCTCCATACCTTTTACCTGCTCAGGAGTAAAGCCGTACATCGTGCCAAACTCCTTCAAGTAGTCGACATAAGCTTTGTCGCTTCCCTGGCGTGCGGCTATCTCACCGCTCATGGTGCGGTTGTTGCCGGAAAGGACAACACCATCCTTGCTCACCACAACAGGAGTCTGCAATGCACGACTATCATAGTTGTCTGCAATGTCCTGCACTATACGCTGTGCATCCTTGTCACGGCGGTAGTCACGATCATTCACGCTCTCACCATTCTTGTCGATAGGGAAGCCTTCGGTAGGTTCGAAACCGTTGCCTGCATCATGGCTGGCAGATGCAGCACCAGCCTCTGTCAGTACGTAGTGGCCACGCAGTGAGGAACCGTCTGCAAGGGTGATGGCGTTTGCATTGCCTTCTACTTTCTTCGCCTTGTCCCACTTTTCCTTAATCTTTGGGTTCACAGCATGGATACCCACTTCCTTCTGCTCAGCGGCTTTCTCCGCGGCAATACGTTTATCTTCTTCCAATTTTGCCACGGCTTCTGCATGCACTCTTGCCTCCTTTTCCTTACGCTCCGCCTTCAGTTGTTCACGCACGGCACGTTGCTTCTCACGCATCGTGGCGGCAATGTCACCCCAAGCCTTCGCCTTCTCCGTTGCGGCGGCCACTTGTGCGTTATATTGCTCCATGGCGGCGTTGTATTGTGCGTCAGCTGTCTGTTGTGCCTTGATCATTGCCATAGGTGAACCCGATAGCTTCGGTGCCTTCCTCATTGGTTGCTTCTTCCTCAGCGCTTCCAGCTCTTTGTTTGCTTGCGTCGCTTGTGCGTTCACGATGGCTTCGGTGTTTGCCTCACTACCTCCGGTCAGCTCACCAAGGGCGGCAAGGGCCGTCTCACGGTCAGCCTTCTCAAACATTGGTTCGCCCGTCTTATCGTCTACGGGGATAAGCTCCAGGGCGGTTGGCTCGCGGTGCGCCTCGGATTCCCTACGCGCGTTCTCCGCGTCAAGCATCTGCTTGTTGCGTTGTTGCATCTGCTCCACTTGCTCCTGGGGAAGAGAGAGACCGTTGTCGGTCATGGCGTCATTATAGGCGTCCTGCGCATACTGACGCAGTTGCTCGTCGCTGATGGGGCGTTGCTCATCACTGATGGGTTGCTGACTATTCTCCATAGAGTTGTCCGGAACGCTCGGCTCGGTTGGCTGTACCTCATTCCCCTTTACAGGTTCTTCGGCACGCTCCACCACATGGTTCACCACCTTGTCGCGCAACTTATCCTCATGTTCGTGCTTTACCTGGCCATCCATGTAGTATTCGATGATGCTTCCGTTCTCGTCAGGGACAAAGCTACCTTTCTCATAGCGCACACGGCCCATCATCATCGCAGGCTTATCCGTGCCGTCCTCATCGTGGATGGTCACCTCCATGTCGGGAGAGAACTCCTTTGGCGCTCCTTCCATCACACCGCTCTGCACTTGTTCTGCAGGCTTCGATGCAGTCGAGGCTTCCGGTCCTACGCCCGTTACAGGCTGCTGTCCTTCGTCTTGTCTATCCTCGCTGGTTGACTCTGACGTCTTAGGATGGCGCTGATTATAGTCGGCAAGCGCCTTCGCATCACTGATACGTTGTAGCTCCGATAGCTGAACGATGGTTTGCTTACCCTCGCCCATTGACACAGTGATATTGTCGCCATCGATAGCCGTTACCACTGCCGACTCACCTGTCGGTAACACAATCTGCTGACCAGGTGCCAAACGCAATTTCCCTTGCGCCGCATCCAACTGCTCTTGCACATATTGCTGACGATCACTCTCGATACTTGCGTTATACTCCTCACCGCTCATCGACTCACTCACCAAGAGGATACCCGTGTCGGCGCCAGGGTCTACCATGCGGCGTTCACCAGTAGATGGGTCATAGATCACGACGCTCTTGTCGCTATTGGACTTGTCCACCATGCTTCCATCGTTCATCATCACCACGTTACCATCTACCAAATACGCCACCTTGTTACGGCCTTCATCGTCCACCTCTTTCATCACCACGGGACGTATCGAACCATCGGCATGTTGCATCTTCTTCGCCACCGCACGCTCTTGTGCAGCCTTGTAGTCCGCATCTTGGTTGATACGTTCCACCACGCCGTTCCATGCTTCTTGTGCCTCGGTATTCTTAGGGTCTGCCTTTTCTATGGCAATATCACGGCGTTCCTGAGTGTCGGCCTCGTGTCCACGTTGGTGTGCCGCCGCCATCGGGTCTGCAGGCGTCTCGTCGCTCCCGATAAGCGCAATGGGTGAAACACCGTCTTTCGGTGCGTTTGCATCGGTTGCCTCATCTTGCGCCGCTTCCTCTTGCTTCGTCTTCACATCAGCAAACAAGCGCTTAGCATATTCCGCTACCGCTTTCTGCTCCGCCTCACTACGGCGGTTGGGCTCTTTCTTGATGGCTTGGTCTACGTCTACACCATAGTCCTTGTTGATATCATTGCGCACCTCAGATGTACTATACTTATCGCCGAGATCATCGTGGGCCTCCATAATCTTCTTCGCCCATTCCTTCTCCACGTCACTCATCTTATCAGGATCACGCTTCATCAGTTCGTATAGACTATTAGCCGGTGCGCCTACCTCATACGACACCGCTTGGCATGCTTCCCACACACGTTCATTGTCGCCCTTCTGGTCAAAATGTCGCTCGCCCACGTCGATACTATTCAGCTCTGCTTGCCTATTGATACGGTTCACCTCCACGTCTGCACGCTTCTTGTCGGCAAAGCTACGACTGGTGATTACACCATTGGCACCATACGACTGCACCGTATATCCCTTCACATTGCCCGCAGCGTCCTTATCCTCCATCACCGTCGAACCCATAACCGTTGACATTGGTAAGGTGCGTCCTGTCAGATAATAGTACATCTTCGCACGTGCCGCCTCACTAATGCTTCCGTCGTTCATCAGCTCTTGGAAGCGGTTCACCGGAATATCATGGGTCAATCCTTCGGGTAGCTCCGCCTTGGGAAGCATCCGGCTTGGGTCCGTTGTGCTCGGCTTCTGCTCTTTCGCCTTGGCTTCCTGGGCTTTCTGCGCCACATAACGACCATAGTCCTCTGTCAATTGTGTCAGGTCAGTGTAGCCACCTCGTTTCAGTTCGGCTTCCTCATCCTTCGTTAGTGCAAGGTCCGGACGTGTTGTTCCGTCCATCATTGAACGGAAACGGGTCTCCATACCGCTCTTGAGGTTTTTCGGGTCACGAGATAGCTCTGCAATAACCTTGGGCACCGACTTCACACCGTGTTGCAACTTAAAGGCGGCCATCATAGCCATGTTATCCGTCCACACGTCCATTGCGTCACGTTTTCCCTCTATCCATTCAGGGATTGAGAAGATCGTACCCTCGGCCAATGTGCCCACGCCTATCTCACCGGCACGAATAGCCATCTTACCCGCCGTGCTTTCCGTGGCACGCACCAGCTTATCGCTCACGTTACCCACAAGAGGAGCTATCAAACCCGTAGCAGCACCCATCCCTAAGCCATGGATGAATTGTTTTCCTACGGCGCCAAGCGAGTAATCACCCACCGCTCCGGTCTCTTCGTCACGATGTCCGCCCCACTTTGCTTGCTCCACGGCCTCGCCGCCTGCCTCGAAGAAACCAAAGTTCGCGGCACCACCAACACCAGCTAACGCAAGACGGCCAGCAAGGGTCGTTGCGGCCTTACGCATGGCTGCCTCACCGAGGACCTTACCGCCAAGCCACGTCGCACCTTTCACGGCGGCACCACCAACACCAGCCGATATCAACGTCAAAGGGTCGGTGACGAAACCAGCTGCAGTACCGGTGATACCCGCAGCCTTGCGTCCAAAGCCTTTATTGTATTCCTGCTCAGCCACCTCACGTGCAGCCATATCGCCATTTGTACCGGCATTTGCTCGTGCAGTAGCTTGAATGAGTTTCATCAGCGAATTCTCGCCAAAGGCCTTACGGAAGAACCATTCAGTGGCGCTCTTTGGAACATTCTTCTTTACGGCCAACTCAAACATACGTTTGTCGCTTTGCTGACGTGCCATCTGACTAGCGGTCTGCCATATCTGCTCGTTGGTCGCTTGTGGGTATCGCTTGTGCAGAGCATCAGCAATGTCGTTCGTGATTGTTTGTTGTTTTTGCTTGCCGAGCCTGTTC
>CAVHUZ010000046.1:17688-19548 GCA_963639545.1 Bacteroidaceae bacterium
AGCCTGTTCCATGCATCGTCCGCCAAACGTTGTAGGTCATGGTTCGTTAGATGGTCCGCCATATTACTAATCACCGGTCGCAATTCACGCGCACCGCCACGGAGATTACCCAAGAAGCTATAATCTGTATGCTTGTCACGGTCAGCGGCCGTGCGTTCCTCGGCGCTTTGCCATGCCATCTCTGCCGCATTGTCAGGGTCAAACTTATCCATCACCGCACCCACACGATCCTCATAATCGTTCTCCATGCGCTTCTCACGGCTTGCCTTGCCCTCGGGCGTTGTGGCTTCCCACTCATCCCTATACTGTAGGTTCTTGTCTGATTGCTCCCACTGACTACCGACTTCATCTCCCTTGGTCGTGTAGTACTTTCTTTCCATCTTTCCAGTGGTTGGGTTCATCTTCACCTCACTAGTCTTACCAAGCGTGTTACCCTTCTTTATGTTCGCGAGCTTCTGCGTAAACTGCTGTTGCTGTTTCTGCGAGTTCGCAACCACACCGCCTGCCCAATTAGAGTAAGCCAGCTTCTGTGCAGCGGTCATTGGCGTACCTTGCTTGCCAGCGCCCTTCTTTGGTGCCGCCTGAGTAGTTACAGCAGGCTTAGCACTTGCGGCCGGTTTCGCTTGTGGTTTCTGCGTAGACGCACTGTAGCTTCCCTTTGCCCGTGACGTTGTTCCGTTCACAGGTTCAAACAATGTGCTATAGAACGTTTCATACTTCTCAGGCACGTCGTAATAGTTTTGCTTAAGCGCCTTATACAACGTACGACGATTATTGGCGCCTTCATTGCCCGCCTTAGTCAGCGTCCGTTCAAAACTCTCATAATTGTCAGGCACATCATAGTTATTAGCCCTGAGACCTTTATATAGGTCATATAATGGTTTCTTGTCTGCCATTTTTTATCTTCTTGGTTTTGTAATCAATCCTAACCCCACTTCACACCTGTTTTCTTCTTGCCTTTCGGGTCCATCGGCACCTGCATCGATTTCGTCTTTTGCGTCGTGGTTGTTTTATTTTTACCGGTTGCTTTCCCATGTTTCACAATAGGTGTTGTCGACTTACTTGACTCCGTGCCACCATCCACGTTCAGTACAGGGTTACCACTCTGTGTCTGACGGTAGATGGCTTCCTCTTTCGTCTTGGCCAAATGCCTAACGCCTTTCTTATCCCACCATGGGAACCCTTGACCCATCTGCTGTTGGGTCTTTCTTGTGTTGGTACGCGTGTTCTCCGCAGATGCTCGGTGTGCATCTGCACCAGCACGCGAGTTTTCCGCTGACGCATGATGAGCATCTGCGGCAGCATTCTGCGCATTACCTCTTGCCTTCTCTGTTGCCACCTTAGCCTTGAATAGCTCAGGAGCCTGATTCGCCTCCTCGGTTGCGGTAATAGCCTTCTGCTCAGCGGTCGTAGCCTTACCTGTCTGCTCACGTAGTATCCAGGGTTGCAATGCTCTTGACCAACCTTGTTGCTCATCCTCACGAGCATCCTTCGCGCGTGCCAACCGCTGCGCTTCTTGTTGCGCCGCAATGTCACGCAGAGCCTTTACTTTCTCGTTACCAAGGTTAGCGATGTTGATAGCATAGTTCATACGTTGGTCACGGTTCTTTTCGCGTGCAGCTTTCTGCTTCTCATAATATTCCTCGGCACGCTTCGACATCTTCGGCATATCTATAGGCTTCTCACCACGCGCATACGCAAACGTTGTGTGATACGCTCCTAAGCCATCAGCAAGGCGGGCAAGGAAGCTAGTTTGGTTCTCACGCCGTTCCCGCGTCTCACGTTCTTCCTTCGTCTCCTCGGGGATTTCGTTCATACGCTCACGGATGATCCTCGCCATGTCCTCGTAGTTCTTAATCG
>CAVHUZ010000047.1:0-19014 GCA_963639545.1 Bacteroidaceae bacterium
AAAACGACAATGGTGCGGTTGACAACGCCATCTTCTATTCCTTGATAGAGACATGTGACATCGTTGGAGTTAATCCGTTGGAGTGGCTCACCTATGCGTTGGATAACCTACACGACAATACTCCACCAGAAGAAATCACAAGCATGTTGCCATATTACTACAAAAAATCTCGCAAATAACTCTGCGAGATTTTTTTGTTGTGAGCAAGTCGGCTTGTTTCGGATGGTTACTTCTTAACGACAAACCATGCATTTCTTAAGTCAATATCACGCTTTTCTTAAGGCGAAATCACTCTTTTCCCAAGGCAAAACTAATCTTTTCTTCATTCGAAACCACTCTCTTCTTCATTCGAAACCAGCTGTTTCCATCAAGAAAACCAGTCTTCTATTTATGTAAAATCTTCGATTCAGCTTAGTGCTAATACGATTCTTCGAAGCAACTACTAAGATATATTTTCGTAGCGTCAAGGCTAAAAAGGGCAAGATTCCTCACTTGGGATCTTGCCCTTTTTGGATCTTATCGGTCTGATTTTTAAGTTTCTTCCGTCTGATATACGTGTACAATATTCCGTATAGACGCTTCTTCTTGAGCCATTGCTGATGCTTATCCTCGCAGCGCAGCCAGTGTCATAGCGCCACTGCGCAACCGCTCGCCCATCTGCTGAACATGCGTGAGGAAGGTGGTGTATTGCTCGTCGCTCACCTTTTGGATCAGCTCTGGCAACTGCCGGAGGTCCGAAATCACCAGTCCGAGCTGTTCACGCTTCACCATCTCAGCCACAGCCGACTGATCCCAAACCACCACGGGGATGCCAGCGGCGATATAGAGGGATAGCTTGTGAGGCAGATTGTATCTTAGGTATTCGCCTAGGTCGCCTTTGCAAGATGTGATTGTGTCGCCATCCCACACCAGACCCCATCCGCCGCTGATGCTTCCAATGTGGTTGCTATCGAAGATTCCTTTATAGTGGATGTGTGGGAAAGCTTCAAAGCTCATGTTCCCTTTCTCACCGTAGAGGTTAAACTGGATGCCATCAAAGGGATGTTGGCATAGCTCAGGCAGAAACTTCGACTTCTTTAGGAAACCCGCAAAGACCACTTCATGCTTGTGTAGCGCAATACCACCCCCTGTAATAGGCTCATCCTGAGATAGATAGTCGAATAGATGTAGCACCGTCATGGGCGCGGTCACACCATGCTGGCTAAGCAAATGCTTCATAGCATCGGTGTGTACGATGAGCCGATCGGCCTTGTTGAGCATTGCCACCTCCTTAGCCGTGTCACGCTGATAGCGAAACGCATTGATGTCATGTATCAAGAACGTCACCTTCAGTCCTTTGTGGTGCATCATCTTGATGGTCAGCGGCAGCGGCTTAGGTACGGATACGGGATACTGAAAGATCATTTCCGTGCCGTGCTCCACGTGTCTCAACATCCTTTGATATATGTGCAGCACGTGCCATGTGGTGCGTAGGGGTAGTTTGTAGAATTTACATCTGACATACACTGTGCCTATTCCGGCATTCTCAGCGATGGTGTTGATGTCGTTGCGAGCCTTACCAAAGGCACAGACATTCGCTTCTTTGCCCAAGTCGGGCATTTGGTTTATGATAAGTTGAACCATGATGATATGGCGTATTCTAATAACTAGATCTATAAAATATCAGATCTAGGCGAGTTGATCCTTATATCCTTATGCTTTTATCCGGCATCATCAGCTACCACTCAAAGCAGTATGACCCCGATATGCTTCTCTGAGAACGATGCAAAATCAGCTCGCCTATCCCTGTTGTTATCTGTCTTTGCGATAAGCGTCGAGCTTATCTAGCAGAATGTCGCTTGTGCCACTGACCGTCTTTCGGCAGAATAGCTTGCCCGACTGTAGCAGCGTGTCATAGTCGGTCTCGTCCAGCACCTTGATGACGGGGTGATAATGAATGTACGTCAGCGGCGTGAGTGCCGACAGCGTGGTATATTTCCCCGTGCTGAGCATGCATCGAGAGGCATACTCGGAGTTGAAAGCCACCGTCTGAATGAAGGTCTCTGCAGGGCAGAAACTCGTCTTAAAGTAGCCCTTGAGATGCTCGTTGTGATCCCATTCGCCCACTACGGCGCCAGCCAGATCGGGCGTGATAGCCCACCAAGCCGCCCCTTTGTATAGGCGATAGTGCTTGCGTGGACAGTGGATGACGAGCGTCTTCTGCACCCCAAGCTTCGAGAGCGACTCACGCAGCGCCACCTTCAGTTTGCTACCCAGTGACCCGTTCTTCCACGGCATAGACGAAAGGGGGCGTAGCTGGCGATAGAGATGCGCCGCTTCACCCTGCTGATCCATCGCTATACCTTGTAGGAAGATGCGCCCTTGAGCCTCTTCGAAAAACCGCATCATCTCCTTGTTGCCCATGATAGGGTAGTCGAGCCCACTCATGCTGATCATATAGTCGAACTGATCCGTAGACAACGCAGCCCGAAGCAGCTCCACTTGGTATTCCACCTCGTTGATGCTACCCCACACCACGTTGACGCGATGAGTCAGGAAGTGGACGTTCTCCTGCGCTATCATGCTGGTGAAGGGCCGAATGTCGCTTTTGCTGTCGATGTGGACAAAGAAGTGAGCCGTCTGAGGCAGACTCTTTATCAACCTGTTGAGGTGCTCGGCATCCGTGTGTGCCGATATAAGAAAAGCCAGTTTCATACGATTAATGCTTATGTTTGATAAAGGCGATACACTCCTCGAGTATCTTCACCTTTGCTATTTTCATGACGATAAAGTAGAGTGAGGCTGCGATGACGATGCGCAAGAGCAACAACAGCCATAGCGTAGTGATGGTATGCGTCACCAGCCACGTCACGCCCATCACGCCCGCAGCAGCCAAGGCAAACGGCATGATGTCCTTGAAGAACATCCACGGCGTATATCCCGTGAGCCGCCATGTGAAGTAGTGCCACACAAAGAGCCATGCCACGTTGAGCGCCACATACGCCATCACCATGTTACGGATGCCGTAAGGGTAGAGCAGAATCATCAGCGCAATCTGCAACACACCCATGCTGACGGTGATCCAGAAGAACAGCCCCGACTTACCCTTGCTGATAATCAGATTAGAGAGCAGCGAAACCAGCGGAATGGTGGTGCCGCTGATGGTGAGCATTTGTAGCAGTTCGGCTGAGAATAGCCATTTCTCGGTAATCGTGAGGATGATAAACTCACGAGCCACGAGCCCAAATCCCAACAACAGCGGGAAGGTGATAAACGCCGTGAAGCGCATCAGCTTGCGCAGCGCATTCAGTTGTCGGGCGCTATCGCTACGCAGATCCACCATCACGGGTTGCGCCACCTGGTTCACCATGCCCTGTACCAGATAGAAGCACTTTGAGTCCCACTGGTAAGCCTGGTTATAGTTGCCTGCGTCATGCGCCGAGAAGAAGTGACCCAAGAGGATGTTCAGAATATTGTTGTTGGCATGATTGACAATCGTTGTGGCAAGAATCTTGCACGAGAAGCGAAACATCCGCAGCGCCGGACGATAGTTGATGTGCAGCGAGGGATGCCAAGCCGAGTAGTGCCACGACATGATGGTGCTGAATAATACGAACGTCAGGCTCTGCGTAGCCAGTGCCCAGTAGCCACAGCCGAGGTAAGCCATCGTAGCTCCGACGATGTTTGAGAGAATCACCGCACTCACCCCGCTCTTGGTGAGCTGCTTCGCCTTGTAGTGCTTGAACAGATAAGCGTTGGTGGAAGTGGAGAAAGAGGCTATCACAAAACTCAGGAACACATACCTTGCAAGCGGTGTCAATGCCGGTGTATGGTAGAAGTCGGCTATCAGCGGCGCACAGCAGAAGAGGATGATGTAGATCACCGTGCTCGCCGTGATGTTGAACCAGAACACCGAGTTATAGTCTTCATCGCGCGGATTGTCCAGATTGGTCAGTGCCGCACCAAACCCACTGCTCTGTATGGCGTTAGCGATGAGCGTGAAGATGGTGATCATCGCAATCATGCCATAGTCGCTTGGGGACAACAATCGTCCTAGGATGATCCCGAAGATCAGTCCCATGAGCTGTTGGATGAGGTTGTTCATGCCACCCCAGAATAGCCCTTTAGCCGTTTTCTCTTTTAGCGTTTCGCTCATTGTTGCAGTATGGTGAGACGATTGTTCCCTATGCGTGAGGCAATGACTGAGAAGCTACTGTCCGCCGTGCCATAGATCTCCTCCATGCGTGCGAGCGTGAACATCTCCACAACGGCATCCTGTATGCCCGCCGTGTTGCCTCGTTCAGCCTTGTTGCTAGCCGTGATGATATGATCGCCAAAGCGCTCCTTGAAAGCCAGCTTCGTAGGTTCATCGTCCGTGGCTAGGTAGAATCGTTGGTCGGGATGCTCCTTCAGAATCTCTTCCGCACGATCGATGAATAGCTGAATAGGACTGAGGGTTATTGAAGCCTGATTGTCCGTGCGGCGGATATGGATGCCGATGGGGTGGGGACCTACCTTCTGCAGATTCTTCCCGATGCGCTGCTCAAGGGCAGCGATGGGGCGGAAGAGCTCCGCATAGAGCGCATTGGGCACCTCGCCAAAGTCCTGGTAGCAACTCATATAGCTGCGCTTGCCTTTGACCCACTGCACAAAATCGAACCCACGCTTCTTCAGTGGCGTTACCTCATATTCCTCTATGCGCTGACTGAAAAGCCTGTTCTGAAACCATTTGGGTACGAACAGGTTGCGCTTCCTAGGTCTATCATATACCAACAGGTCACGCCACGAGGCTTCTCTGAGGCATAGCTGGCTGTTGTCCTCAAACAACGTGTGAAACGGCGCGTGCAGCGCCCAGTCCTGAAACCATATCGTCTGCAGCTGCGTACCCGTGACGCGTGTGAGCCAAACCGCTGAAGCCAAGGCACGAAGACGGTTGCCCAGTCCGCCCGAAGGCACAAACAGCAAGTAGCCCTGTTCTGTATTCATATCGTGTGTCAAATGTTTTGCTTTGGTGAAACAGTCATGCAAAAATACAGTATTATTCCTTTTAAAGCAAATTATAACCCCAAAAACCATCCCAAACCATTCCTTTTATATGGCAGAACGACACGTTCCGCTTGGAAAAATAAATTGTTTTCCTCAGAAAAATAAATTATTCTTTCCACATGATTAATTTAATTTTCATCCCCGTCGAGCCCCTTCAGCAATGTGAAAGGATACCTACAAATAGTTATGCGATAAGATATTGATGAGCCAAACGCGGCAAAGCCATAGATATTTCCTAATTTTTAAGTATTGTCCGAGGGTTTAATTCTTGTTAATTTTGCATCCGAAATTGTAAAAGGGTGACTATATACAAGTATTCAAGAATACATTTTTAAATCAATATGACCAAGAATCTTCTTTTATTGAGCCTTCTTTCATGCGGTCTTGTCACTCCGGCAATGGCACAGAAAGAATGCTGCAAGGCAGCTGGTAAGGGCGAACCTCAAAAGGAACAATGTGATAAGGAGCACTGTGAAGAAGCTCCTAAAGCAGCATCACGTTTCACAATCGGTGGCTATGGTGAGGCTGTGATGAGCCGCAACTTCTATAGCCAGCACTTCAATCGTTACAAGACACCCGAAAAATATAAGGACGACGCTAGCCACGGACGCTTCGATCTGCCACACGTAACGCTGAACCTAGGTTACGACTTCGGTAAAGGCTGGACCATGGGCATGGAGATTGAGTTCGAACACGGCGGCACTGAGAACGCTGTAGAGATCGATGCAGACGAGAGCGGCGAATATGAAGCAGAGACCGAGCGCGGTGGCGAGGTAGCCCTCGAGCAGTTCTGGCTCAATAAGGCTTTCGCTGGTGGCAAGTTTAACATCAAGGCCGGTGAAATCATCATCCCCGTTGGTGAGATCAACGCTTACCACATGCCAAATAATTTCTTCTCCGTATATCGTTCAGAAGGTGAAGCTAAGATTCTGCCTAACACTTGGCACCAGGTCGGTGTGTCATTGTGGGGTCGCCTGAAAGACTGGCGTTATGAGGCCATCTTTACATCAGGCCTTGACGCAGAGCGCTTCGGTCACAACTGCTTTGTACACTATGGCGCTACCAGCCCATACGAATATAAGATAGGTAACGTCTATGCTGGCGCCGCTCGCGTGGACAACTATTCCATCCGCGGTCTCCGTCTGAGTCTTAGCGGATACTATGGCTACACCTTCCGCAACACCGAGAAGAAGGCTAGCGCCTCTTATGACCATGTGCATGGTGCGCTTGCTATCGGTAGCTTCGGCTTGGAGCTCAATCGTTGGAACTGGATTGTACGTGGTAACGCCACCTACACCCACCTCGATGACGCTGAAACGATGACCACCTTCATGAATACGTTCCCCAAGCACAACCAGCAGGACGGTTCACCCTCTAAGCACTCGCCCATCGCTAGCAATGCTTACTCAGTGGGATTGGAGGCAGGTTACAACATCTTCTCACAGATTAGCAGTCTGCGCGGTAAGCAAGACCTCTACCTCTTCGGTCGTTATGAGGACTACAACACATACGCAGCAGGCTCTAAGAAGGCCGCTTACAAGTATGATCGCAACAAGCGCATGTCCTTCGGTGTCAACTATTCGCCCATCAAACCTATCATCATCAAGGGCGAATATAGCAAGCGCTTCCTGGATCACGGCTTCAATAACGAGCCAAGCTTCTCACTGGGTGTGACCTTCAATGGCGTGTTCAACACCGCTAGCTGGTTCCGTCGCCCCACTTGCTCCGCTCCATCGCTCTCACCTGAGCAGCTCGATCGTCTCAACCAGCTCTCTCGTGAGGTGGAAGAGCTCAAGCATCGCCAGCCTGTAGTGATTGAGAAGGAAACCAAGAAGGTTGTAGGTAAGGCTTATGTGGTCAACTTTGCACAGGGTCAGAGCGCTATCCCCGCTGAGGAGAAAGCCACCCTTGACAAGATAGCATCAGGTTCTACCGTTGACATCAACGCTTTTGCTTCACCTGAAGGCAATGCCGAACTCAATCAGAAGCTCTCTGAGGATCGTGGCAACGCTGTGAAGAGCTACCTCGAAAGTCGTGGCGTGAAGGTGGACAATGTTAGCAGCAATGGTGCTACAAGCAACTATAGCAACCGCATCGCAGTGGTTACCGTAAAGTAATCGCACACAGAATAGAACCTAGAACGAAATAAAAACAATATTCAATAATAAGTTACAATGAAAAAGATTTTCAAGTATTCAATGATTTTCGCAGCAGCTCTTACACTCGGTGTAACCCTTACAAGCTGTGGCGATGATGATGATCCTGTAGTGAATCCTGAGGTTAACGGCGTTTCTCTCGTAGGTACTGACGCTATGGTAAGCGAAGCTGGCACCTATTGGAAGGCTGCTCGCCAAGACTGGGAGTGGTCAGAGGCATTCCTCTTCGGCCCTGCTGGCGACTTCTCTTTGGACCCACACACAGATACATGGCCCTTCGATAAGACCGCTTTCGATGCTTATATGAAGAAGTATAACCCTGCAACCAACAGCTCTGACGCTGCTCTGATTGACGATGCTATCGCTAACGGTCAGAACTTGACAGGTTTCCACGCTGTTGAGTACCTTATCTTCCGTGAAGGTGCTTCTCGTAAGATTAGCGATATGACTGCTGATGAGGTTTACTTCGCACAGAGTGCAGCTCAGGACCTTTACCTCAGCTCTCTGAAACTGGTTTCAGCTTGGGGCGGTGACGTTACTGAAGCTGAGCAGGCATTGCTTGATGAGGTAGAGTTCGACTCTAAAGACTACGGCGCTGACTTCAAGAACGCGGGTCAGGCAGGTTCAAGCTACTCTACCGTGACATTGGCTACACTTCAGATTATCTCTGGTGCTAGAGAGATTATCGGTGAGGTGAGCGACTCAAAGATTGGTGCTCCTGCAACAGGAGAGGACGTCAACTACATCGAGTCACCTCATGCTTACAACTCTATCCAGGACTTCTATGACAACATCATGTCTTGCAAGCACACGCTCTATGGCGGTTGGACAGTTACAGGTCAGCCTACATCTTCTTCACTCTTCGGCGTTTGTCTCCGCGTACCTGCTTTCAAGTCACTCACCGAGACAGCTATGACCAAGATGGACAATGCCCTCAACAAGATCAACAGCATGAAGAGACCTTTCGTTCTCTACTACTCTGATCAGAGCGCAAAGGATGCTATGGAAGCATTGGGCGAACTGGACGAAGCTCTAGCAGACCTTTACAACGAGATCAGCAACTATGAAGGCAACGCTACATTGGAGTCTTACTTCAAGACAGTGAACCAAGAGTTTGTTGACAATACCGTTGTTCCTACTTATCGCGCATTGGCTGACAATGATCTTAAGCTCGTTAATGCTCTCAAGAAGATTACTTGGAAGACTAACAACTAGTCCGACGAACATTATAGACTAACTCTATACGTGACTGTTGGCAGCCTCGCACATGTGGGCTGCCAACCTTTTCCGTTTAAAAACAATACGCATTATGAAACACATTTCATTTGTACCATTCGCTCTTGCAGCACTCACCCTTATGAGTTGTGGTGATGATGATAACAAGATTAGCGACATTATTGACATTGATCCTACTACCGATGGTACCCATCCAGCCGAATACTACGCTGGTGGTGAGCTCGGAACTACCAACCTGCAGAACGCTTATGCCTATCGCCAGGCTACACCAGCCGTGGAGAAAGCAGGCATGTCAACGGCTTTCCAGGTTGGTGAACAACTCTTTGAGAAGGACTATAACGAGAACACCTCGGGTGCTTTTGCGGGTCTTGGCCCTCTCGCCGTACGTACGGGTTGTCTCTATTGCCATCCCAACTATGGTCATGGACAGCGTCAGACACGCTATAAGGCTACCGATGTGGGTAACGGCTATCTGCTCGTAATCTACGATAAGTCTACCAATGCCTACATCATGTCAGTGGCAGGTATGCCTCAGACGCTCGCTTCTAAACCTTTCAAGGCTCCTATCGATGAAGATAAGATCAAGATTCAGTGGAAGAGCTACACCGACGAATGGGGTAATAAGTTCCCTGACGGAACCTCTTATGACCTCATCTATCCCGAGGTGACTATCCCTGCTAGCGCTTACTATTCACCCGTAACGGTGAAGCGTAATGGTGAGTTGGTTGAGTTGACCGACGATCAGGTGGCTAGCGAGATTGGCATCCGCCTCGAATCTACTATCGGTGTCTATGGTACGGGTCTCACTGACGCTATCCCCGACGATTCTATTACCAAGCAGTGGGTTAGCGAAAGCAACTACTTCAACTCTATCGGACGTACCGATGCCCTCAACCCAGCTATGTGGAACCAGAGCACCAACACCTGGAATAGCTATTATAGCAATACCACCCAGGGTGACGGAACCAAGTATGTGCGTCGTTACACCTACGCTTTGAGCCGTGGTCCTATCCTCGATGGTCCTGGTGCTAACGCCATCTGGAACATCACCAACGTCACTCGCTCTGACCGTCCTTACCACTATCTTGACCTCCAGGGCACTATCTACGCCAAGACAGCAATGAATGACAAGGACGTGCAAGCTGGTTTCCCTGAATATATCAACCGCATTGACCCTGACAAGAAGCACGCTGACTGGCATACGGACAATGTTGCTGATAACATCTACAACTACCTCACCAGCAAGAAACAGGACGCTGAGATGACCGATGCACAGTATAAGAACTTCATGATCTGGCACCGCGGTTTGGCTGTACCTGCCGCACGTAACGTCGGAACAGAGAAGTTTAATAGCGGTAAGAAGCTCTTCACGCAGATCGGATGTGCCGCTTGCCACCGTCCTTCTTGGACCACGGGCGACGATCACATACAGGATCCTAACCTGATGTTCACCGATAACGACATGCCTCGTTACCCTCATCAGACCATTTGGCCTTATACTGACTTTGTGCAGCACCGCTTGTTCATGGTCAATGACATCCGTACGGGTTGGTGCCGTACCACTCCTCTTTGGGGACGTGGCTTGAGCAAGCTCTGTACTGGTGCCGAAGATCGTCTGCACGACTGCCGCGCACGTAACACCCTTGAGGCCATCATGTGGCACGGAAGCGCTCAGAGCGACGCACGCAAGAGCGTAGAGCTGTTCCGCAACCTCACCGCTGAGCAGCGCGATGACCTTATCTACTTTGTAGAGTCGATCTAAGACAGCGCTCATACCGAACCTCCTGTGCGGGCATATTGTCTCTCCCCGCATACAATAAAGCCACACACTACCCATGTAAGCATATAGAACACAGGTGGTGTGTGGCATTTTGACGAATAATCAAATAGCTCACAATTTCTAACAACATGACACATAAGTATCTCAAACTTGCCATGCTGGCGCTCCCCTTGGCGCTTGTTGCATGCAGCGATAACAACACCACGGAGATCGATGATATCATTGATATTGGCGATGAGACCAAGAAAGAATACCCCGACGACTATTACACTGGTGGCAAACTAGGCACGGTGTATGACAATTCGGCTTTGGCTTACAAGCAACCCGCTCCCGCAGTGGGTGAGCAAGGACTCTCTCAAGCCTTCCAGCTCGGTGAAAACTTCTTTGATAAACCCTTCACCGAGAATGAGAAACCATTCAACGGACTGGGCCCTCTCTACATTCGCGCATCCTGTCAGCACTGCCACATCGGTTACGGACACGGCAAACGACAGACCAAGTACGACTCTAACGAGATTGGCAATGGCTATATCCTCATGATTACGGACGAGAATGACATCGTGGTACAGTCGTTTGGCTGGGTCGCTATGGGACGTTCCACCAAACCATTCAAGCCTCAGTTTGATGAAAGCAAGGTGCAGATTGACTGGAAGGAGTACACGGATCAGTGGGGCAACCAGTTCCCCGATGGTGAGACCTATTCGCTCATCTATCCCGATGTGACCCTTAAGGAAGGCTGCATCTACGGCAAACTCATTGATAAGTGGGGCAACGAAGTGCCTATGTCACGTGCTAAGGTACGCCTTGAGTCGACCATCGGTTTCACCGGATCGGGTCTGATCGATGCTATCCCCGATGATAGCGTGATGGCGCAGTATCGTCACGAGGGTCAGTTCTCTACGCTCAATCCTCAGTTCTGGGACAATGAAGCAAAGGATTTCGTAAAGAATGCCGATGGCACACTGGCGCTGAAGAATGGCGGTATCGTCTATAAGTTCGACTATGCGTTGGACCGCGCCTCGGTGATGTCGGACGCTTCGTTTTGGGAAGTGCAGAATGTGACCCGCTCCGACTTCCGCTCTCACTACATACCGAAGGAGTATTGGCAGTTTGCTGCAGCCGATCCTGAGGTGACAAGCGAGTTCTACAACTATTACCCCGACTGGAATCTGACGGGTGATCCCGCCAAAGATATCATCTCCTTTGGTAACGCAACCAACCTCCCCGTGGAGATGGCTGACAAGGATTATATCAATTACATGGTGTGGCACCGTGGTGTAGGTATCCCCGCAGCACGTAACACAACCACCGACGACTTCAAGGAAGGCAAGCGATTGTTCAACCAGATAGGTTGCGCAGCGTGCCACCGACCCTCTTGGACCACTGGTGCCGATGAGATTCGTGACCCTTACGGACGCTTCACAGCTGACGATTCGCGTATGGTACATTATCCTTATCAGAAGATTTGGCCTTACTCTGACCTCATCCAGCACCGTCTCTTCATGAAGAACGACCTACGTACCGGATGGTGTAAGACCGCTCCGCTATGGGGTAGAGGACTGCAAAACATCTGCGCCGGACACACCGATCGCCTTCACGACTGCCGTGCTCGCAACACCCTCGAGGCCATTATGTGGCACGGATGTACCACCGAAGGAGGCAAGAGCGATGCTCTCTGGGCTGTGAACAACTTCCGCAACCTCACCAAGGAGCAACGCCAACTGGTCATCAAGTTCGTGGATTCGATCTAAGACCAGCCTAATGAAACTATCATTTTGCACCTCTTATATATAATAAGGTGTCTCCTGACACGTTCTTATAATATATATGAGGTGCAAACCATAGTTATAGAACCGACTATTAAACATTGAGATGAACAAACTCAAAAACACGATTATCGTCTTGGCAGTAGCTGTCCTCTTGGTGATGGTTGCTGCCACGCTTGTTGAAAGCAGCAAGGGTACCGACTATGTAGGCTCACATATCTACGGCTCCGTGTGGTTTGTGGTGTTGTGGGGGCTGCTGGCACTGACCAGCATGGTGTATATCATCCGCAGAAAGCTCTATACGCGCTGGACCACATTCTTGGTTCATCTGTCGTTTATGGTGATTCTGGCAGGTGCGTTGACATCATGGCTCACCTCAGAGAGCGGTGTGTTGCATCTCCGTCAAGGCGAGGATGTCAACTCGTTCTTGCTCAAGAGCGGTGAACGTAAGTCGCTTGGGAAGACCCTTAAGCTTAAGAAGTTTCAGGTGGAATACTATCCTGGCACCGATGCACCGATGGATTACACTTCCGAAATCGTTGCTGGTGGTCAGCAGATCAGTATCTCTATGAACCACATCGGGCAGTGGGAGGGTTATCGTTTCACCCAGTCGGGCTACGATAGCGACATGCAAGGCACCACGCTCGGCGTGTATTATGACCCTTGGGGTATCGCAGTGACCTATGTGGGCTATGCGCTGCTCTTCCTGTCGTTGGTGTTGATGCTTGCCAGTAAGCACACGCGCCTCCGCTCCTATTATCGCCGTGCACTGGGAACGAAGGGCACTAAGGCACTGTTGGTGGCTGTGTTGCTGGCTCTTCCTAGCTTGATGCCACGGGCATGGGCACAAAATCAGGTGCAGATCGATACCCAAACGGCTGACCGCTTTGGTAAGATCTGTGTGCTATACAATAGTCGTATCTGTCCCATCAACACCGTAGCCATCCACTTTGTGACCAAGCTCAGTGGGCGTTCGTCATGGAACGGGTTATCTGCCAATCAGGTCTTTGCAGGTTGGGTGTTTGATGTGCCCTACTGGGAAACCGTCAAGATGATTGAGATAAAGGACAAGGAGGCGCAGCGCTTGCTTGGTTTGACGAGCAAGTGGGCTTCTTTCACCGACTTCTGGGATCAGTATAACGAGTACAAACTCAAGAAACCGCTTGACGAAGCCTATCGTAATGGCGACAAAGCGATGCAGAAGAAGCTGCGCGATGCGGACGAGAAGTTTAACGTGATACGCATGCTCTACGGCGGTGAGATGCTGAAGATGTTCCCTTACACGCTCAAGAGCGGTGAGGTGAAGTGGTTGGCACCAGGCGAGAAGAATAACTATGCTGTGCTGCCCAACAAGGAATGGTACTTTGTAACCAAGTCGATGGACTACACAGCCGAGAGTATTGTGGTGGGAGACAATGCCCGCGCCAACACGTTGCTAGAGAAGATATCAGCCTATCAGCACTTGCGCGGCAAGGCTGTCATCCCCTCTCGTGCTGCGATCGAAGCCGAGCTGGTGTATAATAAGATCAATAGCCAACACTGGCCTGTGATGTGCTACCTCACCTTGACGCTGCTCCTGGTGGTTGGCGCTACGCTGAAGCTCTCGCCGAAGAAAGCCCGCTTGCTGAAGGCAGCGGCACTCTCAGTGACGGGCGTGATGTTCCTGCACACCTTGGTGTTACTCATCTTGCGATGGGTCGTGTCCGGACATCTCCCGATGTCCAACGGCTATGAGACGATGCAGTTCTTGGCATGGGCTGTGCTGCTGCTCACCATCGCTCTGTATCGCCGCTTCGAGGTGATCCTACAGTATGGTCCGTTGCTCGCAGCGTTTGCTTTGCTAGTGGCAATGATTACTGATAGCAATCCTCAAATCACCCAACTGATGCCCGTTCTGCAGTCGCCACTGCTCTCGGTGCACGTGATGATTATCATGTTCTCCTACGCTTTGTTTGGTTTGATGGCGCTAGTAGGCATCGAGGGCCTTGTGCTCAACCATCGCAACGAGACACAGCGCGTGGAGACGTTGGCCGCCTTGAGCCACGTGCTGCTCTATTTTGCCGTGGCGCTATTGGCCATCGGTTGCTTCATCGGTGCTATTTGGGCTAATGTGAGCTGGGGACGCTACTGGAGCTGGGACTCCAAAGAGACGTGGGCGCTCATCACCATGATGATCTACGCTGCTCCATTACACAGCGACATAAAATGGATGCACAAGCCAGTCCACTTCCATCTGTATATGGTACTGGCTTTCCTCAGTGTGCTGATGACCTATTTCGGTGTTAATTATTTCTTGGCAGGAATGCACTCATATGCTTAATGCCAAGAGCTAAGCACATTATTTGCACATAAAATCCAATACTTGACGACCGTCTACAAATCCTTGTAGATGGTCGTTAATGTGTACGGGCATTGGCATACAAGGACAACCCGTGTATAAGATGTCACCCGTCTTGAGCGTGTAGTATTGGCTTACATAGCTCACCAAGGCGTCAATGCGTGTTCTCATCTCTGCCGTGAGCCCTTCTTGCACGGTCTGTCCGTTGACGTCAAGGTGGAAGGGAAGGCACTGGACGTCCCTAAACTTCTCTTTCTCTACCCACTCTCCGATTACAGCTGCGCCATCAAAGCTATATGCTAGGTCAGCTGGTAGATGCTGGTTCTGAAGTTTCTGTGCGAGCTCCTGTGCGGAGAAACTCACCCCAACGGTCACTGCGTCATAGTAACGATGGGCAAATCGCTCAGAGACGGTCTTGCCCAAGCGGCATATACGCACCACAAGCTCAGCCTCGGCGCTGATCTCTCCCAAGCTGTCGGGGATGAAAAAGGGCTTCCCGTTCTTAAGCAAGGCTGAGTCGGCTTTGCTGATGAGCAATGGCGTGGTGGGTGCTTCAGCGGGTAGAAGCGTTGTGGCTACTTCGGGGTAGTTGGCATGTGCAAGAAGAATCTTCATGAATCTGTTATCTGATTAGGTATGCAAATTTACCCATTTTTATTGGTTTCGGTGCATCCTAAACCCAAAATCGTCATTTCCCACCTAAGCTACGAATCTCTCTGCTTGCTTTTCTAAGCCTCTGCCTGACTAAAAATAAAAAGGAAGAGGGGCGGTTGCACGAAAGCAATCGCCCCTCTAGTAGATTCTTAATTTATGCTTTTAAGTTTAGCATAAGGCCTCTCGGCATTTTTTATATTAACTTTATTTCCACACTTCTTCAGAGATTTCTCTTACCAAGTCGACCTTAGCCCATTGCTGTTCTTCGGTGAGCTTGTTACCAATCTCGCATGAAGCGAAACCGCATTGTGGGCTCAGATAGAGGTCTTCGAGGGCTACATACTGAGCAGCTTCGTGGATACGGCGAGTCACTTCAGCCTTGTCCTCAAGCACGGGCGACTTGGTGGTAACCAGGCCCAGTACCACTTTCTTGCCCTTTGGTACATATTTTAGTGGTTCGAAAGTGCCAGAACGCTCATCGTCATACTCTAGATAGAAGCCATCCACGTTCTCCTTGGCAAAGACGTAAGGAGCCACAGGGTCATAAGCACCCTTAGATGCGTAGCATGAATGGTAGTTGCCGCGGCAGATGTGTGTGTTCACTACGAGGTCAGCAGGGCGGTTCTCCAATGCCTTGTTGTTGACAGTGAGGTATTGTTCGCTAAGTGACTCAAGGGTGAAGTCGCTTCCTACCATGAGCTTCCAGAAGTCGTCGTCCACTACCATACCCCATGTGCAGTCGTCAAACTGTACCGTGCGGCAACCAGCATCGTAGAGATCGCGTAGCACCTGTTGGTAAGCCTTACCGATATCGTCAATCAGTTCGTCTACGTTAGGATACACCTCAAGAGTGTTCTTGGTGTTATCGCCACGGAAAAGCTCTGCGAAGAACTGTGCAGGAGCGGGGATAGTCTGCTTTGCAATCACGCCTTCTTCCTCGAATTGCTTCACAAACTTGAAGTCTTCTACGAAAGGATGATTCTCGCCAGAGATCTTACCAGTGAGCTTCAGAGAACCCTTTGTGGTCTCTTCGCCATGGAAGAAGTAGCCGTGCTCTAGCTCAATGTGTTTCACACCTTGCAATCCCCACATGAAGTCGAGGTGCCAATAGCTACGACGATATTCGCCGTCGGTGATGGCTTTCAGCCCGTGTGCCTTCTGCTTTGCTACGAGCTCAGTGATCAAACGATCTTCCACGGCTCTCAGCTCCTCAGCAGTGAGCTTGCCTTCAGCAAACTTAGCGCGTGCTTCTTTCAACTCTGCGGGACGGAGGAAGCTACCTACAACGTCACAACGAAATGGGGCATGTAATGTCTGTGTACTCATATTGCTATCTTTTTATTGTTTATTGTTCTTGTTTTGTTTTGACGATTGCAAAGGTAAACAGACTTTTCTGAACCCACAAAAAATTTCTTCAATAAGGAAGAATATGCTTTGAAAAGTGGTTTTGTTGGCTTTTTGCAGAATAATATTCTGCTTTCGTGGCGTCCAAAACGATTAATATTCTTTGCTATTTATGTATAGCTTGTCCTTTCAAACCATTCTTCCTATCAATCATTGCAGCTTCTTCTATCTATATAGATGTATGATATGCCCCACTGATAGCAAACTTATGATAAGGTGAAAGGGACCCTTTGGTGAAGAAAAATAAATTATTTTTAGATGAAGATTAATTTATTTCTCTTTAGAAAACAATTTAATCTTCATCTTGAAAGCTTCTTTGGTAGCTTATAATATATAAGGTGTGGCTAGTCAAAGAAGCGCATCTTGTAGACTGAAACCTGCTCCGCACGCTGCGCCAAGAGCGATATTGTCCTCTGCTATAGGTGCAGCATGTAGTCAGTAACAAGGTAGCCGTTGTAGCACCAAAGGTAGATGGTGAGCATTGCCACCACATATCTCACTGCGGTGAGACTCTTCGGGGATAGTCGGGCGTAGAGGTAGGCTATGCTGATGGGGATGATAAATAGCCAGTGGGCACCGTTGATGCTCACCTCATTGATGCCAAAGCCCAGCACGATGTGTATCACGAGGTCGATGGCCCACCACGAGAGCAACATCTGCAACAGCTTTTCGCGATAGCCCACGAGCAGTCCGCCAAGGAAGAGGAGCACCACCACGCCATTGATAGCATAGTTGACCCATGACCGATAACGTATCACGTTGGGTCTGCCGAGGTACACGTCACCTAAGAGATAGTCGCGGTGCAGCTGAAGCGATTCGCCAAAGAGTCCTTCGATGATGCCATCTGTGCGTGAGGACGAGGCGTCAATCCACTTCAAGAAAGGCTTTTCGCTTACCTTCTCGCCCGACACCGCCTTGCACTTGATACGGTTGATAGAGTCGACCCGAGCCAAGGATGGGTCTTTCTCAATCTTCTTTTGGAGGATTTTGGTTGATTTCTCTAGCCGTGGAATGACCAGTTCTTGATATTGCACGAAGTAAGCCCCCACAAGGAAAGCGGTAGGAATGAGCAAGCCGAGACACACGTTCTTCCAGTGGAAGGTGTGCTTACCATCGGTGAAGAGCACACCAAGAAGCGTCTTGACACCATTGGTCAGCGTGAGGCCGGCGGTCAGCAGATAAAGCACAGCGCCCTTATACCAAGCTATCTGTCGCCCTTGCTTGATGTGTCGACCGAAGATATAGATTGACATCACAAGCATAAAGAACGAGAAGATAAAGTGATCAGGTGACATAGCTGAGGTCATCACCGAGGCAAACGAGAAGAGTAGGGCGGTGAGCCAAAGGCTATCGGCACGGCGAAGCGAGAGCACTTCATGCAGCACGCGGTACATAAATAACACTGAGTACGTGCTTACCACCACCACTAAGAACCCCATGATGAGCATGGAGGCGTTGAAATCGAACGTCACCATAATCCAGTGGTTGAGCAGATAGAAGGGGTATAGGAAAGCGGTCAAGAGCGGATGACGCTCCAAGGTGTAGTAGACCGAATACTGGGTGAGCGTCATGTAAGCATAAGGATCGTAGCCGGAAAAGAGCAACTGGTTGTTGAACAACGACCAAGCGCCGATGTGTCCGTGCTTCGCTTCGATGAAACGGTCCCAATGTGCATACATCAAGAGGGTATGCATCAGGGTGAATAGGCATACCGAAACCAATGCAAGCCACCGCTCGTCCTTACGGATGGCAAATAGACGGAAAGGATTCTTCATCGTGGGTCTTACTTGTTTTCTTGTCCGTAATAGGCGTGTGGGCCGTGTTTCCTGCTGAAGTGTTTTTCCACTAGAAGCTCGCTGATACGTGCTTGAGGGTTTAGCGTGAAGGTGAGATAGTCCATCTTGGCCACCTCTTCCACCACTACAGCGTGATAGACCGCCTCGTCGGGATCCTTACCCCATACGAAAGGCCCGTGATTGCGTACCAAGGCGCCAGGAATGTAATGGTAGTCGAGCTTGTCATGCGCAAACTTTTCGGTGATGGCTACACCCGTATTATGCTCATATTCGGCCATTTGATCGGGGCGCATGTCGTCCGTACAGGGTATGTCGCCATAGAAGTAGTCGGCCTGTGTGGTGCCAACGTTAGGGATAGCCATGCCTGCTTGTGCCCATGCGGTGGCATAAGTGGAGTGGGAGTGGGCCACACCGCCAATCTCGGGGAAAGCCCGATAGAGCTCTAGATGGGTGGGTGTGTCAGATGAAGGACGCAGATGGCCTTCCACCACTTTGCCCGTCTCTAGGCTTACCACCACCATGTCATCGGGGCACATCGCGTCATAGCTCACACCTGAGGGCTTGATTACCACCAAGCCGCGCTCACGGTCAATGCCGCTCACGTTGCCCCAAGTAAACACTACAAGCTTATGTCGAACCAAATCGAGGTTGGCTCGGTACACTTTCTCCTTTAGTTCATCCAGCATTTTGGCTTCATTTATCTATTTATCTCGGCAAAAGTACGAATTAATTGCCTAATCATGGAAGTTTATATCTGAATTTATTGGCGACTCTTTGTTTTTTGTCTAACTTTGTAGACAAGCTTAAGGCGGGTTCTATAAATTACCTTTGATGGATTTTTGAATTTTAGCCGAGCAGA
>CAVHUZ010000048.1:0-18066 GCA_963639545.1 Bacteroidaceae bacterium
GTTATGGTCAACACCATAGAACGCAGAGGCAGAAGCAGAAGGAGGCACTTGGGCATTGACCTTTACCATACGTAGGTTATTAAGGTTAGCAAAGGCATATTCTCCCAATTGCGCATTGCCTTCAATCGTTATAGAACGGAGCGACTTACAACCGGAGAACGCTGCAGCACCGATGGTCTTCACTGACGATGGTATGGTGAGTTCCGTGAGATTATCACAAGCGAAGAACGCTTGCGAGCCTATCGCCTTGAGCGCCTTAGGAAATATGACACGTTGTAGATTGTGGCGTGAGTGAAAGGCATTAGCTGGGATGGTATCACATATGGCTTCAGATAAGTCGACTTCACGTAGCTGCCAACAGAGATCGCGTAACTGCCTGAAGTCGGAGTTTCCTCGGGTACTAAGCGTACCTGTGAGCTTCAGATTGATAGCCATCGACTTCTGCTCGGCCGTAAGGTCATCCATTCGAGCAATGGTTTGGGCTTCAGCAGAAACCGATATCATGATAATCAGCGATAGGAAAAAGGACTTGTACATATCGTAAGGTTTTTATGGATTCAGACTTAGGAAGGTTAAACTTTGGCACAAAGATAACATTATCCTACCACATATCCACTAATTTTAATAACTTTGTGTACTTTGAACAAAAAGAATCAGCATGATAGGAACCATCGTAAACACAGCCGCCATAGCATTGGGCACGATTGTCGGAACGTTATTACATACAGGTATAAAGGAAAAATACAAACGGGTACTCTTTGACTCGTTAGGTCTAGCCTCTATTGTTATCGGGCTCAATGCTTCAATTAGTCATATGAAGGAGAGCCAATATCCTGTACTCTTCATTCTTTCAATAGCTATTGGTGGTGTCGTGGGTACATGGTTGGACCTAAATGGACGTTTTCATCGTCTTATCAAGCGGCATTCGAGAGTCTCCTCTTCAGCGACTAACACTTCTGATGGGCGGCAATCATCTTTTGCCGATGGACTAATCACTGCTAGCCTACTCTACTGCATCGGGCCATTATCAATGCTCGGACCCGTGGTGAGTGCGCTAGAAGGCGACAACACCTTACTCTTCACTAACGCTACACTTGACTTTGTATCTTCTTGCGTGTTTGCCTCTTCCTACGGCATGGGCATGATATTGTCTGCCATTATACTATTCCTGTGGCAAGGCACCTTCTATCTTGTAGCTCAGATATCAAGTCAAGCCATAAGCAATGCATTAATGTCAGAGCTCCTCATCACCGGTGGACTACTCATCATAAGCAGCGGGCTTTCCTTACTCAACCTTAAAAACTGCAA
The DNA here is from genome assembly GCA_963639545.1 of Bacteroidaceae bacterium. Classification (GTDB taxonomy): domain Bacteria; phylum Bacteroidota; class Bacteroidia; order Bacteroidales; family Bacteroidaceae; genus Prevotella. The sequence continues at coordinate 1,309 of CAVHUZ010000048.1, forward strand.
GACGCTCAATCTTATTCCCTCGCTACTTGTTCCCATTATCTGGTTTATCATCAAAGCCTTTTGCAATTGAAGTTTACCATTGAGAGACTGGAATTTAGCAAAGCCTCAATGGCAAACGGATTCATGAACAAATGGCTTTTTGCTTGTTGAATTCACGCAAAACAAGTCGGCTTATATCACCATATACATAAAAAGCCCCACCAATCATGGATTAGTGAGGCACTGATATAAGGATTAATATGCGAACTTAGAATGTCATCATAAAATTGAAACGGATACCCCATTTCTTGACTGAAGGCAGATCGCGATAGGTTAGACGACGAACGTAGTCGACACCAAAGAACTTAAAGATGTTATGGATACCAAACGTGGCTTCCCAGTAAGGTTGATTGGTCATCACATGCGACTCTTCGGGCAACTTAAACAACATCGGGTCGTCGGGGTGAAGCGTTGGGTTGTTCTTATCAGTGAGATGTCCCCACATTCCCTTGATAGCGATAAACTCGCGCCACTTGAGTTTCTTTAGCAATGGGATGCGATTGAACACCTTACCATTGAGGTCCCACAAGGCACACCACATCACGTAGCGGTCGTTCAGGAACTCCATGTTGCGCATCAGATTGAACGTTTCATCGCCCATATCCATCATATAGGTCAAGCAGACGGGAGGCATACAAAGCAATGGGAATGGTACTTTGTTCCATTGTGCACGACCTACAAGGTGTGTGTTAACGTATCCCCAACTACCCAACCAGAAGCGTTTGTAGAGACGCGCTTCCGTCATGTTAGAATTGTATTGGCCTCCTAAGAAATGGTTCAGGCCGATGGTGTGGGTCAATTCAAACTCTGGACTATCAAGATTGACAGGCCAACGACGTTGCTTGGTGTTGATGTACGTCTGATTGGGGCAATAGCGCAATGTTCCAGAAAATTCTGTGGTACGAATCTTAAACACTTCGTCTGCTCCATTAACAGGGATAAAGTGCAACGTTCCTGCCACCTCGTTACTCTCGGTCTTGAAACTTGCTTTATAGCTCAAGCCCCAATCCGACTCGTATGTGTAAGAAAGCATCTGCCGATTATAGAAGTACATCTGCTTCACTTCTTGTGTACGGAACGATTCGAAGACATTATCCTTATTATTTGAAAGATACTTGTCTGCTGGTGACATCAGATCCTTGTATACCTCAAGAGTAAGATTACGCATAGGATACTCAAAGGGCGAATTGTCCTTTTCGTTGAATGCGTATGTGATCTCTGACCCATAATACCACTTATGACTCTTTGTACCATATGCACCGAAGCCTTTCCAGAAGAGGTGCGGATTGAGGGCAGCCATGGTACGACCATTGAGACGCAGACGGAGACCATCCACAAAGTTGCGCGAAACTAACGTATTAACGGGCCCTATGTCAAACTTGCTCTTATTACCGGGCTTGCTTGTCTCCACAAAGTTCTCAACAAGCATCTTCAATCCAAACTGTAACCAACCGAAGTTCTTGCTTGTAGTTAGACGATAGACGAAGTAATCCATGTTGGCTTCACCTGATGTGAGTTCCACGCGGCGTTCATTCTGCCAGAAATGTTCACCACGTATACGCGAACTTGGCTCCTCTTTATAAGTAGCTTTTCCTCGTAGTTCTCGCGGAGGGATGCTATCGAAGCTATAATTATCTAGACGTGTGTTGCGCACAACAAGCATCTGCGGCATCATAGGCAGTAGCTTCATATTGGCCATCATGTCATCACGGGTGAGCACCCATTCGCCCGAAGGCATACGAGTGAAGTCTTGTTCGATGCGCATCTCATCTACGAAGTTGACATCGCTTTTCTTTGGAATATCCAAAACGCAGTGTTTCACCTGCAGACTGCTATCCTTAATGATGTACATGCTTCCCTTAAAGCCGAAGTCTTGCTGATTAGCAGGATAGAACAACACATGGTAACAACTATCGCCCTCAAACTTCACCGTGTCTTGAATGAAATAATGGTAGAACGAAATAGCCGATTTACCTATAGGACTTGGGAAGGGATACTGCATCAAACGCACATAATCATCATTAATGTTCACATCTTGGAACACCTCCTTAAGCATAGTGTTAAGCATCTCACCAGTTTGGAAGATCTTATTGATACCGCTGCTACGCTTACCGAGCAACACGGTCTGTTCTTTCTTCGGATCTTTGCGATACTGGATGCGCGTCACGGTTTCATCCACAGAGATTGGGAGAATGAGCTTATTATCCATGGGTGAAGACTCAACCTGCTGCAAATACCAGGGCTTGCGTTGATGCTTCACCGTATCAATATTATTTTCTGACAGAGTTAGCTTCTGATATTTCTGATACTGATAGAACGGATGGAGTGACAGATCAGTGGCTTTCTTACGTTCGATAACGCGCCGCATCAATTCTACCGCAGGATTGTCCTTCTTACGATATTTCTTGCGATGGCTCTTGACGGTAACCTCGCCTAGATTCTGCGAAGCTGCACGCAGACGCACCACGATGCTATCTTGCTGTGACTTGATGGTGATAGTCTGCGAGGTATAACCCACACTGCTAATCGTTAGCTTATGACCAGCCTTATAAGCAATGGTGAAATGGCCATCGGCATCACACTGTACGCTTTGGCGCAAATCCTTATAGGTAACATTGGCATAAGGTACCGCATACCCATCATCGGCATCTACCACCACACCTCGCACCTGTGCAGAGAGAGGCATGAGCATCAACGTGAAGTATAAGAACAAGAGAAGTCGTTTCATATATATTGATACTTGTTTTTATTGTAATTATATGGATAACTATTTAGGGGTACTTACTTTTCTTACTTAATCTTTATCAGAATCAGCCCAACTACATCCCAAAGCAATTCGCGAGCTCGGCAAATCAAGCTGACAAACACACCTTGACTGGCTTCGAAGCCCATCTGCAATGCTCCTAGCACATATCCGCCCTCGCGTGTACCCATCTGCATCGGAACAAAACCTAAGAGATCGGCAAAGAGCGAAGTAAATGAAAGAATCAAGAACGAATGCAACCATAGAAGCAAGTAGCCATCTATACCGCCGTGAGTGGGCAATCCTAACATCACCAAGAGCGTAAATACCTCTAAACTCTGAAGCACATGGGCCCCATATTCTAAGAAGAAGCTACCATAGAAGGCTCGTCTGCTCTGCTCATGCAGTTGCCTAATCTGCGTATCTACCTTTGTCAAAGTGTCTTGATGACGCTCTTCCATACGACGCGACCAACGGCCGATAAGCCAAACGCGATTGAGCAGATGCACTATTTTGAGAATAAATCCTTTTCGATAGCCACGCAGAAAGAGGTAAATAGCACCTAGACATAGGACCATAGCAAGGAGCAGCACACCCAACATCTGTCCCGTAAGAGGCACAGCATCGAACATTGCTAGTATTAGAAACACCACAATGCCTGTCAGCCAAAACCAAAAATGACCATAGATATGTGTCATTGTGAACAGAATCACGGATGATGTGGCACGTTGGGAACCAATATGTGGAGACAATTCCACCACCTTATAAGGCTCGCCTCCAAGCCAATCGATAGGGGTCAAGCTATTAAGAGCAAAGCCAGACAGGGTCCACTTAAACAATCGGGAGAAACGAACGTTGCAAGGACCGCTCCCTTTGATTATCACTTGCCATGCCCATGTGTTCAATAGATAGATGCAAATCCATATCAGCAATATCAATGGGATGACATAGATAGAACGACTTAAAGCAGCCTTTAACGATGGAAGATTATCGCCAAAGGACGTTATCATCACAAGGATTATACCCAATCCGATGATGAACAAGATATTCTTGAAGATGCGAGCCGCTCTTGATGCCTGAGGGCTTGTCTTGATGTTATCCATTTAGGAACAATTAATATCTGTTGCTGTCTCTCTTTAAAGATGCAAAATTACTGCTTAATTCTGACATTTCCACTATGAATGAGGACATTATCCTTCCACGGATGAATATCAGAACATTTACTGCGAAATATCGACAACACGCATACGTCATAGCGTAAGTTGCCTCTATAAAAAGCAAAAAAGATTCGCTCTGCGTCAGTTTTTTCCTTCTGACGCAAAGCGAATCTTTTTTATAAGTATCATTGAGCTACCGGCTTGGTGCAGTGGAGCTTATCTGCTTCAGATTCTTTATCCACCAACATCGTGTCGCCTTGAGTATATTCTCCCGAAAGGATATTCTCGCACACGAGGTCTTCGATATATGTCTGAATGGCACGCTTGAGTGGGCGAGCTCCAAACTGCACATCGTAGCCTTTCTTGGCAACAAACTCTTTAGCAGCATCAGTGACTTGAAGATGGAACCCTAAGTCATCAATACGACGATTGAGACCAGCCAATTCCAAATCAACAATCTGCGTGATGGCAGCCAAATCTAGTTGGTCAAAGGTAATAATCTCATCTAAACGATTGAGAAACTCGGGTGCAAACTGCTTACTAAGGCTCTTCTGGATGATAGAACGTGCGTATTCCTTATCTTTCTCGTCCTGAGCAAAGCTATGAGCGCTACCAGCATTGAAGCCTACCCCGCGACCGAAGTCCTTGAGTTGGCGCGTGCCAGCATTAGAAGTCATGATAATCACCGTGTTACGGAAGTCAACCAGGCGACCATTGCCATCGGTAAGACGTCCCTCGTCAAGCACTTGTAAGAGCATATTAAACACATTTCCATGTGCTTTCTCTATCTCATCAAGAAGCACAATAGAGTAAGGGTGACGGCGAACACGCTCGGTAAGTTGACCGCCTTCTTCGTAACCCACATAACCCGGAGGCGCACCTACAAGACGAGAGGTGTTAAAGCTTTCGGTATATTCGCTCATATCTATGCGTATCAATGCATCTGAAGAACCAAACATACGCTCAGCCAACTTCTTTGCGAGATAGGTTTTACCTACACCAGTAGGGCCTAGGAACATGAAAGCGCCTATCGGATGATTAGGATCTTTAAGCCCTACACGATTGCGCTGAATAGCACGCACCACCTTATCAATAGCCCGATCCTGCGCTATCACTTTGGCCTTGAGATCTGACGCCAAAGCCTTGAGTTGGGTGTTCTCCGCTTCTTGCATACGCTGAACGGGAATACCAGTCATCATTGACACCACATCGGCCACATTCTTGACGGTTATAGTCACCCTATCCGCTTCGTTACCATTGGCCCATTGGCTTTCTTGCTGCTTGAGTTGTGTCTCTAGCTCTGTCTGCTTGTCACGATACCCCGCTGCCAACTCGAAGTTTTGGTTCTTCACTGCTAGCTGTTTCTTGCTCTTTACCGATTCCAGTTCCTTCTGAAGTTCTATAATCTCTTGGGGCATTTCAGCATGTTGCAGATGGATGTGTGAGCCCACTTCATCAAGCGCATCAATGGCCTTATCAGGGAACGAACGGTCGGTGATGTATCGTTGGGTCAGTGACACACAAGCTTGAAGCACCTCATCAGTATAAGTCACTTGATGATGAGCCTCATAACGATCCTTGATGTTGTGCAGAATCTGAAGGGTTTCCTCCTCTGTAGTGGGTTCAACCAGCACTTTTTGGAAACGGCGTTCAAGGGCTCCGTCCTTTTCTATCGAGTTGCGATACTCGTCAAGAGTGGTTGCGCCGATACATTGTATCGTACCACGGGCTAGCGCTGGTTTAAGCATATTAGCCGCATCCATAGAACCTGGGGTTGATCCAGCTCCTACAATAGTATGTATCTCGTCAATGAAGACGATAACATCATCGTTCTGCTCTATCTCTCGAACCAAAGCGCGAACACGTTCCTCAAACTGTCCACGATACTTTGTTCCAGCCACGAGACCTGACAGATCGAGGCTGATGACACGTTTGCTAAACAATAGAGGAGACGTGAGATGCTTTACTATCATCTGCGCAAGACCTTCAACGATAGCACTCTTACCTACACCTGGTTCGCCAATAAGGATAGGATTGTTCTTCTTGCGACGCCCAAGGATTTCACTCACACGCATAATCTCTTTTTCACGTCCCACCACGGGGTCGAGCTTACCTTGAGATGCGAGTTGAGTGAAGTCAGTTCCAAAGTTATCAAGGATTGGCGTCTTGCTTTTGATAGTCTTTGTATTGACTGACGATGAAGCTTTACCTTTATCTGATCGATGTTGAGAAAAGAAAGACGTCTCTTCATCGTCATCATCATCATCTGGAAGATCAAAACCTTCATTTATCGGTAAACGATGATCTTCGCTCTTCTTACTGTTTTCTAGAGCTACCGCCTTATCATAGTCAACACCTAGTGCATTAAGCGCATCCTTGGCGGTGTTGTTGCTTTTGTCATGTAAGATAGCAAGGAACAAGTGATACACTTCCACACTTAAGGTGCGGCGAATGCGTGCCTCAAGGATGGATAGGCGTAATATATTGTTCGACTGTTCTGACAACGCCATATCTTGAGTATGCTCTAGATGCAAGGTTGCATTTGCATCTATAGTCTTAACCGAGCTTTCAAGACGCTCTTTCAGTTCCTTCTTATCTATATGAAGATGTGCAAGGATTTCGCTCACGGCATCACCTGTGTCACGGAGAATGCCTAACAAGATGTGTTCAGGGCGCACCTCGGAGCTGTTGAGACGTTCAGCCTCTTCCTTGCTAAATGACAATATCTCCGAAACTTTTGGTGTAAACTGATTAATCATATCTACTTAGAATCCTTTCTTAAAATATTACCTTAATAAAAAAACTCACGTTTAGAAATCACACAAAAGGTATGCCAACGTGCCCTAACGAACCTAATACCTATATATTATAAGGATTCATCATCCTGACGGGGTATCTCACGATGATGAATCTCTAGTTTAGAACGCTTCTTGTATTTAAGCCATAAGGCTTTTCGTTTCTCGTATTCTGCTCTACGACGCTCTAGATAATTATCTGCCATTAAATTTGCTATAGATAACCGAAATCTTTATCGGCGCATTTGGATTGTTAAGTCCACCAACAAGACGTGTGCTTGACAGAGACATGTCGTTGGTACACTTCGTAATCACGCTGCTGCTCGAAGAAGATGATAAAGTAGCTGTGCCTACCGTTACTGGGACTAACACAGCCTTATTCCAATCTGCATCCACATTACCACTGCGACGTTGACGCATCATCCAGTTGACTAGTCCTGATATATTATTAAAGGTGTAAGCATTGTTCTTACTGCTATATGATGCTAAGAACGAACGCTTGTAGTCGGGCAACTGGTTATTAGCAAAGAATGTCTTCAGCTCACTCTTGGGAAGAATCAGCACATCCGTTGGTGGCGACAATAGATAATCGCTTGTCTGCGTATTGTTTAGACAAGGTATCATCATCTTCGCCGTATTAAGAGAGTCATAGTCGTGACCATTAAAGATTTCTTCCACAGGCAACGTTACCTCAGTAAACAATCCTGCAGGAGTCTTCAGATAGGTGCATTCCGTGTTATCCGCCAAATCTTTAAGACAATTATTGTCATTGATAAACGTGGTAGTCTGCAACACCTCTTCGGTACTAGCCAAGGTGGTTGAAGCCTTCGACTCTACTCCATTGCTAAGTATGCGGAAATAAACATTCAACTGTGCCGAACTGACATAAGCCATTGATCCCACACCATTGGTAATCTTAAAGAAGAAGCCAGGGTTGACCTCGTGCAAGAATCGGTAATTGTCACGATAAAGATCGGGGTCAGCGTAATACTTCTGCAAGAGATAAGTACCAAAGTTGTTGTACGTCTTTCCATCCTTATCGGTATAGTTAGACTTCAGTCGGATACGAATGCAAGGACTATATGTGTCAAGTTGACGCGTGCTATCTGGTGTAGTGTAATCCACCAAAGTATAGGTGCGATTCTGTTTCAGACCATCCTTTCGCACATATCCGTCAGCGTAAGGGTCAAACGTTGAGTAGACAACCGTTCCTTCTTCCAAAGGATGATCTAGCTCGTAAGCCGTCAAAGTCATCTGTTGCAGCGAGTCGCCGAACAAGTCGCTGTAGTATAACACGATATCACAAGAGTCGGCATACACCTCACCTTGGCTATTCTTGCTTACCACGCTATCCTTTGAAGTGATCTGATAGTTGGCCAACGTATGTAGCTGCACCATAAAGTCGCTCGTCACATAAGCATTTGTTTCAGGATCTTTGATTCGTCCAAGATATCCCGTGATATTACGAGCAATAACCGAATCGGCCATCATCGTAGACGATGTCACTTCAAAAGTATCCGCCTTAACGTTTAGGTTATCCACATTATCTATCAGCGAAGTACCGATATCACCCGTTGTCTCATCGCATGAAACAAATGACAAAGCACAAAGTGCCACACTTATAATGAAAAGAAATTTCTTCTTCATCATTTATCTTTCTTACTTAAATAAGAGATTGGATGCTTCTCTGAGCGAATCACCCTATCAGTTCGTTATAGAATGTCTTGTACTTTTCGATTATTTCGCTTTCATCTGCAGGATGACTCATCATCGGCTTGCTACTTTCTTTAGCATAAGCCACCAATTGCTCGTTCACTTCGTTTCCGACCTCAACCACAGCATCGCTATAGTCGATAGCCATCTTACCCAAGTCAATGAAATCGAAATTCTCGCTATACTTATCTACCAAGCCGCCTTGATTCTCTTTGAATTCAAGACAACGCTTAAAGTTTGTACCGAAATCGTCTTTAGGTTGAGAGCTAAACAGAGACGTTACCACCTTGGTGTTAGCAAACTGTGGTTCATCTTGATAAGCCGTTTTCACATAGAATGGTATCACTGCGCTCATCCATCCTTGGCAGTGAATCACATCTGGAGCCCAACGAAGCTTCTTCACAGTCTCCAACACGCCACGCGCAAAGAAGATAGCACGCTCGCCATTATCAGGATAGTCGTTTCCAAGTTCATCCTTGGTCATAGACGAACGCTTTTGGAAATAATCCTCGTTATCTATGAAATAGACCTGAATACGTGTCTGAGGGATAGAGGCCACCTTGATTATCAACGGATGATCCGTATCATCAATGATAAGGTTCATTCCCGACAATCTAATCACCTCATGCAACTGACCACGACGCTCATTGATGGTTCCCCATTTGGGCATAAACGTTCTAATCTCGAAACCACCTTCCTGCATCTTTATTGGCATCATGCTTCCCATTGTCGACATCTCGGTTTGGGGAACATAAGGTAAGATTTCCTGGTTGATAAACAATACTTTTTTTGCCATTCTCCAAATTCAAATTTATTCACGTCAACCGCTTCATTAATGCATTAGCGATTAACTTATAATTTGCTGCAAAGGTACAAAAAAACTTTGGATACTTAATTATATTTCTGAATATTTGGCTTAAAGTAAAAGACGTTCTATAGTTTTTTAAAGATTATTTTGCCTTTTCCACAAAATTGTTGTTACTTTGCACCCGAAATTTTTTTGCGAAATGAAAGTATTCGAAAAGAAAGTTGACCTTCAGAACGAGCTTTTCCTAGCTCACAAAGAAGGGAAGACAATAGGATTGGTTCCCACGATGGGAGCTCTTCACAATGGACATGCGTCCCTTATCACACAAAGCGTTAATGAGTGTGACGTCACTGTAGTTTCGGTATTTCTTAATCCGACTCAATTCAACGATAAAAATGACTTAGAGCGATACCCACGCACGCTAGAAGCCGACTGTGAACTGATAGAGGCTTGCGGAGCCGATTACGTTTACGCACCATCGGTGGAAGACATGTACCCCACCCCCGACAAGCGCCAGTTTGAGTTCTCCCCTCAAAGCACCGTGATGGAAGGAGCACATCGCCCTGGCCACTTTAATGGTGTATGCCAAGTTGTCAGTCGTCTATTCTACATCGTTCACCCCACATTCGCCTACTTTGGCGAGAAAGATTGGCAGCAGATTGCCGTTATCAAACGATTGGTCGAATATATCCAACTGCCGATAAAGATTGTAGAATGTCCCATCATCCGCGAAGAAGACGGATTGGCGTTGAGTAGTCGCAACTCTTTATTAACTCCTGAGGAACGTGCCATTGCGCCAAAGATCTACGAAGCATTGAAGGAGAGCGTTGCTTACGCTAAGAGCCATACGCTAGCCGAAACTCATCAAGCAACGGTGGATCGCATCAACTCTGACAAGATGTTAGACGTAGAATATTTCGAAATCGTTGATGGTAACACCTTGCTTCCCGTAAAGGACTGGAACGATAGTCCATATATCGTCGGTTGCATCACTGTCAACTGCGGTGCTACCCCTATCCGATTAATTGATCATATCAAGTACAAAGAGTCATAAACCCATATGTTAATTGAAGTTTTAAAGAGCAAGCTACATTGTGTCAAGGTAACTGAAGCCAACCTCAACTACATTGGTAGCATTACGATTGATGAGGACTTGATGGATGCCGCTAACTTTATAGCTGGCGAGAAGGTCCAAATCATGAATAATAATAATGGAGAACGATTTGAAACCTATATTATAAAAGGTGAACGAGGGTCCGGTTGCATCTGTCTTAATGGTGCCGCAGCACGAAAAGTGCAAGTGGGCGACGTGGTGATAATCGTGAGTTATGCCTTGATGGACTTTGAGGAAGCCAAGACCTATAAACCCACGGTGGTTTTCCCGAAAGATAACAAACTAGTATAAAAAATCATAAATACATAAGGGAAGTAGACGTTAAACGGCGCTTCCCTTTTGTTTTAACAACAATTTGAGTTTATCTTTTCCACGTTCCAAGATTTTTTCATACATTTGCAACTTAAATTAATTATCGTTCATTCAATGAGAAAGATACTCACCCTTGCCGTTATGGCAATGGCATCAATGTCTGTTTTTGCACAAAGTGGCACCAATTCACCTTATAGTCAGTATGGATTGGGAGAATTGTCTGACCGTTCTGGCGGATTCAACCGTGGCATGAATGGCTTGTCATACGGTTTGCGCAAACATAATCAGATCAACGCACAGAACCCAGCATCCTACTCGGCTATAGACTCTCTATCCTTCATCTTCGACGCTGGCGTAGGACTGCAACTGACCAATTTCACAGAGAACGGCTATAAGAAGAATGCACAGAATGCCGACATCGAATATGTTATTGGTGGATTCAGGGCTTGCAAGCATGTCGGAATTGGTTTCGGAGTGCTACCTTTCACCAATGTGGGATACAACTACCAAAACACGCACCGAGTGAACGATGCCTCTTCTACCGAAACCGCCAACACCACTTACACCAACACATACGATGGCGAGGGTGGCTTGCACGAAGTGTTCCTTGGCGTAGGTGTAGAACCTATACGCAACTTCTCTTTAGGTGTAAACGCCAGCTACCTTTGGGGCGGATACACACGCACCATCCTGAATAGCTATAGTGACACTTATGTCAACACACTTTCTAGAAAATACAGCGTTGACGTAAGAAGCTATGATCTCACTTTCGGTCTGCAATGGACAGCGCCTCTTTCTAAGAAGGACATGGTGACCCTAGGTCTAACTTACGGCTTAGGCCACAGCCTTAATGCGGACCCTGAATGTCTCATGATATCCACCAACTCACAGACTGGTGTAGCTGACACAGCGAAGTTTGTCATTGAGAACGTGCTGGATATGCCCCACCGCTTCGGAGCTGGTTTAGCTTACAACCATAACAACAAGCTCACCGTGGGATTCGACTATCAGCTGCAGCAATGGGGTAAGCTTGCCTTCCCACAATACCAAACAACCAATGGTGTTTCTTCCTACGTCATGCAGAATGGCGTACTCAAAGATCGTCAGAAGTTTACTCTCGGTTTCGAATATTGCAAAGACGAACGCTATCATGGCTTCTTCAGCCGTCTGCATTATAGAGGTGGTGTAAGTTATGCCACACCTTATTACACCGTGAATGGTCAAGATGGCCCTAAAGAGATCTCAGCTTCCTTAGGTTTGGGCATACCAATCATCAACAACTATAACAACCGTTCCATCTTGAACATCTCTGCTCAGTGGGTTAACTTTCAAGCACCAGGCATGCTGAAGGAGAACACGTTCCGCATCAACGTAGGATTGACCTTCAACGAACGTTGGTTTGCTAAGTTCAAGGTAGAATAAAGCTACACGAGGTAACGACGCATCTATGAGGAAATGCCTTTTCTTGCTTTGCTCGATCATCCTCGGGCTTACTGCTTGTCAAGAAGTGCACGAACATACAGCACCCGCTATCCACGATAGCGACTCGGTGCCAGTGATGACGACGTATGGGGTCAACACCTTGATATCCGACTCGGGTGTTATCAAATATCGTATCGTAGCCGAGCGTTGGGAGATCAACACCAACAAGAAGCCCTCATGCTGGATATTTAATAAAGGTGTGCTCCTGACACAGTTTGATGAAAAGAAGCGGATACAGGGATATATCATGTGCGACTCTGCCATCTACTATGACCAAGATCGTCACTGGGTGCTGCGTGGACGCGTACACATCCTCACTGCACAAGGACTTGACTTCCGTAGCCAACAGCTAGATTGGGACGAAGCCGACCATAAGATTTGGTCCAAGACCTATTCACATCTCATCACACCCGAGCGCGAGCTTGAGGGCAACTACTTTGTCAGTGATGAGCAGATGACCGACTACGAGATAAGAAACACAAAAGGATGGGGACTGTTTGAGAACAAGCAACTTGCCCCTAGCGCCCCCACCCCATCAGGACCGAACGGGCTCATCCCACTCGATTCGATACACAAAACAAAATAATAGAACGTGGATATAACCTATTATGTTATCGCCATCTTGCTGACAATGCTATTTTCAGCGTTCTTTTCCGGAATGGAGATTGCCTTTGTCTCTAGCAATCGCCTACTGCTAGAAATGGACAAAGACAAAAACGGCATTGCGCAAAAATGTCTTACTATCTTTTACCATAATCCCAACGGATTTGTTTCCACCATGCTCGTTGGTAACAATATCGTCTTGGTGATTTATGGTATGTTGTTCTCACGCATCTTTGACGGTATTTGGCGCGAGGACATCGGCATCACCAACGAAGCCACATTGGTCATCATTGACTCCATTCTTTCCACTTTGGTGATACTGTTTACGGGCGAGTTTCTACCCAAAACGCTCTTTAAGAGCAGTCCCAACACACTGCTGACACATTTCTCCCCCATAGCTTACTTCTTCTACATCTTGCTATGGCCCATCAGCCGTTTTGCTACGTTCGTCAGCCGAATGTTCCTCCGTATCTTTGGCGTGAAGCCCGATAAGGAGAGCGACGACGGCACATTCACCAAGATCGATTTGGATTATCTAGTGCAATCGTCCATCGAGAATGCACGCGAAGACGAGAATGTGGAAGATGAGGTAAAGATTTTCCAGAACGCACTCGACTTCTCTGACATCAAGGTGCGCGACTGTATGATACCCCGAACCGAAATCAATGCCGTCTCTACCGAATGCTCCACCGACGAACTGCTTCAGATGTTTACCGAGAGTGGCAACTCTAAGCTCATCGTCTACGAGGAAGATATCGACCATATCATAGGCTACATCCACTCTCACGAGATGTTTCGTGACCGCGAAAACTGGCACACCCACATTCGGAAGATTCCTTTTGTACCCGAGACCATGACTGCACAGAAGCTTATGCAGATATTCCTTCAGCAGAAGAAATCATTAGGAATAGTGGTGGACGAGTTTGGCGGAACAGCTGGTATCGTTTCCTTAGAGGACATCGTAGAAGAAATCTTCGGAGACATAGAAGACGAACATGACAACGCCAAATACATCGCACGCAAGACGAAAGAAGGCGACTATATCCTTTCCGCACGTCTAGAGATTGACAAGGTCAATGAGATCTTCCACCTAGACCTGCCCGAAAGCACTGATTATATGACGATAAGTGGCTTGATTCTCGCCACATATCAGAGTTTTCCAAAGCTCAACGAAATAGTGAAAGTGGGCAAATACGAATTCAAAATCATCAAGAACACCATGACGAAGATTATCCTCGTCAAGCTACACGTAAAAGAACAATAATTAGGGAAATACCCTTATAAGTAAAAAAAATCAAGGCAACATACAGAGGGAAAAGGATTTTCTTTAAGAAAACCACCCGTATGTGCCTTTTTTTTGTTAATTTTGTACGCATTTTGTAGTATTATAGCTACTTGCGGAGTATGTCATTAACATGAAATAATAAAACAAAACAAATAAAAAACAAAGAAAATGGCAGCATTAGGAAAAATCAGAAGCAAAGGCGCCATACTGATTGTGATTATCGGTTTGGGCTTGTTTGCATTCATCGCTGAGGAAGCTTTCCGCTCTTGTAACGGTATCAAGGGTGAAGCTAACCAACGTATCGGTGAGGTTCTGGGTGAGAAAATCAATGTGCAAGATTTCCAAAAGCTTCTTGAAGAATATCAAGACGCAGTGAAGTTTACCATGCGCACCGAAAATCTCAACGAGGATCAGCTCAACCAACTCAAAGACCAAGTATGGCAACAGCTCATCAGCAACAAGGTGCTAGAGGCTGACGCATCTAAGCTAGGTCTTAAGGTGACAGAGGCAGAGCTACAAAACACGCTCAACGAGGGTACCAACCCTATGTTGGCACAGACTCCTTTCGTCAACCAGCAGACAGGTCGTTTTGACGTATCATTGCTCAAGCAGTTTATCGATGCTTATAACAAAGCAAAGAGCACCAACAATGCACAGCAGTTTGAACAGCTCAAGCCTGCTTACAACTATTGGTTGTTCGTAGAGAAGAACCTTCGCAACCAGCTCTTGGCACAGAAGTATCAGAACTTGTTGGCCAACTGCGTGCTCTCTAACAAGGTAGAGGCTAAGATGGCATTCAAGGAAGAGAACGAGGAAGCACAGATCCAGTTGGCTTCACTTGCTTACAGTTCTATCAAGGATACCGACGTGAAGGTAACCGACGAAGACCTCAAAGCTAAATATGAAGAGCTCAAGCCTGCTTTCCGTTCAGATCGTGAGACACGTGACTTGAAGGTAGTTGACTTCCAAGTAAAGGCTAGCAAGACCGACCGCAACGCCATCATGAAGGAGATGAACGACTATCAGAAGCAGCTCGCTGAGGCAGCCGATCCTGCACAGGTAGTAAGCAAGAGCGGTAGCGCGATTGCTTATCTTGGTCTTCCAGTAAGCAGCAAGGCTTTCCAGCAGTATCCTGACGTAGCAGCAAAGGTCGACTCTATGGCTGTAGGTACCACTGGTGTGATTGAAAACACACAGGACAACACCCTCAATATCATCCGCATCCTCTCTAAAGAACAGCTCCCCGACTCTGTAGAGTATCGTCAGATTCAGGTTGCAGCCAACTCAGTAGAAGAGTCACGCAGCAAGGCTGATAGCATCCAGAAGGCTCTTGATGGTGGTGCTGACTTTGAGGCTATCGCTAAAAAGTATGGCCAGGATGGTCAGAAGACATGGTTCACTGGTCAGATGTACGAACAGGCTAACACCATGAACCAAGACAACCGCACCTACATCGAGGCATTGCTCAAGGGTGAGGTGAACAAGACACAGAACATTGCCCTTACACAAGGCAACATCGTACTGCAGGTTGTAGACCGCAAGGCTATGACCAACAAGGCCGTTGTAGCTGTTGTCAAGAAAGAGATCCAGTTCTCTAAGGATACCTACTCACACGAGTACAACCACTTCAGCGAGTTTGTTACTAAGGCATCTGGCAACATCAATGACCTCAGCAAGCTTGCAAGCAAGTATGGATATAAGGTACAAGACATCAACAACTTTGTTACCGCCAACCACAACATCGCTAACGTAGGTGGCGCTGGTATCCGCGAGGCTATCAAGTGGGTATTCGCTAACAAGGAAGGTCAGGTTTCACCTCTCTTCGAAGCAGGTCAGGAGAACGACCACCTCATGGTAATTGGCTTGAGCAAGATTCACCCAGAGGGTTATCGCAGTTGGGACGATCCTCAGGTGAAGGAAGTTCTCAAGCGTGAAGTGATTCGCGATAAGAAGGCAGAGAAGCTCATGGCTAAGCTCAACGGTGTAAACAGCATTGCTGCAGCTAAGGCTAAGGGTGCTAAGGTATCTACCGTTGATCAGATCACCTTCGCTTCACCTGCATTCATCCCTGCTACTGGTGCTGCTGAGCCTGCACTCTCAGGTGCTGTAGCTGGTACTGCACAGGGCAAGTTCTCTAGCAAGCCTGTCAAGGGTAACGCTGGTGTTTACGTATTCCAAGTAGTGAAGAAGTCAATGCGCCCAACTAAGTACAACGAGGCACAGGTATTGCAGCAGTGCCGTCAGAAGCAGATGCAGTACATTGGCAACTTCATGCAGGACATCGTTTCTAAGGCTAACGTAGTGGACAACCGCTACTTGTATTTCTAAGCAACCGGAAGTAACACAATCCGACTACGCGCTATACTGTCGGAAATAACCGGATAGGAGAAGAGCTTTTGCTTTTCTCCTATTTTTGTTTTATCCCCTGCTCTCCCCTTCCAGTTCTTCATTGTCATTACAAACCGTCTTTACCACGAAGCAACATAGGCACGCTTAACCCCTCTCTCCGTACATTTCATGAATCGTCAGCGGCTTACCAAAGCGGAAAAACAATTTAATTTCTTGTGAAAAATAAATTAATTTTCTTCCTAAAATAATTTATTTTCGATGATCATAGTACCTCTTTAGCTTCGCCAATATCCACCTTTCTTAGAGTCAAAGCATATCTGAGGATTCAGCATACGGCTATCTCTATAATCCCAAATAA